>JBGUWM010000062.1:0-56400 GCA_045221175.1 Acutalibacteraceae bacterium | reverse complement strand
GTTTTAGTCTTTCCATTGTTGCTGTACACCGTAACACAGTTTCCGCCATAATTAGAAAGATAATCGAAATCTATATCCATATTTAACGATTCATTATGCCAAATGCCACTATCCGGTAATGGTTCACTATAGAAAATATAGTAGCCTTCAAACCTTATGAACAAACATACTAAACATACATCCAATACGATTATTAAGGAAACGATGATGACTAAACGCTTTTTACTTTTCATAATTCACCTCTATGAAATCGAGATTAACATATTTTTGAGTTTTATCAAGAACATTTAACTCTTCGATATAAAAAAATATAAAGATTAATTTTCATCGTAACCAACCTATACAATTTTTGTTTTTAAGCAAGAATAATCCAAAACGATGCAAGGAAAAAGCAAATAGAATTTTCATATTTTTGTGTATGCTTTTTTGACTCCTCCAACAGGGCTCAAACCAGCGACAGCGTGATTCACAGTTATGCGCTGCTGCTGTATCTTATTTTTTCAGTTCCAGCACTTTGCCGTACGCCAGAACAGCATTTTTGACGCACTCATTACACGGACAAAGCACCTTGCCGCTGTCAATTCCCTTCAGCTCCCTGCAGGTAATCGCACCGCCGCATAATTGACTGAAGGTTTCTGAAATTTGTTTGGCGGCACGAACCGTTCCCTTTCCTTCTGTAACCAGTCCGGCAATCATACCTGCGCCGATCAGCGCACCACAGGTAGCGTTCAGATTACCCATGCCGATACAAAAACCGGCAGCGATCTGATACAATATTTCCGGTGGAAGCTCTGTCTGATCTGCCAATGCTGCCGTTACAGCCTGACAACAGTTATATCCTTCGCTTTGCTTGAGTTCTTCTGCTTTTTGGGCATAGTCTTTCATATCCATACAATCAATCCTCCGTGTCGGTGTGTCTGCAGTTTGTCAACCGGTACGCCGCAGCCTATATGAAAATCGGTTTAACCGGAAAAGTTACACAGGTTCCTTTTTTTCGAAAACCGCTGACGATATTGCTGAACATACAATCCCGAAAGAATGAAATGGTATGTTCGCCTCTGTCAGATTTTAAGAGCGGTGTTTCGTGCGGCGCCTCGGCTTTGGTTCGGGCAGTTCTGCAAAGATAGCTTCAAACAGCTTCAGCAGCAATTCTGTATTTTCAATATCGGTTACTGCCAGCATACCTTTTGCTCCTTCATACGGCAGTTCAACAGGTGCGTCCGGCAGCAACTGCTTTGCCGCCGGCGTCTGTTTGACAAGCAGACGATTATCATACAGTCCGCCTACCACTTTATTGTAACAGTAGATCAGGTATTCTCCCATCATCGGTCTGAAAGAGATCCAATCAGCCTTTGATAACTGATCCTGCAGCATAATCAGATAGTCCTTGTCTGTCGCCATAACTGTCACTCTCCTTGCGTTGTATCTGATGTTTATTATACCATACCCTATATGAAAAAGCTATCCTTTTGAAAATAGTGACGGTACAGTTTTATCAAGAAAACCAGCCTACAAAACAAAAAAAGTTTTTTTCAAAACTTGATATTCTCACTATTTTACAGTGAATTTTTTGAAAATCCTACTATATAGCAATC
This sequence comes from Acutalibacteraceae bacterium, assembly GCA_045221175.1. Taxonomy (GTDB): domain Bacteria; phylum Bacillota; class Clostridia; order Oscillospirales; family Acutalibacteraceae; genus UBA1213. The sequence goes on along the minus strand of JBGUWM010000062.1, from coordinate 54,805 downwards.
AGAAGTAGCACTTCGGTGGCACTTGGTGTGATATAATAGCCACATAAGCGTAAAGTAACCCGATTGATTCAAAACAGCAACGGGTACACTGCGCCATTAAATTATACACTTTGTAATATCAAACAATATAATACAAGGGGTTGTTTTTTGATGTACAATACAGCAATGATTCTGCATTCAGCGGACATGAAGGATCGATACAAATGTACGATCACCGAAACACTGGTTGTCATTGAGAGCGGTGTGTGTGTAAAAACTTACGGATTATATTTATATAATGAAAGTCCGTTTTTAGCCAGGCTTCAGGGAGAAAGCTGCCGGATAGATGATATTACCGAAAGCTATGATCAGGCGCTGCGGCTCAAAGAACTGGTAGAAGAAATGGATATCTATCCTGTTCACTTGAGAGACGTGGTGGAGGATTTTCTTTCTTAGCAGCCATTGCCGTTCTTTCAGCGATAAAGTGTATTGACAAAGTGTGTGATTTGTTCTATAATATTTGTGATTATTTATAGATATAGTTTTATATATCAGGAGGGGGATATGTGTGAATGCAGTGATTTGTGACGAAAATGCTCAATCCGATATTTTTTTACCAAATTTGCTTCGTCGGGAAGAAGATTTGAAAGTTGAAGTCTTTGACGATTATACCCTGTGTACAGATTATCTGGAGCATCATCTCTGTGATATGATTTTTATCTCTATTGATAAGCCGGAACATCAATTTGCCAAGGTTGTGCAAAAAGCAAAAGAGATTAATCACGGAATACCGATCGCTCTGATAGGTGATGCTGAAGAAGACTCGGTATTTGTGTACCGTTATGAATGTGACAAGCTGCTGAACAGGCCATTGAATAAAGAGAATATCCGCTTTTGCCTGGACAGTTTTCGGCTGCTGCGTGCAAGAACGGCACAAATACAGATTAAAACCTTTGGAACATTTGAAATTTTTGTCAATGACAAGCCCGTCAGTTTTCGAAATCTGAAAGCGAAAGAACTGCTGGCGTTGTGTGTTGACAGAGCAGGCAGCATCGTCAGAACACCCGAAGCGGTAGAAAAGCTTTGGCCCGGCAGACCGTATGACGAGAGAACCAAACGGCTGTACAGAAAATCGGTGATGTCGATTAATGAAACGCTGGAAAAATACAATATCGCATACATATTCCATACCGTCAGGGGCGGCTGCATGATCATTACTTGCGGATTAAAATGTGATTTATATTCATTTATTAACAACCCCAGAAAAAACCTCTTTTTGCTCAACGGCAGGTATATGGAAGACTATGAATGGTCAGAAGAAACACTTGCTCATATCATTCGGCTGGCGCAGGAATTTGCAGACGAAAAAGAGCTGGAGTATTTATATCAGTAATCCTTTTTTATGCTCACAGCCAAAAAAAAACTTTTTACAACGGTATTGATTTCTGTTTGTATAGAATAGTGCAAATTTTCCGGACTTTTTGTGCAAATATTCAGGAAAATTAACCTGTTTTTGCTTGCTACAAACAGGAAGATATGGTATACTTTTTCCATAAGCAGAACATAGTCCTTTGCTGACAATTATAACTGCTGAAGGAGAGATCAACATTGAAAAAGATAATCGCCTGCATAGCAAGTGTGGCGGTTTCTGCAGGGGCAATATCCGTCACAGCCTTCGCCGAAACCGACTACAAAGGTTTTAAGCTGCCCTTTGAGGTAGAAGCACCGTCAAAGGTGTCAGTGGCTGCATTGACCGACAGCGATTCACCCACTACTTTGAATGTGTCGTGGTCTATGAATGACGGAATGTCTGAATGGCTAAGCAGCGTCGCCGATCCGGAATCACATGATGCCGTACTGGAAAAACTGAAAAAGGATTATGGACTGGATGAGATTTGGGTTACTTCCCAGATCGACTGGGCTATTGATGATCCTGTCAACGGCTGGCACTATACCATGTACTGGGACGGTGAAGAGTGGAAGGACGAAGACGGCAACCAGCAGCGTGCAACCTACGGACAAGATAAAGAGTATCGGACCCGTACCGGTGAATGGGACGTTGTCGATAACGGAGTCTCTCCGTCAACTGTTAATGAATGCTGGATTCTTCGTGGAAACATACTTTACAATGACCCTGCAAAGTCAGAGGAAGAAAGGAAGCAGGATAACGAATGGTTTTACGGCAACGAACTGATTCCCGGTCTGAAAAACCAACTTAAAGACGACCAGTATACCTTGATAGAAACCGATCCGGAAGCTCATGAACAAATGATCAGCATTGACTGGACGCAGCATACAGCCTACACCCGTGTGCGCTGGGCAATTGTTCCTGTCAAGGACAACAATACCGGTACAGCTATTTTTTCCGATTGGTCAGAAGCGGCGGCTTACGGCAAAGATGCGGAGGAATATGTACCCTATACAAAAGAAACGCTGGCTGCGCCCGTTATTACCGGTCTGAGATACTACGAAGAAGACTTCAACGGCTATCCTCAGGTTGCCGTGACGCTGACTGTACCGGAGGAATTGAGCGGCAATCTGACAGAAATCACCGCAAGAGGCGGCTTTATTCGGGTAGAATGGGAAGCAAGAGTTCCTGACGGAACATGGTGTACCCAACAGGGTGACGGAACTGTAACGGCAGGTGAAAATATCGTATCGCTGATCTTTTTAGCGGAAAATCTCATTCGTGAGAACAGTGAAAACGGCGTCAGCTCACCTGACGTAATTCTTGCAAAGGATTCCCCTATTGAACTGCGGGCAAGATATTATTGCAGTCAGTACAAAAGCTATAACGGAGAATGGCTTGGAGAGTTCTATTCCGATTATTCTGACGTTCTGACCTTCGGCGCTCAGGAGATGAGCAATTATCCGGAAGCTTCTGTAACCGAGTCGAGCGTACAGGAACAAAGTACAATAACCGAAGAAAGCAAGACGAACGAGCAGAGCACAACACCGGTTCAGCAGAAGGAAGAAAAGAAATCCTTGTTGTGGCTGTGGATCCTGCTGATTATTCTTCTGATCATTATTATTATCATTATCATCATTATAGTTATGGTAAAAAAGAAGAAAAAAGACGATGACGATAACACGCCTCCTCCGGCAAAACCCTTACCGGACAACGAAATCAATCCGGTAATAGATGTTGGTTCAAATCCGGCGCCGGGCGTTGATCTGAACAAAAAGCAGTAATCGTTCTCACCGGAACCGCACGCAAAATGACAGCCGCTTTTCGGAACAAGTCCGAAAAGCGGCTGTTTTGTTGTTGAATAATGTTGGAATTATGATTCTTTTTTATCAAATCGCCAAAGTGTAACCGGAATAGATGAAGAAAACATATCTCCTGCCGGAAAGTAAATACTAAATGAATATTATTCCTCAAACAGCGGCGTGGAAAAATAGCGCTCTGCGGTATCGGGAAGAATGGTTACCACGGTTTTTCCTTTACCGAGCTTTTTTGCCAGCTTGATTGCCGCAGCGACGTTGGTTCCTGCAGAAATACCGCACATAATTCCCTCTGAAGAAGCAAGCTGCTTGGCGGTTTCAATCGCTTCTTCGTCTGTTACAATGCAGATGTGATCATAGATTTCTCTGTTCAGAATAGACGGAATAATCCCGTCGCCGATTCCCATCTGCAGATGGGTGCCGATCGTACCGCCTGCTAAAATAGCAGCGTGTTCAGGCTCCACCGCCCAGATCTCCATTTCCGGATATTGCTTTTTCAGCGTTTCTCCGATACCTGTAATTGTGCCGCCTGTACCGATGCCGGAACAAAAACCGTCTATTTTGCAGGCAGTCTGCTCCAGTATTTCAAGAGCGGTATAATACTTGTGAGCAAAAACATTGTTTTCATTTTCGAACTGCTGGGGGACAAATACTTTCGGGTCATCTTTTGCCATTCTGAGTGCCGTATTCAGACACTCCTGAATGCACTTGCCGATGTCGCCGTCGTCGTGGATCAGAATGACCTGAGCGCCATAGTGACGAACCAGCTTTCTTCGCTCTTCGCTGACAGAATCAGGCATGATAATAACCGTCTTGTATCCCCTGACGGCTCCCACCAGCGCCAGACCAATTCCCTGATTGCCGCTGGTAGGCTCTACAATAATTGTATCCGGTCTGATTTTTCCTTCTTTTTCAGCCGCACAAATCATGTTGTAGGCCGTGCGGGTTTTGATGGAACCGCCTACGTTCAGACCCTCGAATTTCACAAGTATGTCTGCGCCGTCCGGATCAGCCATGCGGTTCAGGCGGATCATCGGCGTATGACCGATTGCCTCTAAAATATTCTGATAAATCATAGTATTAAAACCTCAAATCCTTTTCGTAATCATTGTTCATTGTACCACAACCAACGCAGAAAATAAAGCGTTTTATCTTACAAAGTTTGACGAAACCACGGAACAATTTATATCATACCGTTCTGCTGCCCCTTGAGCCTTTTTACGTCAGATTGTACTCTTCTCACTCGGAATCGTCGGAATTTTGTTGTTCTGTAAACGCTCTCTGCCTTTACAGACCGATATTAACCGAAAAGCAAATGATGCAACAGGTTCTTTTGTGGCTTTGTCAGGGAATGCTTACGCCGTCCAAAAAAGCCTTTTGGATACTTCTCTGACGGGAAGTACCAAAAGGCTTTTCAATGGATTGTTGCTTTGTTGTATTATACTCAGTCATCAAACTCTGAATTGCCGGAATTTCCAAAATAGAATATATGGCTGTAATCGTCCGTACTTGCCATCGACAGATAATCCAGATCCGCTACAATCAGATGATCCAATAAAATAACACCGATGGTTCTCAATTCGTCACGCAGCATGATCGTTGCATCAATATCACTCTGAGACGGAATCGGCAAACCGCTGGGGTGATTATGGGCGATGACGGCACTCACCGCATTGTAGCGTATGGCATACTTGATGATGGTCTGTAAATCTATTTCAGAAGCAGAAAAGGTTCCTTCACTGATTATATTACAAAACGTACAGTGTCCGCTGTTGTCTATCAGCATCAGACAGAGCTTTTCTTCCTCTGCACCGATAAAAAAGCGCAGGACATATTCATCAACGTTATCGGCAGTCATGGTTTTTTCCTGAATCAGATATTTATCCTGATAGTATCGGGCGCACATTTGCGGAATAAGTTTTAGAAGAACGGCGGCACTTTCACTGAGATCGGATTTTTTTAATTCTTCGACAGGCGCTTCCAACACACCGCTTAACGATCCGAATTTATCCAGCAGATCAATTGCCAGCTTATGCGTATCTTTTCTGGGAATTGCATAAAACAGCATCAGTTCAATTGCTTCAATATCACGGAAGGTATATAATCCGTTTTGCAGAAATCTTTCCCTGACACGATTGCGGTGCCCGTCATGCAGTCCCTTTTCTGCGTTCATATTGCGCCTCCTTTTCATGAAAATCAACAGGATTATTATAGTACGATCCTGCTGAAAATGCAATGTTTTTCTATGATAAAGCGACACGTTATTATTTGCCGACCGATGTCTGCTGAATGATTGTCTGTCAGACGGACACCGGGAATGCAGGCACAGATCTGCCTTGTAGCAGGGCTATGCTTATTGATGATAAGAGGAATGTTCGGTACGAATGTAGTCGATCATTTCGTCCCTTCCGCCTTTGGTCAGCGGAAAGGCACGCTCGGATACGATTTCATCAACACTTTTTTCATAGCAAAATTTGCCGTGCCAGATTTTGACCGTCATGATTTCTTCCTTGACGTCCGGTATGATAATATAATGAAACAGAAAGCTGCATTCTGTATAGGGATTGTCATTGGCAAACCATTCAATTCCGGGTAAGCTTTCGCACAACATAACATAACCTCCTTGATGTTTGCTATTCTCATAGCAATAATACTCTATACTTTTTTCGGTGGCTTGTCAATGCATAAAGTTTTTGAGTACAGGCTGTGTTTCTGCTTTATCTTTCCATCTTGCAGAACCAATCACCTGCTGTATTTGACTTTACGCTCGCAATACGCAGAAAGAAATGCTGTTTGCGGTAATGGGTGAGTCCTTGATGTTTTTCCTTCCGCAAAAAGATAAACTCTTGCTCTGAAAAGAGTGACTATTCTGAAAAAAACGGAGGGATTCGACCAAAGGCTTCGCCTTTGATGGCTTGCGCATGAGCGCTGCGCCGATCGGCGCTAAAAACGCTCCACAGGAGCGTTTTCATAACGCGCCTACCCTCACGGGTTCGAATTCCTGTAAACTTAGCTCGAAAAAAAGACCGGACCATTACTGATCCGGTTTACAGCGGAGACGGAGGGATTCGAACCCTCGAGCCCGGTAAAGGGCTAACGCATTTCGAGTGCGCCCCGTTATGACCACTTCGATACGTCTCCATCATTATGATAAATTGCTGCAGCGCATTTGACTGTACAGCAATAACTATTTTACATAAACTTTATAAAAAAGTCAATAGATTGTATCAATAAAACTTGGCATAAAACTTAGTGCTATCAACAGCTATAAAAAATGCTGTCAGGGTTGCTGCTGTTTTTCTGCGAAAAGATATCATTTGTTACTGATTTCGCCAAAACGCATCTGCCCTGCAAAAGAATCATAACTTGGAATTCAATTTCACCGAGGCGGCTACATAGGAATCTCTTTTATGAAAACGCTGACCGGATCTGTGCGTATAAGCGCTATGATGAATGAGTAGATATCCGTATCTGTAATCTTTTTTAAGATTGATTCTCGTGGATTCATCAGCAGGTGCATTGATTTGTTTTAGAAAAAAAGGTATAATGTGGAAAGAAAAAAAGCTATGATAAAAAACTATGATAAATAAGCCATGATAAAAAAGCTATGATGAGAAAAGAGGGAAGATATGAACAGAATCAATATAATAGGCGCAGGGCTGGCAGGTTTGTCGGCGGCGCTGACCATTGCGAAATCAGGAAAAGGCTGCCGTCTGATTTCTCCGATGTCTTCTGAACGGGCTCAGTCCGTGATGGCGGAAGGCGGTATAAATGCGGCTTTGAATACCATGGGAGAAGACGATACTCCGCAAGAACATTATGCTGACACAATGAAGGGCGGCGTATATCTGGCGGATCCGAATGCAGTGTATCGTTTGTGTACAGAGGCTCCGGCAACGGTTTCGGAGCTGTGCAATCTTGGCGCAGCGCTGAGAATGCAGAAGAATGGACCGGTGTTAAGGAATTTTGGAGGGCAAAAGAAAAAACGAACGGCGTATGCCAAAAGCAGTACCGGCAAGATTCTGATGACAGCGCTGACAGACGCCGTCAGACGATATGAGGTGCAGGGGCTGGTCGAACGCTATACACATCATAGAATGGAAGAACTGTGTATTAGCGGTGAAACCTGTACCGGCGTGAAAGTTCTTGATTTGTACAGTGGTGACAGACTATTGTGTTCAGGACCGGTTATACTGGCGTGCGGCGGTATGAACAGTCTGTTTCCGGGGCTGACCACCGGAACGGTGGTGAATACAGGAGACGCTGCTGCGGCAGCGTTTTGTCAGGGAGTGGCGCTGGCAAACCTTGAGTTTATACAGTATCACCCGACAACGGCGGCGATTGCAGGCAAACGCTGCCTGATCAGTGAAGCAGCACGGGGAGAAGGCGGAAGATTGTATGTTCTGAAAAATGCTAAGCCGTGGTATTTTATGGAAGAAAAATATCCGGAGTATGGCAACCTGATGCCGAGAGATGTTGTATCCCGGGAAATGGAACTGGTCAGACAGATGCCGGAATGCTCGGATACAGTTTATCTTGATATGACAGAACTGCAGCAGGAGGTATGGAAGACAAAGCTGACCGATCTGCGTGAAGAATGTATGGAACTGCTCGGCAAAGATCCGTCAACGGAAGCGTTAGAGGTCTCTCCCGGTATTCATTATTTTATGGGAGGCATTTACGTAGACGAGCAGCACCGCTGCAGCAAGCGGTCTTTGTATGCGGCTGGGGAATGTGCCTGTCAGTATCACGGCGCTAACCGTCTGGGGGGAAACTCCATGCTCGGAGCCGTGTACGGCGGCAAAAGGGCGGCGATGACTGCTATGGAGGAGTTGACTGACACACGGGAAAATGCCGTTGACATCATCAGCCGAGGCAGCGGTCCATGCTTTGTCGAACCGACAGTACAGGAAGAAGCGGCAGTCATACTAAGAAATGCTTTGGGAATATTCCGGACGGGAGATCAGTTGACAGAAGCGCTTGATAAACTGAAAGAACTGACGAATAAGGAGCAGTGTACTTATCAGAAAAAGCGTCTGATTCTGGGTCAGGCAGTACTGATGAGCGCCCTCAATCGCTGCGAAAGCAGGGGAGCGCATACCAGAACGGATTTCCCGGATAAAAACGACAGCGTATTCCGAAAAACGTCAAAAATTGTATTTGACGGTGAAAAAATTACCGTATCGTTGGAAGAGATTCCTGTCAGGAGAGGTGAAAACGCATGAAATATCTTTTAGAGATCAAGCGAAAACGCAGTCAGCAGGAAGCGCCTTTCTGGCAATGCTTTCAGTATGAAACGGAAATGCCGAACGCAACGGTTGCCACGGCACTGACAGAACTGAACCGTACGGTTCCTTTGAAAGATGAACGAGGAGAAGAATGCGAGCCGATTATATGGGAATGCAGTTGTCTGCAAAAAAAGTGCGGCGCCTGCGCTATGGTGATCAACGGACAGCCGTGCCTTGCCTGCGATATGGTGTTGAAGGAGTTGAAAACACAGCGGATACGCATAGAGCCGCTGAGAAAATTCCCTGTTATAGCTGATTTGATGGTGGACAGACAAAAGATGATGGATAATCTAAAGGAGCTGCAGCTTTGGCTGACAGAGGATACGATGGCTGCGGAAAAGAAGAATGATCTGCTGTATGAAGCTTCGAGATGTCTGCAATGCGGCTGCTGTCTTGAGGTTTGTCCGAATTTCTCGGTTGACGGAGACTTCTTTGGTATGGCAGCCATGGTACCGGCTTCCAGACTGCTGCAGGAGATGCCTGCTTCTGAAAGCGGAGCATTGCGGAAAGCTTACGGTAAAAAAATCTATAATGGCTGCGGCAAGTCCCTTGCCTGCCGTAATATCTGTCCTGCCGGTCTGGATATAGATGCTCTGATGGTTAATTCAAATGCTGTGATGTTGTGGAAGAAACTGTTCAGTAAATAACAAAAGCAAGCGGTTTGTGCAATACGGCTGCTTTGCACCAAATGACTGCCGTACCTGAGGATTCTGACAGAAGCGGCAGTCGTTTGTTTTATACGGGTATCACATCGAAGTAGACCTTTACAAAAAGATTAGCCGGCCTTTTTAAAGACTGTGATTTCCGTTTATATGCTTAATATTTTATTGTATCATTCATCAAGCTTTGTTGGAGGAGCGTTGGAGGCTTTACCTCTGACTTTCATTCCTTCATTTTAAAGCATTCCGTTATTTATTATTAATTTCAGAATAGCTTTGCATCATGATGCTCCGGTAGTTTTTCGGTTTGATTTACGATGCTTTCTGATTCTGTGAAATACCGCTTCGAAATATTCGAAATAATAGACATACACATGAAATCAAGCAGTGAAGAGATGCTGTCGTTACAGTGTTATCCGTACAGTTTTGTATTCATACGGAATCGGCATAAACTTCGGCGGCGCTGATAGTGTTTTGGACGGGTTGTTTGTATTCTGTGGGATCGGGGGGATCGACAGAAATAATTTTTGTCAGGTGGAAAAGGACAGAGAAGCAAAAATTACAGTGCTGAAGCATTACGCTGCGTATCCGGATAAATACGGCACAGTGATGCGAAAGCGGTACACGGTGAAAAGTATAGAGCAGCAAGGGGGAGGACATTTCAGGAGATCAACCGTTCAGGGGAAGAACCGTCATGAGGTTTTCGCATCGAACCCCGTCCGGATAAGAGCATTCAGGCTGATGAGTACCATGGATTTTCACAGGCAACGATACATAGCTTGACAAACGACTGGAAATATAATAAAATTGTTATGATTAATTTTGGAAATTTTCAATAAAGAAAGCTGAAAATGCGGCTGTAATTATAAAATATGGAGGTCTGACAGATGAGTTTCAGTATTCTCGGTACAGGTAAAGCGGTACCTGATTATGTACTGACCAATGACGAGCTGTCCACAATGGTGGAAACAAATGATGAGTGGATCAGAACTCGTACAGGTATAGAAGAGCGAAGAGTCTGCAAGGGGGAAACACTGACAGAACTGACAGTCAGGGCGGCTAAAGAAGCTCTTGATAATGCCGGTGTGACGGCGGCTGAGCTTGACCTGATCATTTGCTCTACCATGAGAGGAGAAAACATTACGCCTTCTCAGGCTTGCGTGATACAAAAAGAAATTGGTGCCGACTGCCCGGCTTTTGATGTCAATGCAGCCTGTTCCGGCTTTATTTATGCACTGGATATTGCAGACGGCTATTTTGTCAGAAAAAAAGTTAAAAAGGTATTGGTGGTTTCTATGGATAACCTGTCCAATATCATTGACTGGAAGGATCGTTCCACCTGCGTTCTGTTTGGTGACGGCGGTGCCGCCGCTGTGTTGGGCGAAGGAGATGATCTGCTGGCAATTAACCTGACGGCTGTGGGAAATGATGAGGTACTACTTATTCCGCACGGCTCCAACTCTTCACCGTTTTATCAGCATGAAGAACAGCGGGCTGTGCTGCACATGGCAGGCAACGAGGTGTATAAATTTGCGGTTCATGCCATGTCAAGCGGTATCAAAAAAGCCATTGCTGACGCAGGTCTGACGGAGGAAGACATTGATCACGTGATTCCTCATCAGGCAAATATCAGGATTATCAATGCTTCTGCCAAAAATCTCGGAATTGACAGAGAAAAGTTTTTCTGCAATGTCAATCATTACGGCAATACCTCATCGGGCAGCGTTCCGCTGGCACTTGACGAGGCAAACCGTGCAGGCATTCTGAAAAAGGGCGATCTGATTGCTATGTGTGCCTTTGGCGCAGGACTGACAACCGGAAGCTGCATCGTTCGCTGGAACAAGGACTGAAATCAGACGAATTGAAAGCAGTCAGGAAAAACGACGAAAACAGACAGATCGGCAACATATAATAAGTACAGGCGGAGTCTGACGGCAGATGACGCCTGATAATAGGAGGAAAACCTATGGCAAAAACAGCATTTGTTTTTTCGGGGCAGGGAGCGCAATATCCCGGAATGGGTAAGGAACTGTATGAATGTTCGCCTGCTGCTAAGGCAGTGTTTGATATGGCAGAACGGCTTCGCCCCGGCACTCTCAGACAGTGCTTTGAGGGTACAAAGGAAGAACTGTCCGTTACCATCAATACACAGCCGTGTGTGTTCATAACGGATCTTGCGGCTGCCGAGGCAGTTGCCGAAAAAGGTATCCGTCCGGATTTTGCGGCAGGTTTTTCTCTCGGCGAAATTGCCGCTGTGGCTTTTGCGGGTATGCTTTCATACGAGGACGCTTTTCGTCTGGTATGCAAGCGGGCTGAACTGATGGATCAGGCGGCAAAAAATAATCCCGGCGCTATGGCTGCCGTTATGAAGATTACGCCGGAACAGACGGAAGAGATTTGCGGCGGCTTTGCAAAAGCCTATCCTGTTAATTACAACAGTCCCGCCCAGACGGTTGTGGCTGCGGCAGAGGATGAGATTGACGCTCTCTGCGCCAAGGTAAAAGAACTGAAGGGCAAGGCAGTCAAGCTGGCTGTCAGCGGCGCATTCCATTCGCCTTTTATGGACGGCGCATCAGAGGGTATGAGAGAATATCTTGCAGACATTACGCTGCAGGCACCTGCTGTTCCTGTATATGCCAACTGCACGGCAGAGCCTTATGCCGGAGATTATAAAGAGCTGATCGCTTTGCAGATCAACCACCCTGTCAGATGGCAGAAGAGCGTGGAAAATATGATCGCTGCGGGAACGGAGCGCTTTATTGAAGTAGGAGTAGGAAAAACACTGACGGGTCTGATCAAAAAAATCAATGCAGATGTCAGTGCAGTGAATATTGAAAATAAGGAGGGACTTGATGCTCTGCAGTGAGTGTCAGGGGAATGATATGTTTGAATTAACCGGTAAAACAGCTATTATCACAGGCGCTTCCAGAGGTATTGGAAAAGGGATTGCTCTCAAATTTGCGGATATGGGCGCCGATATAGCCTTTCTGCATTTTAATGACGGTGAAAAGGCAGCAGAAACCGTAAAAGAGCTGGAAGCCAAAGGCGTTAAGGCAAAAGCCTATGAATGCAACGTGGCGGATTTTGAGGCTGCACAGAAAACGGTTGCAGAGATTATTGAGGAATTTGGCGAAGTGCATATTCTTGTCAATAATGCCGGCATCGTCAGGGATAAGCTGATTCTTGCCATGACAGAGGCGGACTTTGACGCTGTTATCAGCGTTAACCTGAAAGGCGCCTTTAATATGACAAAGAGCCTGTATCAGCACTTTATGAAGAAGCGCAGAGGCAGAATCATCAACATTTCTTCCATTGTGGGAATCAACGGTAACGCAGGACAGGCAAACTATGCTTCGGCAAAGGCCGGCATGATTGCGCTGACGAAGTCTGTCGCAAAAGAACTGGGTTCCAGAAATGTTACAGCCAATGCCATAGCCCCCGGCTTTATCAAAACAGACATGACCGACGGTATGCCCGAGAAGGCAAGAGAAGCCGCACTGGCGGCTATTCCGCTGAAGCGCCCCGGTATGGTTGAGGATATTGCCAATACGGCGGTTTTCCTGGCGTCTGACGAGGCGTCCTATATTACAGGCGAAGTGATCAAGGTGGATGGCGGTATGGCAATCTGACCGACAAAATGTACCCGGGCTATTTTCAGACAGTGTTTACTTGCCTGTCGAGACATTACAAAGCGTAGGGAAGGATGATCAAATAATATGAAAAGAGTTGTAGTAACAGGAATGGGAGCGATTACTCCCGTAGGCAATAATATAGAAGAAATGTGGAATTCGCTGAAAAACGGCAAAAGCGGAATCGGTCTTGTAACAAGATATGATCCCTCGCTGACAAAGGCGAAGGTGGTAGCAGAGGTTAAAAACTTTAACCCGGAAGAGTATATCGAAAAAAGAGACTGCCGCAGAATGGATCTTTACACTCAGTATGCGATGGCAGCAGCAGCGCAGGCGGTTGCCGACAGTAAAATAATGGGTAAGGTAGAGCCGGAACGCTTTGGTGTTTATGTAGGTTCCGGTGTCGGCGGCATCGAAACTTTTTACGAACAGTGTAAAAATATGTTCAACGATAAGAACATCTCGCCGTTTTTTATCCCGATGATGATCAGCAACATTGCCGCAGGCAATATTGCTATCAAATATAAGGCACAGGGACCCTGTCTGCCGGTAGTAACGGCTTGTTCCACTTCCACACACGCTATCGGCGAGGCTTATCGCCTGATCAGATTCGGCTATGCCGATGCGGTGATTGCAGGCGGTGCGGAAGCGGCGCTTCACCCGCTGGCGATTAAAGGCTTTACAAGTTGTAAGGCGCTGACAATGAGTGAGGATCCCGAAAATGCGTCCATTCCCTTTGACAAGCGCCGTAACGGCTTTGTTCTGGGCGAAGGCGCCGGAATGCTGATTCTCGAAGAATATGATCATGCGGTTGCCAGAGGCGCCGAAATATATGCGGAAATCTGCGGCTACGGCAATACCTGTGACGCACACCATGTAACGGCTCCGGACCCGGAAGCTGCAGGTGCGGCAAGATGCGTTCGTCAGGCGCTTGAAGAAGCAGAGTTTGACGGTGATGCAGAAAAGCTGTATATCAATGCGCACGGAACCAGCACGCCGATGAATGACTCTACCGAAACAAAAGCTTTCAAGGCGGTGTTGGGCGAGGCGGCTTATAAGGCGCACATCAGTTCAACAAAGTCGATGACGGGCCATATGCTGGGGGCAACCGGTGCGGTAGAAGCGATTGCTGCAATTCAGGCGCTCAGAACAGGTATCATTCCGCCCACAGTCGGCTATAAAGAGCCTGATCCGGAGTGCGACCTTAACTATACGCCGAATACCGCTCAGGAAGCCGAATTGAATATGGCTATTTCAACAACCTTCGGCTTTGGCGGACATAACGCTTGTATTGCGTTTCGTAAATAAGTAAGGTGGTGCAACAAATCATGTACAGTGTAGAAGAGATTAAAGAGCTGATGAAGGCTTTTGATGGCTCCAAGGCAACAAAACTGGAGATTATAGCCGAAAACGGAGAAGCGCTGACCATTACGCAAAAAACAGGGGCTGTGCAGACGATTGTGCCGGCTGCTGCTGCGCCGGGCACTGCTGCAGAACAGGAAACAGCAGAAAAACAGCCTGCCGCACCCTTTATTCATGAAGAAGCTCAGCAAAAGCTGGAGGACGGTTCACCGGTTACTTCTCCGATGGTCGGTGTGTTTTATGCGGCGCCGTCACCGGATAAGGAGCCTTATGTAGCTGTAGGAACAAAGGTGAATAAGGGCGATGTGCTTTGCCTGATTGAAGCAATGAAGCTGATGAATGAAGTAACCGCCGAGCAGAGCGGTGAGATTACAGCCATTTGTGCTGAAAACGGTCAGGTTGTGGAATACGGTCAGACGCTTTTCAAGATCCGATAATTGGAGGAACTGAGAATGAACAAGCAGGAATTAGAGAGTGTTATCCCTCACAGAAATTCAATGCTTCTGATTGATGAAGCTACCAAAACCGGTGAAACTACCTGTGAGGGTAAAAAATACATTACCGGAAACGAATGGTTTCTGGACGGTCATTTTCCCGGACACCCTGTTGTACCGGGCGTGATTCTGTGCGAAATGATGGCGCAGGCAAGCTCTGTGATTATAGCAGAGGTTTCTGCCAAGAGTGTGCCGTTCTTTACGGGCATTGACAAAGCAAAGTTTAAACATCAGGTTTTGCCCGGAGATACTTTTGAAATTAAATGTGAGCTGACAAAGAACAGAGGTATGTTCTATTTTGTTACCGGCAAGGGCTATGTCAACGGTAAAATTGCCGCACAGGCAGAGTTTTCCTTTGCACTGATCCCGAAAGAAAAGGTGAAAACCGAAGAATAAGTTCGGGTTGTCAGGAGAACTCCGCAAAAGACAGGGGCAGAAAAGTGGATTTCTGCCGTAAGTTCCGGAGGGCTGAAAGCCACCGGTGGGTGTCAGGGTAAAGCTCTGACAAAAGGTCGAGAGGGTGTTGCAAGTGTTTTCAAAAATACTGATTGCCAACCGAGGCGAAATAGCGGTAAGAATTATCAGGGCGTGCCGTGAAATGGGCATTTCTACTGTGGCAGTTTATTCTCAGGCTGACAAAGATGCGCTTCACGTCAGTATGGCTGACGAAAGCTATTGTATCGGCGGAGCGCAGGTAGCGGACAGCTATCTGAATATGCCGGCAATTTTAGAGGCAGCGGTAGTGTCCGGGGCGCAGGCAATTCACCCGGGATATGGGCTGCTTTCGGAAAATGCCAAATTTGTGTCGCTGTGTAAAAAATGCAATATTGAGTTTATTGGGCCTACTGCTGAAATGATCGAAAAGCTGGGCGATAAGGACGAAGCCAGACGTACGATGAGGGCGGCAGGGGTGCCTGTGACTCCCGGAAGCGATGTGATAGACGATATCAGTCAGGCAAGAGAAAAAGCAAAGGAAATCGGGTTTCCGCTGCTGGTAAAAGCCCGCTCCGGCGGCGGCGGAAGAGGGATACGCCGTGTGGACCGCATCGAGGATTTCGACAATGCGTTTTTGTCCGCAAAGGCAGAGGCTCAGAGCGCCTTCGGCGACGGAGCCGTATATATGGAAAAATTTATTACACCCGTCAAGCATATTGAAATGCAGCTTTTGTGTGATAAATACGGAAACGTGGTTTGCTTGGGAGAAAGAGAATGCTCTGTTCAGCGCAAAAACCAGAAGCTCATTGAAGAGTGTCCTTCACCGGCGATTACACCCGATATCCGCAAAAAGATGATGGAGGCTGCTGTAAAGGCAGCTAAGGCTGTTCATTACGAAAACGCAGGAACGGTAGAGTTCCTTTTGGATAAAGACAAGCATTTCTATTTTATGGAAATGAACACCCGTTTGCAGGTGGAACATCCTGTGACGGAAATGGTAGTGGGAATTGATATTGTGCAGTGGATGATCCGCATTGCCTCTGGCGCTAAACTGACGGTGACACAGGATAAGGTGTATATGCACGGCAATGCCATTGAGTGCCGTATCAATGCTGAGGATCCGGCGTTCAATTTCCGGCCGAGCTGCGGCACACTGGATTTTATACATATTCCCGGCGGACCCTGTGTGCGCTTCGATACCGCTATTTATCAGAATTATACCGTGCCGCCGTACTATGATTCCATGATCGGCAAGCTGATTGTACAGGCTCGCTCAAGGGAACTGGCAATCCGGAAAATGAAGATGGCTCTCAGCGAGCTGACGATCAACGGTATTCAGCATAACCGTAACCTGCATATTGATATTCTGTCAGATCAGGAGTTTGTGTCCGGCGAATATACTACAGACTTTATGCAGCATTATCAGGAACGGCACGACAGAAAAAAAGAAAAAGAGAAGAATAAGAATTAACGCAAGTCTGCCACTAAAGCACCGTCTCGCCATGCTGCTGTACGGTGCTTTATCGGTGTCTGTGAATAAAAAGCTATTATAGCGAGATAGGTCAGGTGAGTGTATTGCCGGATATTTTTAATTTTCTGAAACCGAAAAATGAATTGGAAAATCAGGGGGAGTTTGCGGAAAATCACCCCTATATTCCCGAAGAACTGTGGATTAAGTGCCCTGTTTGCAAAAACGCTGTTCTTTCTTCAGACCTGATGGATAATCATAAGGTCTGCCCGAAGTGTAATTATCATTTTCGTATCGCTGCCAGACAGCGTATCGAAATGACCGTGGACGAAAACAGCTTTGTGGAAATGGACGCCGATATGGTATCCGTTAATAAAATCGGATTTCCCGATTATGAGAAAAAACTCAGAAGCGCCAAGCTCAGCAGTGGTGAAAATGAATCCGTTATTACAGGAACAGCAGCCATTAACGGTGAGAAAACCGTTATTGCAGTGATGAATTCACAGTTTATGATGGGCTCGATGGGTACCGTTACCGGTGAAAAAATCACCAAGGCGTTTGAATATGCCACCAGACATCGGCTGCCGGTGATCATTTTTACAGTTTCCGGCGGTGCAAGAATGCAGGAGGGTATTTTGTCGCTGATGCAGATGGCGAAAACCAGCGGTGCCGCTAAAAAACACAGCGACGCAGGTCTTTTGTACATTACGGTGCTGACAGATCCTACAACAGGTGGCGTTACGGCAAGTTTTGCGATGGAGGGCGATATCATTCTGTCCGAACCGCATGCCCTGATCGGTTTTGCAGGTCCGAGAGTAATAGAACAGACCATTCGACAGAAACTTCCCAAGGACTTTCAGTCCGCAGAGTTCTTGCTGGAAAAAGGTTTTATTGACGCTGTTGTAGAGCGCAAGGATATGAAAGAAACACTTTCTAAGCTGATCAGGCTTCACTGCCCTGTCAACGGAAAGGAGGCTGTCGAAAAATGAGTGCGTTTGATAATGTTACGGCTGCCAGAGCCAATGACAGACCGACTTCCGTGGATTATATCACCAGAATATTCGGCGACAGCTTTTTTGAGCTGCACGGCGACAGACGCTTTGCCGATGACAAGGCCGTGATCGGCGGTATTGCCGAACTGAACGGCAAACCTGTGACGGTGATCGGGCTGGAAAAGGGCAGAAACTTAAAAGAGCGTATGTCACGAAATTTTGGTTCGGCTCATCCGGAAGGATACCGCAAGGCGCTGCGCCTGATGAAGCAGGCTGAAAAATTCCATCGCCCTGTTATCTGCTTTGTCGATACTTCCGGAGCCTATTGCGGAATTGGTGCAGAGGAAAGAGGTCAGGGGCAGGCGATTGCCGAAAACCTGATGGAAATGATGACGCTGAAAACGCCGATTCTCTCTATTTTTATCGGAGAAGGCGGCAGCGGCGGCGCTCTTGCTTTGGCGGTAGCTGATGAGGTCTGGATGCTGGAAAATGCTATCTATTCCGTTATTTCTCCTGAAGGCTGCGCCAGCATTCTCTGGAAGGATCCCAGTAAAACGGCAGAGGCTTCGGAATGTCTGAAGCTGACAGCACAGGATCTGTTCAAGCTGGGCGTGATAGAAAGAATCATTCGTGAGCCAAAGGATATTGAAAGCAAACTGTTTGACAGTCTGAAAAATCTGATTGCCGATACCTTCGACAAAAAATCTGCTCTCCCGATTGAAAAGCTCGTTGAGATGCGTTATAACCGTTTCAGAAAATACTGATCGTAGTGTGGAGCAAGGATATATTCTGTCCGCACGATCATGTAACAGAATAATATAGTGATTCAAAAATGATTCAAAAATGGTTCAAAACGGGCAGCACGACTGTGTGCTGCCTGTCATTACATCAGCGGTACTGTATCTTCCTGTTCCGGAAATACTGTCGGGCAGCAGAAAGGAGCTATCAACAGGATATGGCAGAAAAATACAGGATTACGCTCATTAATGATACGAATTTGCCGGTGGATATTTTTGTTTATATGGACGGTTGCTACAAGGGAATGCTGCAATCTCATCAAAAAACCGTAACGTCTTCTTGTCCTGAGAGTGAGCTGAGGCTTTACAAGGACAATCTGTGGGAGAATCAGCGGTTAATAAACAGACTATTTCTGTTTATTTATACGTTTTTGAATATTTTGTCCGGATTGGGAAGAGCAACAGAGGAGGATCTGCCGCTGAAGGTTGACGCTTCCGTTAAGCTGTCAGAGTTAAAAGAACCTGTGCTGAAGCTGTCCGAATACATACAGGTGAACGCAGACGGACTTCGGTTATGGAAAAAATACAACCGGTTGGAAACGATTAGTATTTGTTTGCTGATTATTCTGATTGTGGTGGGGTTCAGCTTTTTGCTGCATAATGTATTGTTACAAGTCCTTTTGATTGCAGTTTTTCTATTATTTGATCTCTTTTTGTTATGCAGTTTTGTAAACAGGTTAAAAAGAAATTCTGCTTTGCTGAGTCAGTTTGTGGAATAAACTGATGTTGTTATCAAGAAAAGAAAATTGAAAGGAAAAAAGAAATGTCGGAACTGAATATTGTTCTGGTAGAGCCTGAAATACCCCAGAATACCGGTAATATTGCGAGAACCTGTGCGGCAACAGGCGCAAGGCTGCATATTGTCAGACCGATGGGCTTCACACCTACCGACAAACACCTGAAAAGAGCAGGGCTGGATTACTGGCACCTGTTGGATATTACATATTATGATAATCTGGCGGATTTTTTTGAAAAAAATCCTGAGGGAGCTTTTTACTATTTTTCGACAAAAGCACCGCAAAAATATACGGATATTCATTTCCCGGACAAGTGTTTTATCGTTTTCGGAAAAGAAACGGCAGGGCTTCCCGAAAAGCTTCTGCATGACAATCCGAAAACGACCGTCAGAATACCGATGATCAGTGAGGCACGCAGCCTGAATCTGTCCAACTCGGTAGCGATTGCTGCTTATGAGATTCTGCGGCAGTGGGATTATCCGGAGCTGCAGAACTGCGGACGGCTGAGAGAATATGAGTGGTAGATGGCAGCGGTAAAATAATGCAGTTTGGAAAAATGCCGCAGCTAAATGGCAATGAAGTCTGCGAGCGGCAGTATTGATGAGAAGTTATGGTGGCAGGATCAATACTGAGAAAAAGAGCCTTAAACATCACAGAAAAAATGTCAGACCGGCGAACAAAGGCGAACCAAAAAGAAATGGAATACCCTCAGTTTGCAGGTGCAGGGGCTCAGACCCTGCCGGGGTTTGGGGCAGAGCCCCAACAGAAAACGGCGGTATTTAGTCGGTATTTAGAAGGAGAAAGGAAAGAATAGTTATGATCACAGTATCTAATGTGTCGGTGAATTTCAGCGGAACACCGCTTTTTTCGGATGTTGATCTGAAATTTACGGACGGAAACTGCTATGGTATTATCGGTGCCAACGGTGCCGGAAAGTCTACCTTTTTGAGAGTGCTTTCGGGGGATCTGGAGCCGACAAAGGGAGAAATTATTATTCCTGAGAATACAAGAATGTCAGTTCTGAAACAGGATCACTTTGCTTTTGATGAATATACCGTTCTTGATACGGTTATCTATGGTAATAAAAAGCTGTATGATATTATGAAGGAAAAGGACGCTATCTATATGAAAGAGGACTTTTCCGATGAGGACGGTATCAGAGCGTCAGAGCTGGAAGCGGAATTTGCCGAACTGAACGGTTGGGAAGCGGAAAGCGACGCTTCCAGACTGGTGCAGGGACTTGGTCTGCCGGAAGAAATCCTTTACTCTGTGATGAGTTCGCTGACAGGCAACGAAAAGGTAAAGGTCCTGCTGGCACAGGCGCTTTTTGGCAATCCCGAAATCATTCTGCTTGACGAGCCGACCAATAACCTTGACGTTAAGGCAATTGCATGGCTGGAAGACTTTATTATGGATTATGTGGGGACGGTTATCGTTGTATCACATGACCGGCATTTTCTGAATACGGTCTGCACGCACATGGTGGATATCGACTACAATAAGATCAAGATGTACGTGGGCAACTATGAGTTCTGGTATGAATCTTCACAGTTGATTCAGGCGATGATCAAACAGCAGAATAAGAAAACCGAAGAAAAAATCAAGGAGCTGCAAAGCTTTGTACAGCGGTTTTCAGCAAACAAATCAAAATCAAAACAGGCGACCAGCCGAAGAAAACTGCTGGATAAACTGACGGTTGAAGAATTGCCTGCCTCCAGCAGACGTTATCCCTTTGTCAGCTTTACTATGGACAGAGAGGTTGGCAAAGAGGTGCTGACCGTTGAAAACCTGAGCAAGACGATTGACGGGGAAAAGGTATTGGATAACGTTTCTTTCCGGATTGAGCGAACGGATAAAGTGGCGTTTCTGTGTGAAAACGAGAATGCCGTAACGGCGCTGTTTGAAATACTGACAGGCAATACGGAACCGGACGAGGGTACTTTCAAGTGGGGTATCAGTACCTCGCAGTCTTATTTCCCGAAGGATAATACCGCCTTCTTTGACGGAAATGAGCTGTCTATCCTGGACTGGATCCGTCAGTATGTCAGGGGCAATGATGACACCGATACGTATCTCAGGGGATTTCTCGGAAGAATGCTGTTTTCCGGCGACGATGTATTCAAGCCTGTCAAAGTGCTTTCCGGAGGGGAAAAGGTGCGTTGTATGCTGTCCCGTATGATGATGTTCGGCGCAAACTGTCTGGTACTCGACCAGCCTACCAACCATCTTGATCTGGAATCTATTACGGCTGTGAATAAGGGCTTGCAGAGCTTTAAGGGTGTGGTACTCTTTACTTCACATGACCATGAGTTTATCTCAACCGTAGCAAATCGTATTATTGTTCTTGAAAAAGACGGTATCCGTGACGTTACGGAATCTTATGATGACTATCTTGCCGAAAGGTACATGATATAACCCACAAAGCCGTCCGGATAGCGGTGACAATACTTCAGGGGGATATACGGTTCTTATGTGAAACAACAGCTATTAATTGCACAGGAATGAACAGCGCTGCCGATGTCAAAAGGTGAGGGCGTCTGCCGGATATCTTCGCAAGGCTGAGGTTCGGTAGAGCCGACAAAAAATGCTTGCAACGCTTTACAGTGCAGGGCGGAGCGGCATAATTGAGAAAACGGCGCCATTGAAACGAGCGTCTCTGTAAAGTGTGTAACAGAACGCATGATATCTGCCGTTCGGCATGAGATTGTTTTTAGAAAATGACTTGATATGGGAACACAATCCCACTCGGGATTGTGATGCTGATGAGGGGCGGTGTAAAAATGAACAGGGCAGAAATTTTTTTGGAATGCTATCGGCAATTGGAGGAAGAACTGGTCCGGAAGTATCAGTACGAAGAAAAAAGCGGAAGTCCCGTTATGCGTTTTTTGAGCGACAAAGAAAGCAGACCTTATCGTGAAAAACTGAATTATTGTCGTGAGATACGCAATTTTTTATCCCATCATTCCGAATGGAACGGTGAACCGTTGATTGAGCCTTCAGAAGAATTAACGGAATTTCTGCGTGCGGTTACGGATTACCTCAGACAGCCTCCCCTTGCTCTTTCATTTGCTACTCAGTTTGAGAATATTCTGAAAGCATCTCCGAAAAACAAGGCTGTCACAGTGATGAAAAAAATGCAGAAGCTGGGCTTTTCTCACGTTCCCGTGCTGGACAGCGGCAAATTGATTGGTAT
Source organism: Acutalibacteraceae bacterium (assembly GCA_045221175.1). Classification (GTDB taxonomy): domain Bacteria; phylum Bacillota; class Clostridia; order Oscillospirales; family Acutalibacteraceae; genus UBA1213. Next base: position 32,547 of record JBGUWM010000062.1, on the reverse strand, counting down.
TTTCAGTATAGGTACTTTTTTCAGTTTTGCGTTGAAGAATGATCTGGCGGCAATGAACGATGAAATGCTGATAGAGAGTTTTTCGGAGTTTCTCAATCCTGACAGGCACGAAAACGAGCGGTTTTTATTCCTGCCGCCGACCGCAACGTTATTTGAAGTGAAAAATGAATTTGAAAAACGCTCTCAGCGCAGCAAACGGCTGGCTGTGATTTTTATAACGGATAACGGTTCTATCGGTGGCAGAATTATGGGTATGCTGACGCCGTGGGATGTGGTGAATGAACTGTAGGAGGTGATGATATGACGGTCAGAAAAAAAGTATTGGCGGCAATGAGCGGCGGTGTGGACAGTTCTGTTGCTGCGGCTGTTTTGATGCGTGAATATGATGTGACGGGAGCTACCATGCGGCTGTTTACCAATGAGGATATCAAGCTGGATCAACAAAAAACCTGCTGTTCTCTTGATGATGTGGAAGACGCCCGTTTTGCTGCGGCCAAACTCGGCATTGAACATTATGTTTATCACTTTGGTGAACGCTTTAAGGAATGCGTCATAGACAAATTCAACCGTTCCTATATTAACGGACTGACACCTAACCCCTGCATTGACTGCAATCGTTATATTAAGTTTGACGCTTTGCTCCGGCGTGCAGAGCTGCTCGGACAGGATTTTATTGCTACCGGACACTATGTGAGAAGACGCTTTGATGAAGCGTCCGGACGATATCAGTTATTGAAAGGGATTGATGACACCAAGGATCAGAGCTATGTGCTTTATGGCATGACACAGGAACAGCTTGCCAAAACACTGTTCCCGATCGGAGAGATGACCAAAACGCAGACCAGAGCGTTGGCTGAGGAATATGGCTTGCTGAATGCACATAAGCCTGACAGTCAGGATATCTGTTTTGTTCCCGACGGTGATTATGCACGGTTTATTGAAGAATATACCGGACGGCATTTTCCGCAGGGTGACTTTATTGATAAAAACGGTACGGTTTTAGGCAGACACAAGGGGATTATTCATTATACTGTCGGTCAGCGCAAGGGACTTGGTATCGCACTGGGGTATCCGGCTTATGTTGTAGCGAAAAATATCGCAGACAATACGGTAACACTGGGCTCGAATGAGGAACTTTTCTCCGATACGGTGTTGGCAAAAGAGGTGAACTGGGTATCTGTTGCCTGTACGGATCAGCCAATGCGGGTGGAGGCTAAAATTCGCTATAATCAGAAACCTCAGCCGGCTACGCTTTATCCGCAGGATCATCAATGCATGACAGTTGTATTTGATGCTCCCCAAAGAGCTGCCACACCCGGACAGGCGCTTGTCTGTTACAGCGGAGATTTGCTGCTTTGCGGCGGTGTAATTATCTGATATTTCCCTTTCAGGAAATTGCAGACAAAAACGAATGCGGAAATTACGGTCTTTCACGGAGCGTGGGGTGAAAATTTACCGGATACTTCTGTCAAGGTCAGATAATCATCAAGACAGCAGGCGGGTACGGGGTATTCCTTATGGAAGTGGAACCCTGTTTGCAAGTGCCGGTTAAAGGCTGTGGGGTGAAACAAGTGTTTTGTCAAGTACGATGGCGTAATTGGCGGCAGAACTAAAGAATTGCTCCTGTTCATAACGGGAAACATAAGATGTCATACAGATGTCGTATAAAAAAGTATAAAAAATCAGGCATGAACTGACACGGATTGCCTTATCTATTTATCCATCATACGGTTCTATCATAACAGCCGTTCTCCAAAGCAAAACGATACTTTGGAGAACGGCTGTTTGCATTACTTGACAAAGTTTCTTGCACAGAAGCGGTCTGTGCGGCTATTGCTCGGCAAATGATTCTGCATCAGAGCAGGGTTGCCGCTATCGCTTCGGGCGAATGGTTCTGCGGCACAGTGCGGCTGCCAGTCCGAAAAACATGGCGGCTGCAATGCCGGCAGAGCAGGCAGACAGTCCGCCGCTGAAAATGCCCATAAACCCGTTTTCGTTGACGGCTTCTTCAACGCCTTTGGCAAGTGAATAGCCAAAGCCTGTCAGGGGAACTGTTGCGCCGGCTCCCGCAAACGATACCAATGGCTCGTACAGTCCAATGGCTGTCAGCAAAACACCGGCACATACATAGGTTACGAGGATTCTTGCCGGTGTCAGCCCTGTTTTGTCAATCAGAAGCTGAGCGATCACGCATAGCAGACCGCCCGTTACAAAAGCAAACAAATATTGCAAATCAATCACCACTGTTTCTTGCCGTGAATCCGGCGGTTTATGGTGTTAGTATCTGCCGTTGACGGTCAGTTATGCGTAATTTTGGAGAACATTTGTTTTTTATTCGCTAAAATCGGGCTGTGTGACAAACAACCTCCCGGAATTGGATAAAAAATCGTGACAAATTCGCCGATAGAACTTGCAATTTCAGAAATAATACTTTATAATGTTTACATAAAGTGGTGGAAGGTGTAACGAAGTGGCGGCAAGTGGTAAAAATATTGCCGTTTTTCGTTCGAATGGTGGCAAGTCATGTTGATGGGTTCATATCAGCATAATATTGATGCGAAGGGTCGCATCATCATGCCCGCCAAGTTCCGTGAGGAGCTTGGTGATGTTTTCTATGCCACTAAAGGTGCAGATGAATCTATTACCGTTTATTCCCGCCAGGGTTGGGAAGAATTCGGCGCAAAGATTTGTCAGCTTCCCTCCGCTCAGGCCAAAGACCTGAAACGCTTTTTCTTTTCCAGTGCGGCAGAGCTGATCCCCGATAAGCAGGGCAGAGTGCAGCTGACACAGCTTCTGCGGGATTTTGCCCATCTCGATAAAGATGTTATGATCATCGGCACGGGTTCCCGTGTGGAGATCTGGGATCTGGAGCGTTGGAATCAGTATAATAATGAAATCTCCGAAAGTCAAGTGCTTGAGGTCATGAATATGTATGATATTTAAGGACGGTGCTTTATGGAGTTTTCACATATACCCGTTTTGATGGAACAAACCATTGATTCGCTGAACGTTCAACCTGACGGAATCTATCTTGACGGTACGGCAGGCGGCGGAGGTCATTCTGCCGAAATTCTCCGACGTCTGAAGGACGGTATGCTGATCTGTGTGGATCAGGATCCTGACGCCATTCAAACCCTTCGGAGCAGATTCGGGGATCGGGAGAACGTCAGAATTGTACAATCGAATTTTTCGGAAATTCCGGAGATACTTTCCGGGCTTGGCGTGACCGGACTGAACGGCGTGCTGCTGGATATCGGCGTTTCGTCGCATCAGTTGGATACCGCCGACCGGGGGTTTTCTTATCATTACGACGCTCCGCTGGATATGCGGATGAGTCAAAGCGGCACAACGGCTGCCGATCTGGTGAATCATCTGAGCTATCAGGAGCTTTCGCAAATTCTTTTTACTTACGGAGAAGAAAAGTTTGCCCGTCAGATCGCCCGTGCGATAGAACGGGAAAGACAAAAGGCGCCGATTACTACGACACTTCAGCTTGCGGAGCTGGTCAAGTCAGCATATCCGCCTGCCAAGCGCCACGACAAGCACCCTGCCCGCAAAACCTTTCAGGCATTGCGGATTGCTGTTAACGGTGAGCTGGACAGATTGTCCGCAGGGCTGGACAATGCCTTTGAAGCTCTGTGCAAGGGCGGAAGATTATCTGTGATAACCTTTCATTCCTTAGAGGACAGACTGGTAAAACAGCGTATGGCAAAATGGTGTACGGGCTGCACCTGCCCGAAGGATTTTCCGGTGTGTGTGTGCGGCAAAAAACCGAGGGCAAGGCTTGTGCTGAAAAAACCTGCTGAGGCGTCACCGCAGGAACTGGAAAATAATCCAAGAAGCAGAAGCGCCAAGCTGCGTTGCTGTGAAAAACTGTAAACATATTTATCAATGGACAGCCTTTGCGGGCTGCTTGAATAAGAATACGACAAAATTTGACATAGATCATCGGAAAGGGAGTAATGACTGTGGCAATGCAGAAGCAAAACGGTCTGGCATACGATCTGTCTTTGTTTGAGACTGACCCTGTAGAAACCAAGTCTGCCAAAAAAAATAATCACACACAAAAAGCAGAAAACAATAAAGTAATCCGTCTGGATACAGGTTCTGCCAAAAGGGAGCAAAAAAGAAGGAGGAATCCTGTTGCTATAGTCAGCGTATCACTGTTGATGCTGGTGCTGGCGTCGGTGCTGTCGCTGATCGTTTATAACAATGTGATGCTCAATGAATATAATGAGCAGATTCTGGAAGCAAACAAGGCGCTTGCTAATCAGGAAAATCTCAGCTCACAGTATCATCAGAAAATTGAAAGCGCTCTTACTGACGAAAAGGTGCAGAATTATGCGGTGCAGAAATTAGGTATGGTGCCGGCAAATGCTTCACAGAAAAAATTCTTGTCGATGACGGACGGAGATAAGGGCGAGGTACTCCGTGGGGACGAAAAGGAATCGTTCTTCTCTCGGCTTGCCAAGGCTTTTCATCTCGGATAAGGCAACAAAGGCGATTTGTTCCATACAGCAGACGGTGAAATCATATTTTTGCCGGTCTGACAATAAATATGGTATTACAAAGGTGGATGCAGTCAAGGAAGTACCGCTGACAGAACGGTTCCTATGGTGCAGTCACCTGCTTTTGTCTATCCGGAAATATCCTCTTTTCCGGATTTGCCGGGCGGCGGACAAAGCGGTTGAAGAAACAACTGCTTTTTAGCGTGAATGTACGAGGGTGTCGGCAGAAACAGGCTATAAAGCTCAGGTTCTGACTGAGCGCACAGAAGAGTTCTGTGTGCTTCCTGCAGGGGCGGACATATTGCCTTCGTGACGAGAAGTCAGTATGGCGTTACAGGCGGCAGCAAAGAAAACCGCAGAAAACGGGCGCACCTGTAACCAGGCGCTTTCGGAGTTGTAACAGTGTTATATGAAATCTGTTGTGTAATATAAGAGTGAAATAAGATAAAGATTGTTTATGAGGAAATAAAACAGAAAAACAGGAAAAGGGGTGTGTTGTTATGGCAAAAAAAGGAGCCTCTGCTAAAATGTGGAACAGGTCTACCTTGATCATGATCATTATTATTGTTATCGGTTTTGGCATTGTGGCAGGCCGTCTGCTGTATCTGCAGACCGTTATGGCTGAGGAACTGCAAAAACGAGCCGTAGAACAGCAGCTTTCCAATACGGCGCTGACTGCTAAAAGAGGCAGTATCTATGACTGTAACGGCAATGTTCTGGCACAGAGCATTACTGTGTGGGATATTGTGCTGGAGCCTGCCAATATCAAGACAGAAGAAGACGGCATGATGATTGCGAAGGGACTGCACGAGATACTCGGAACAGATGTGAACGAGGTTTTTGAGCAGACCAAGGAAGATCACTATTATGCTGTTGTCAAGCGCAGAGTGGAAACTGATGTGAAGGATAAGGTCATGGAGTTCAGAACAAAGCTGCGTGAAGAACACGGTATTGCCAATGCGATCAAGGCGATAGAGGATTACAGACGATATTACAAAAACAACAACTTTCTGGCGGACGTGCTGGGCTTTGTGGGAAGCGACTCGCAGGGGCTGAGCGGACTGGAATATCAATATGACGAGTATCTGACCGGTCAGAAAGGACGGCTGGTGGTAGCAACCAATGCGGTGGGAGGACAAATGCCGTTTGAGTATGAACAGAAGGTAGACGCTATTGACGGCTATAACCTGACGCTGACGGTTGATGAGTATATTCAGAGCGTCATGGAAAAATATGTCCGTGAAACGATTGATGAATTCAAGGTTGCCAACCGTGGCTGCGCTATGATGATGAACGTCAAGACAGGCGCTATTTACGGTCTTGCCTGTGAAGGTTCCTTCAACCCTAACGAACCGTTTGTAATTGCCGATGAGCAAAAAGCAAAGGAGATTGAAAAGCTGCCCGAAAAAGAGCAGAATGAAGCCATTCTGAAAGCCCAGAATCTGCAGTGGCGTAACAAAGCGGTCAGCGATACGTATATTCCGGGTTCTGTATTCAAAATGTGTACGGCTTCCGCCGTCCTTTCGGAAGGACTTATCAAAAAAGATACCACTTTTGAATGTACCGGCTCCTACGTACCTTTTGAAGGTTCCGGCGCTATTACCTGCTGGTTTTCCGGCGGTCACGGTACTCAGGATCTGGAAACAGCTCTTTGCAATTCCTGTAACCCTGCCTTTATGCAGATGGGCAATATGCTGGGCAGACAAAAATTCTATGAATACTACGTGGCGTTTGGTCTTTCGGAGCCGACAGGAATCGACCTGCCGGGTGAAAGTGATGATATGTTCTTTAATAATGGTGGGGTCTGCGGCATGGATCTGACAGACCTGGCAGTTGCTTCTTTTGGTCAGAACTTCAAGATTACACCGATTCAGATGCTTTCTGCCTGTGCTGCCATTGCCAACGAAGGCAAACTGATGACGCCTTACGTTGTGCAGAGCATTTCAGACGCCAAGGGTAATGTTGTCAAAACAACGGAGCCGAAGGTGCGGCATCAGGCGATTTCAAAAGAGGTGGCTGAGCAGATGTGCGGTATGCTGCAGCGGAACGTTCTCAGCGGCGGCGGTACCAACGGCTATATCGCCGGATATCGTATTGCCGGTAAAACAGGTACCTCTCAGAAAAAAGTGGATGAGGACGGCAATCCTACCGACGATTATATCGGCTCTTTCTGCGGCTTTGCGCCTGCAGATGATCCCGAAATTGCACTGATCTGTTATTTCGATACGCCGGACCCGGATATTAACTATTACGGCTCTGCGGTAGCAGGACCGTGCTTCCGGAATATTCTCAGTGAAGTACTGCCCTATCTTGGTATAGAAAAGGTTTATTCGGCTGCCGAACTGGGCAACCTCGATACCACGGCAGGCGCTTATGTCGGAGCATCTGCAAAGGATGCCGAAGGGCTTGTCAGTGCCGACGGACTGAAATCGAGAATTGTCGGTGACGGAGAAACTGTTGTTGCACAGAATCCTTCTGCTTATACAACCATTCCGAAAGACGGTACGGTGATACTTTATACAGACCTGCAGGGAGATCCGCCGAAGGTTAAAGTCCCTGACTTTGCAACACTCTCGCTGACAGAGGTCAACCGTATTGCCGCAGAAGCGAATCTGAATATCAGTATTAAGGGCTCACTTTCTTCAGAAGGAAGCAGCTATGCCAAAACACAGGATATTCCTCCGGGAACTGAGGTTGAACCCTATACGGTTGTTACCGTGACCTTCAACCAGGACAACAATATTATGTAGCTTCATCAAACAGAAGGTCAATAAACAGGCAGATTCAATGGCTGGCAGAACTATTCCTGCAGCAGGTACTTGAAAGGTGGAAATGTAATGATGACAGGATTTTGGGCAGTAATCGCAGCGGCGGTATCGTTTGCCATAGCAGCATTATTCGGATTATGGCTGATTCCTTTTCTGAGGAAAATTCATTTCGGTCAGACAATCCGTGATGAAGGCCCTCAGTGGCACAATTCAAAGCAGGGTACGCCGATTATGGGCGGGTTTATGTTTATACTCTCAAGTATTGTGGCGGGCATAGCGTGTATTTTACTGTACCATGCTTTCGGCCTTCAGGAAATGCCGCTGATGAGTGCGAAGCTTTTTGCAGGAATGTTTATGGCGGCTGCTTTTGGCGCAATCGGGTTTATTGATGACTATATCAAAGCCGTAAAAAAACGCAATCTCGGTCTGACAGCATTACAAAAGCTGATTCTCCAGTTTGTAGTAGCCATAGCCTATCTTGTCACGATAGCGCTTTTCGGCGGCAAAACCGAAACCTTTATTCCGTTTGTCGGCATGATCGACATCGGTATCCTGTATTATCCGTTAGCTGCCATTCTGATCGTCGGCATTGTCAATGCCGCTAATCTGACAGACGGTATTGACGGCTTGTCTGGTTCCGTAACCTTCTTTGTGGCGATTTTCTTTATGCTGATTTCAAGCTTTGTCAGCAGAGTCGGCGTGTCAATTATGGCGGCTGCGCTGGCAGGCGGCTGTCTTGGCTTCCTCATCTGGAATTTTCACCCTGCCAAGGTCTTTATGGGAGATACCGGTTCGCTGTATCTGGGCGGCTTTGTGTGTGCGCTGGCCTTTGCACTGGATATGCCGATCATGCTGATACTGCTGGCTCTTCCGTATATTCTTGAAATGTTCTCGGTTATTCTGCAGGTTCTGTATTTTAAGGCAACCAAAGGAAAGCGCCTCTTTAAGATGAGTCCTATTCACCATCATTTTGAGATGTGCGGCTGGTCTGAAACAAAAATTGTTGTGATGTTCAGTGTGTTTACTATTATTTGCGGCGCACTTTCGTTTATTATTGTTGTATACGGAAATTATCGTATTCTGACCTTTACGGCATAAAGTGCGGCGAAGAGATCTGACAGCAGAGAGCTGAAACAGAAAATCTCTGCATGAGCTTGGGGTTGCCCCAAGACGATGAAAGGAAGTGAAGGAAAGTGAGAATGGACGGCTCACCGGCAAGACAACTGCCGGTTCCTTCTCCGTCACCCCGGAGAAGACAGGAGAAAAAGCCCGAAAGACGCCTGCCGATGCCCCGAAGGATTAAAACAAAATCCAAGTGGTTTTCTGTTCGTCAGGGACAGGACATGACCTTCCTGTTTCTGGTGCTGACACTGCTCATTATCGGTCTGATTATGATGTTTTCGGCAAGCTATCCTTCGGCTTATGCCGAAACGGGCGACAGTCTCAGCTATCTGAAGCGTCAGCTTCTGTATGCCGGCGGCGGTTTGCTGGCGATGATGTTTTTCTCTTATCTTGACTATCGTAAGTTGAGGAAGTTTTCTTATCTGATCCTGTTGGCGGCAATTCTTGCGCTGGTTCTGGTACTGCTGCTGCCTTCAAGAGGCGTTAAACGATGGATTCCGTTAGGTCCCTTCTCGATTCAGGCGTCGGAAATTGCCAAACTGGCGGTTATTCTGGCTATGTCACAATGGGGAACCACGCATTTTAAGAGAATGGATACTTTCCGGTTTGGCGTGTTGCCGCCTATGATTATGTTTGCGGTTATTGCTGTTCTGCTGATCGCCGAGCCGCATTATTCCGGTATTGTTATTATCTTTGCGCTGGTAGCGCTGATGATGTTTGTCAGCGGTGTAAAGCTGCGGTATTTTGCCATAGGATTTGGCGTTATTGGCGTTGTGGTTCTGGGACTTGCCATTACCGGTCAGCTTGGCTATGCCATGACCCGTATGGCGGGCTGGGGGCAGGCTCTGGAGTATACGACGGATAAGCTCTGGCAGGATACCTACCAGACCAGAAATTCCCTGTATGCAATCGGTTCCGGCGGCTTCTGGGGACTGGGTCTGGGTCAGTCCAGACAAAAATACCTGTATATTCCCGAAGTACAGAATGACTTCGTTTTTGCAGTTGTCTGTGAAGAGCTGGGCTTTATCGGTGCAACGATTATTCTTTGTTTGTTTGCTTTGCTGGTGTGGAGAGGTATTACCATCTCCATGCGTGCGAAAGACCGTTTTGGCTCTTTGTTGGGCATCGGTCTGTCGGCGCAGATCGGACTGCAGGTTATTCTCAATATTATGGTTATTACCGACTGGCTGCCGAATACCGGTATCAGCTTGCCGTTTTTCAGTTTCGGCGGTTCGTCGCTTATCATGCTGCTCGCACAAATGGGCATTATCTTGTCGATATCACGGTCAGCGACGCTTGAAAAAGCATAGGGAAAGGGTGAAGGTTTATGAGGTTGATTTTTGCAGGCGGCGGTACAGCCGGTCACATCAATCCTGCGCTTGCTATAGCAAGCTATGTCAAAGAAAGACAGCCTGATGCAGAAATACTGTATATCGGCGCAAAGGACGGTATGGAAGAGCGGCTGGTGCCGCAGGCAGGCTTTGCGTTTAAGAGTATCGTTGTACAGGGGTTTCGCAGAAAGATTTCCTTCGGGGCGCTGAAGGAAAACATCGTTACCGTGAAAAAGGCGATTTCAGCAGGCAGGGAAGCTAAAAAAATGATTCAGGAGTTTCAGCCGGATATCTGTATCGGAACAGGCGGTTATGTCAGCGGCCCTGTGCTGAGGGCTGCGGCAAAAATGGGAATTCCTACACTGATTCATGAACAGAACGCCTATCCCGGTGTTACCAACAAAATGCTTTCCAGGCACGCCACCCGTGTGATGCTGGCAATGCCTGATGCCAGAAAGCACTTTAAGGGTAACTGCCGTTTTGTCGATACGGGAAATCCGGTCAGAGGAGAGATCCTCCGTCAGGAAAAACAGGCGGCACGCAATCAGCTTGGTCTGGACGAGCGTCCGGTCATTCTGTCCTTTGGCGGCAGTCTGGGAGCACAGGTGATTAACGAATCTTTAGCGGATATCATTGCCAGAAGTGCCGCAGACGGCAAATATCAGCATATTCACGCCTATGGACAATACGGAAAATGGTTTCCGGATATGCTTGCGGATAAGGGCGTTGATCTGAGCCGTGCAACAAATCTCGATATTCGTGAGTATATCAATGATATGCCGGTGTGTCTTGCTGCGGCAGATCTGGTGATAGCCCGTGCCGGCGCAATTACTCTGAGTGAAATACAGGTAAAGGGCAAACCTTCTGTGCTGATTCCTTCTCCTAACGTTGCAGAGAATCATCAGTTCCACAATGCCATGTCGCTGGTTAACCATAACGCTGCGGTGATGATCGAAGAAAAGGATCTGACGCCGGAAAAACTGACGGAAGAAATCGACAAGCTGGCGTCTGACCCGAAAAGGTTGGCAGAATATTCCGAGAACGCCCGTCAGATGGCGATTGCCGATGCTTCCAAGCGGATTTATTCGGTTATAATAGAGGTGCTTTCTGCCGCAAAAAGTCAGCAATAAAGGGACAGCTTGTAGGGGGAAACCAACATGAGTAAAAAATCAGAAGGCAAGTCTCACCCGAAAAGCGGTGTGCAGAAGCCTGCACTGTCTATGAAGCGAAACGGAAATCAAAAAAAATCTCCTGCTGATGAAAAAAAGCAGCAGCGGGCGGATTCCGGAAACAGAAAAAAACGACAGAAAAATCAATTGCGGCTGAACGGTAATACCGACTACGGTGATCCGTTTAACTCTGCAGACAGTATTGATTCAGGCGCTGAGGATATTCTTCGCAAGCCCAGACGGGAAAGCGCCCTGCATTATTCTAAGCCGCTGCCGCCTGCAAAGGAACCCGACAGCCCCGGCAAACGCCGGCTGCTGAGATTCCTGTTTTACGGACTGACGCTGCTGATTGTGCTGACGATTGGTGTGGTTCTTTCATTTACTGTGTTTTTCAAAATCGAGGAGATCAGTGTTGAGGGCAGTACACGGTATAATGAAGAAAATATTATCGCCAGCTCTATGATTCACACCGGAGAAAACTTCTTTTTGTGCAACACCTCTCCCGGAGAGGCGGAAATCTGGAAGAAGTTTCCGTACATAGAAGACGTGCATATAGAAAAAAAGCTCTTTAACAAAATCGTTATCAATATCCGTGAAGCAACACCTACCTCTGTGATTGAGAGTGAGGGCAGCTATGTGCTTTTGAGTGAAAGCGGCAAGATCATTGATATCTCTGACAAACAGCAGAATGATGTGCCGATGATTATGGGCGCAAAACTGGACGAACCGACGCTTTCATCATCGGTGGTTTTTAAGGATAAGAACGTGGAGGAATATCTGCAGCAGATTCTCAGGGCTGCGGAAGAATATCGTATCGGTGAGTTAAAGGTTATTGATATTTCCAAGCTTTCGAATATTACGCTGGAAACAGCCGGCGGGTTGCATATTATTCTCGGCAGCCCCGATCATATCGACTATAAGTTGATGACTGCCAGAAAAATCATGAAGAAAGATGTGCCGGAGGGTGATGTCGGTACCCTTGATGTTTCTCTGAGCGCTTCGGAAAACGGTAAGTCTTATTTCAGATCTCAGAAACGCATAGAGCAGTCTTCCGAAGAATCTTCACAGAAGCAGAAGGAAAGCTCTGCTGAAAGTCAGTCGGATACTTCCGGGGAAACTTCTTCAGATTCCTCGGCTGAGGAGTCTCAGGAAACCACGGAGAATTTTGCCGATGACGGCGGCTATGATGACGGCGGCTATGATAATGGCGGCTATGACAATGGCGGCTATGATGATGGCGGCTATGACAACGGTGGCAATGATGACGGCGGCTATGACAATGGCGGCTATGATGACGGCGGCTATGACAATGGCGGCAATGATGACGGCGGCTATGATGATGGCGGCAATGATGACGGCGGCTATGACGATGGCGGCAATGATGATGGCGGCTATGATGACGGCGGCTATGACAATGGCGGCTATGATAACGGCGGCTATGACAACAGCGGAAATGAGGCAGGCAACGAGTAATTGAACCGGAAGCTGTCAATATCCACAAAAAAGCAAAAGCATTCATGGAGGCTATACGGAAAAATCATAAATCTGCTAAAAAAATGCCGAATTGTATTGAATTTTATCCTGAAAAGTGGTAAATTAAAGTATAGTTGTATAATGGAATCAGGAGACAACAACGGCGGAATGATACCTCTTTTAGGAAATTCTGTCAGATGTAAATATTGAAGGGAGTATAACAATGCCTTACGAGTTTGAAAATGAAGTAGAGAGCGTAGTTAATATTAAAGTAGTCGGTGTAGGCGGCGGCGGCGGAAATGCCATCGACCGTATGGTTGAGTATGTGACAGGTGTAGAGTTTATTTCTATCAATACCGACAAGCAGACACTGAACCGTTCCAAGGCTACACAGAGAGTACAGATCGGTGAAAAGATCACTCACGGAAAGGGCGCAGGCTCTAAGCCCGAGGTTGGTGAAAAGGCTGCCGAAGAAAGCCGTGACGTTATTGCAGAGCTGCTGAAGGATACCGATATGGTATTTATCACCGCAGGCATGGGCGGCGGTACAGGTACCGGTGCGGCGCCTATCGTGGCTGAAATTGCGAAGGAAATGGGTATTCTCACAGTCGGTATCGTTACCACACCCTTCCTGTTCGAGGGCAAGCGCCGTATGGAACAGGCAGAAAACGGTATTCAGCGCCTGAGAGAACACGTAGACTCTCTGATCGTTATTCCTAACGAAAGACTGAAGCATATCAGTGAGGAAAGAATTACTTTGCAGAATGCATTCTTTGCTGCAGACGACGTACTGCGTCAGGGCGTGCAGAGCATCACTGACCTGATTGTGATTCCGGGTCTTGTCAACCTTGATTTTGCTGACGTTACTTCTGTTATGAAGGATGCAGGCTATGCCCTGATGGGGGTAGGCGTTGCTTCCGGCAAGGATAAAGCAAAGATTGCTGCTCAGAACGCTATTTCCAGTCCTCTGCTTGGCACCTCTATTCAGGGCGCAAAGGGACTGATTGTTAATATCAAGGCTTCTCCGGATATCGGTCTGGACGAGATCCAGGACGCTTCTACCATGATCTCAGAGCAGGCTGACGAAGACGCAATCATCATCTGGGGTGCTGCTCTTGATGAAGAGATGGAGGATACCATCAGCGTTATCGTGATTGCTACGGGCTTCCCGACTTCCGATAACTTTGTACCCGTACCTCCGAAAAAAGAAGAAAGAAAGCCGATGTCACCCTTTCAGTACGGTACACCCGTAACCGCAAAGCCTGAGCAGAACCGTTTTGGCGCACCTGCTAAGCAGCCCGAAAGACCTAACAGAACACAGCCGATGTATCAGCAGCCGTCATTTAATCGTCCTGCTGCTCCTGCTGAAGCACCCGCTCAGCAGAATAATGCTCCGGTTTATCCCAACGCTGCAACAAAAATGCCTTCTTCCCAGCCCGCAGCACCTGCTGCCCCCAAAAACGGAGATGCCGATGATTCCTATATGGATATCATGAAGATTTTTAATAATAAGTAATTTCCGAAAGCCTGCCGTTATTGCGACAGGCTTTCTTTAGGATAATCCGCAGGCGTTTAATCGGATTGTCTGAACAGGATAGATTAGAAAACGGGGGATTTGAATGAAACACTTAATTGATCTTGAGAGCCTTTCCAAAGAAGAACTGATGACCATTATTGAACTGGCAAACCGTATCAAAGAAGAACCGGAAGCCTATTCACAGGTATGCAAAGGGAAAATTCTGGCGACTCTGTTCTATGAGCCCTCTACCAGGACGCAGATGTCGTTCAAAACCGCTATGCTCCGGCTGGGCGGCAGCGTCATCGGATTTGACAATCCTCAGAATTCCTCTGTGTCCAAGGGTGAAAGCCTGAAAGATACGATTACGGTAGTGGGCGGCTATGCGGACATTATTGCGATTCGTCATTCTATGGAAGGTACTGCCAAGGCTGCCTCGCTGTATTCTGCGGCGCCTGTGATTAATGCCGGTGACGGCGGACATTTGCATCCTACCCAGACGCTGACTGACGTGGTAACACTTTATAACGAAAAGGGTACGCTTGATGATATGTGTATCGGACTTTGCGGCGATTTGAAAAACGGAAGAACGGTACATTCCCTGATTAAAACAATGTCGCATTTTAAGGGCAACCGCTTTGTGCTGATTTCAACTCCGGAACTGACGGTGCCTCAGTATATCAAAGATGTGATGAATGCTTCGGGCTGCCGTTATACGGAAGTCAACAGCCTGTCAGAAGCTTTGCCGATGCTGGACGTGCTGTATATGACCAGAATTCAGCGTGAGCGTTTCAAAAGTTTTGATGAGTACGAAAAACAAAAGGGCGTGTTCGTACTGGACAGAGAAAAACTGAAGCTTGCCAAGAATGATATGAAGATTCTGCATCCTCTTCCGAGAGTGGACGAAATTGCAGAAGACGTGGATTATGACAGCCGTGCGAAATACTTCATACAGACGGTTTACGGAATGTATGCAAGAATGGCACTGATCAGCACGATGCTTGCTTCTGCCGATAGAAAACCTATGCCTCGTCAGTCTGATACTCACACGATCAGATGCTCCAATCCGAATTGCATTACATATACCGAAGAATATCTTCCCAAGCTCTTTCGTCCTCTGGGCGGCGATATGCTTTTGTGCAAATACTGCGAGGGCAGAAATTTGATTTGATCATTTTTGAGGGAAATTTTTTCAGCAGCCTGCTGCCGGACGGAGCAGGCTGCTTTTTCAAAAGCTCGATAAACACTGTTCTTTAACTCGGAGCAAAGCCCGATGTAAGCTCGCTTAACATCGGCTGCGACGAGGCAGCCTCGCCGCAGGAGATTTAGCTCCTCAGGGGACATCGGTGATTGGTTATATTATATCTGTCGGAATAGTGAGTGCTGTTGCGGCAATAATGTGTCGTGATTGACAGCAGGCAGAATGTGAGAGGGACGTTGAGCCGAAGAATGCGGAAAAGGAGTTTCATACGAAGCCAGTCAATATGTGAGTCAACACCAACAAGACGTAAACTGCCGGTGATTGATTGGCAGTTGTATTTAGCATAGCGATTTGATATAATATAATCAAACAGTTAATCGGTTCGGATTGGGGGGGATAACCATGCATCATACCAAACGAATTTGTGTTCTGGCAGCTTTATGTGTTTTGCTGTGCAGCGGGTGCAGTTTTAATCTGGATATCAGTTTCGGTAAAAAAGAGGGTAGCCCTGCTTCCGGAAACAGTCCTTTTGACAATGCTTCTTATCTCGACTGGCCGGAAGACAGTTTTGACGAAACCTCCTTTGATTTTAGCGAACATGACAATTATCATTATCTTTATTCCAGCAAAAATTCCCTGACAGATGCAGAAAAGGAATTGTATCAGCATATCATAGCGAGGGTGGAGTCGTATGAAACCTCTATGATGTTTGATGATGTGACCAATGAAGAATTCAAAAATGCATACTATGCAGTGTTGTATGACCACCCGGAGTATTTCTGGGCGGGCAGGAATTATTCATATACGGTCCGGACGCTGGGAGATCAGACAAAGCTTTCGGTAGAGCCGTCAATGCTTAGCGACGACACGGAGCAGATCATACAGTTACGGAATGAGCTTGAATCTGCGGCTGAACTGATTGCTGCGGGCGCCAGGCAGCAGGAAAATCTGTATGAAAAAGTCAGATATGTGCATGATTATATCATTGATCATACGGAATATGACAGCGAGGCATTGGTACAGATTACGATGGGAACGGACGACGGGTTGCTGACAGCGTCAACGGCATACGGATGCCTTGTGGAGCATAAGGCGGTCTGTTCAGGCTATGCGGCGGCGTTTCAGTTGATTCTGCAAAAACTGGGAATCGAATGCGGAAGAGTCAACGGCTTGCGAAATTCTGAAAGCGGTGCGCATCAGTGGAATTATGCAGCGCTGGACGGAGAGTACTATTACGTTGACGTTACATGGGACGATCCTATCAAGCCGGACGGTACTCAGACCAGAACCTATGAATACTTTCTGATTTCTGAAGAGGATCTTGCTTATACCCATGTAAAAAACGACGATCTGCCATGCCCTGAATGTACGGGAACGAGGTATAATTTCTTCCGGTACAACGATTTATACTTTGACAGCTATGATTTTGCTGATATCCGCAGTGCGGCAGATAGAGTTTATCCGGAAAGAGATTTTTCCGTCAAGTACAGCAGTCCGGATATTCTCTCTGAAGCCAAAACAGAACTGATTGATAATAAGCGCATTTTTGAAATTCCCTATATTGACAGTGGGGTGACTTATTCCGTCAGTTCTTCGGGGTGCATACTGAATATCAGTTATTGAACGAAAACAGGCGCCGTCAACAGCCACCGGCGTCTGTTGATTCTTTTGTGCCTGCATAAGCAATCGGGGGTTTCTCAATAGCAGAAAACAGAAGCAAGAGCAGGAATAAAAGTTCAGGCGTTTTGAATGGCACGATTTCAAATGAAAACAGAAGCAGGCATAAAAATAAGAGGCTCTTGCGCAGGTAAGAAAGTGTGAGTCGGGCAGATAACGCTGTGAATAGAAACGGTTGCCTGAACAGTCAGATGAAACTTGTATGCTTTTTGCGTGATTCGGAAATAGACGACCAATCGTGCAAAGAATCAAGTCGGGTTATCGGTTTTCGTGGACGACAGTCTTTCAGTCACCCTTGAGCAGATCAGTCAGCGGCGTCAGGTGAAAGCGGCGGAAACAAGTGCTTTCGGGATATGATCAAACAAAAGTGTAACAGGGCGGTATGATGATAACAGAAGGAGCTGAAAAAACAGTGAATATACAGGAATTACGGGCTAAAGCAATGAAACTGCCGCTGAGTCCGGGCGTTTATATTATGAAAAACTGTCATGATGAGATCATCTATATCGGAAAGGCAAAAGCACTGAAAAACCGTGTCAGTCAGTATTTCGGCTCCAACAAGAATCATCAGGAAAAGGTGCGTCAGATGGTGCAGAATGTTGATCATTTCGATTATATCCTCTGCGGCAGTGAGTTTGAGGCGCTGGTGCTGGAATGCAGTTTGATCAAGCAGCATAAGCCAAAGTATAATATTCTGCTGAAAGACGACAAGGGCTACAGCTATATCAGGATATCGTCTGACGACTGGAAAAAAATCAGCTTTACCATGCAAAAGGGTGAGGATTCGGCAGAATATCTGGGACCGTATATGAGTGCATGGTATGCTAAAAATGCGGTGGACAGCGTACGGAAGGTGTTCGGGCTGCCGGACTGTAACAAGAGCTTTCCGAAGGATTGCGGCAAAGGAAGACCTTGCCTGAATTATTACATCAAGCAATGCTGTGCGCCGTGCAGCGGAAAGGTTTCGCACAAGGAATACAGCGAACGAGTGGAGGCTGCCGTTGAGTTTCTGAAAAAGGGCGACAGTGAGTCGATTCGTCTGATGACGGACCAGATGAATGCGGCAGCGGAAAAACTGGATTTCGAGTTGGCAGCCAGACTCAGGGACAGGATCAGCGCCGTGAAGAAGATTACGGAGAAGCAGCAGGTGGTGGCAACCAATATTCCGGATCAGGATGCAATCAGCCTGATGACAGAAGGGGCAGATGCCGCATTTGCCGTACTGCGGTTTCAGGACGGCAGATTGTATGATAAAGAAGATTTTTTGATGAAGGATTACGGAAAAGAGCCGGACGGTGCTTTTGCCAGAGCAGAATTTATCAAGCGGTATTACAGTATGCGTGATAATGTTCCGCCTGTTATCACGACAGACGCTGTTCCGGAAGACGAGGAACTACTATTGCAGTGGCTTTCGGAAAAGCGGGGCAAAAAGGTCAGGTTCATCTATCCGCAAAAAGGAGAACAGCAGAAGATCCTTGAAATGTGCCGCCGCAATGCTGCCGAAAAGCTGGCGCAAAGCCACGGGCATTTAGGTTACGAACTGTCTGCGCTGGACGAGCTGGCAAGTCTTTTGGGATTGCCTTCTCCGCCGGAGTTTATTGAATCGTATGATATATCCAACCTGATGGGCAGTGAGAACGTTGCGGGAATGGTCGTGTTCAGAAACGGAAGACCCTATAAAAGCGCTTACCGTAAGTTTGCCATTAAAGGATTTGCCGGACAGGACGATTATGCATCTATGCACGAGGTGCTGACCAGACGGTTTGAGGAATACTTCAAGAACAAAGAGAGCGCAGAGGGGTTTGGCAGACTGCCTGATCTGATTCTGCTGGACGGCGGCAAGGGACAGGTTTCTGCAGTGCGGCCAGTACTGCAGCGCTTTGGTCTGGATATTCCGCTTTATGGTATGGTCAAGGACGGCAGTCACAGAACACGGGCAATTACGGATGAAGGAAAAGAAATCTCCATCACTTCCAGACGACAGGCGTTTACGCTGGTGTCGAGTATACAGGACGAGGTGCATCGCTTTGCTATCGGGTATCACAGGGCTTCCCGAAAAAAACGGGCGCTTTCTTCGTCCCTGACAGACATTGAAGGAATAGGAAAAGAGCGGGCAGGAGCCCTGCTGAGCTACTTCAAAACGATAAAGCGTCTGAAAGAAGCTGAGATAGAAGAACTGCTGCAGGTGCGTGGAATGAACAGACCGGCTGCGGAAGCGGTTTGGAAGCACTTCCATCAACCGGACGAAAATGATACCGAAAATTCGTGAGGATCGGATAGATTGTTATGCAAAAAGTCGATTGACAATTGGCGGCAATATTTTATAATTATAGTGTGATAGAATAGGTGTTAAGGATCGTGAAGGTATGAGAGTGATTACCGGAAAATCAAGGGGCAGAAAGCTGTTTACTCCTTCCGGAGAAGAGGTTCGCCCTACCACCGACAATGTAAAAGAGTCGGTTTTCAGCATCATACAGTTCGGAATTGAGGGCAGATCGTTTTTAGATGCCTTTGCCGGCAGCGGACAAATGGGGATAGAAGCGCTGAGCCGAGGCGCAAAAGAAGCGGTGTTTGTCGACAACAGCAGAACTTCACTGGCAGCGGTTAAGAAGAACCTTGCCCTGACAGGTCTGCAGGACAGCGCTGTAGTAGTGGCGTCCGATACCATCGCCTATCTGCGCTCCTGCCGCAGAGGTTTCGACATAGCGTTTCTGGATCCCCCGTATAAAAAAGGCGTTTTGCAGGAAGCGCTGGCGTTGATGCCGGACGTTATGAATAAAAGCGGCATTATCATCTGTGAGCATCCTGCGGAAGAGATTCTGCCGGAAACAGTCGGTGACTTTGCTGTCAAAAAACACTATCGCTACGGGAAAATCATGATCAGCATCTATTCAGGCAAGGAAGTGAATGGTATATGACCACAGCAATATATCCCGGCAGCTTTGATCCCGTTACGGTGGGACATCTTGATATTATCAGGCGTGCAGCCAGACTGTTTGACAATGTGATTGTAGCGGTGCTGGTGAATATGGAAAAGCAGCCGTGGTTTACAATTGAAGAGCGTACCGGTCTGCTGAAAAAGGCAACCGCCGGCATTGACAATGTAGAGATTGCCGGTTTTGACGGCTTGCTGGTAGATTTTGCCGCACAGCGTCAGGCTTCTGCCATTGTGAAGGGTCTGCGGGCTGTTTCGGACTTTGAATATGAATTTCAGATGGCGCTGACCAACCGAAAGCTGGATCAGAATATTGAAACCGTCTTTTTGACAAGCAGTGCGGAGAATATGTACTTGAGCTCCAGCATCGTCAAGCAGGTTGGTCTGCTCGGCGGTGACATATCTTCCTTCGTACCGGAGGAAATCAAAGAAGAAATATTATTGAGGATAAAACAAAGGAGTCAGAGAAAATGAAACTGGAAATGCTGCTCGATGAGCTTCAGGAAATTGTGGATAATGCGTTCAAAATGCCCTTTTCCGGAGGGAAAAAGGTTGTCAATTCCGAACGGATTCAGGAGATCGTAGAGGAAATGAAAACCAATATGCCTCAGGAGGTAAGACAGGCAAAGGGTGTTGTCGCCGACAGGAACAATATTCTGTCCAAGGCAAAGCAGGAAGCGGAAACCGTTGTTCAGCAAGCCGAAGACAGAGCAAAGGCTATGGTAGAGCGCAGCGAGATTACCAGGCAGGCTCAGCAGAGGGCTGCTGAGATTATCGCCAAGGCCAATGATGAAGCGTCTCAGATTAAGCAGGCTGCCAATCGTTATATTGACGGTGTGATGAAAAAAGCTGATGATGAACTGTCACTGACGCTGGCAGGACTGAAAAAAACAAGACAGAGTCTGAAATCTTATCAGAATAAAAATGGCGGTGTCAAGAACAATGCCAGAACCAAGAATACGGAAAATAACAGCGCTGACAATTGATTACGGTATAACAGAACAGAAGTGTCGTCGGATCGGCTGACTGACAAGGTAATGGTGGGGTTTCATGAAAAAAATAGTATCCAATTCACTGTATATATTGTTTTTTGGCTTTGCCCTGTTGTTGGTGATTGCTTGCGTACAGCTCATTGTCAATCTTTCCAAGGGCGGAGAGCAAAGCTATTATGATATTGAGGCAGTACAGATCAGTGATGGCGGCGATGACGATATTAAATATGCACAGGTAGCTCTCCGTGTGGACGGCGCCGATAGTGCGAATGCGTCTTCTGCATATCTGCAGAACGGTTTCAAGTCGCTGACAGATGAAAGACAGGCATACCTGTATGAGAAGCTGACAGACAGTATCTACAGTATTTCTGACGAGGCTGACGAAAACGGGCGGTATAGAATTTCCCGGATTAAAGTGAAAAACAAAAAAATGTCAGAGTTTGAAATTCGTCAGGTAGTCAATGCTTTTGTCTTTGACCATCCGGAAGTGTTCTGGATTGAAAATCTGTTCGGATATGCCTATTCCGATGAGGATACTATTGTAGAGTTTTATTCCGTACTTTCTGCCAGGGACTGCGAACGGTATATCGTTGTGTTTAACGACAAGGTTGACAGTATGATGGCGCAGCTTACACCGGATATGACAGAGTATCAGAAAGAGAAAAAACTGCATGATTTACTGTTGGAAATCTGTTCCTATAAAACGGGCGTCAGCAGTTCTGCCGACGGCTGGCAGTACTTTACTTCTTACGGCGCTGTTGTAGACGGAGAAGCGGTGTGTGAGGGTTACGCAAAGTCGATGCAGATGCTTCTGACAAAAGCCGGGATTCCCTGCGGCATGATCCGTGGAGATGCAGAGGGCGTTGCCCATATGTGGAATGTTGTAGAGCTGGCAGGCGAATGGTATCACCTTGATCCCACTTGGGATGACAATGATGAGGAAGGTATTATCAACTATGAATATTTTAACCTGACGACCGAATCCATCTCCCGCAATCATGTGATATGCAGCGATATTTCTACTGTCACACAGACAGATAACAGTGAAGAACCGGATCCCCTTGTCAAGTATAATTTCTACGTGCCGCTTTGTACTAAAAAAGACATGAATTATTATTATGCCGAAGGTGTTTTCATCGAAAAATGTGACGGCAGTGCCGACGAGGCGTTGATCAAGTCGATTGCGGACCGTGCAAAACAGCATGAGGACTATGTGCCGATTCGTCTGGGAACAAAACTGTCCTTTACGGATTATGTCAACAAACTGTTTTATGAAACTCCGTATGAGTTTTATTATTGCCTGGAGAGTGCCAATGCAAAGCTTTCAGAGAAAGATAAGCTGGATATGGGCAATATATCTTTTCTGAAAAACGAATCGGAAATGACGATTCGTGTTCGTATACGCTATCAGAATGAACGTACTGAGGCTCAGGATAAAGTATCTCAGGCAGCATGACAGTTTTATCTTGAATCATAACAGCCGGCGGTTTCTTTCTTCAGAAAGGTCTGCCGGCTTTTACGGTGTCCTACGGAGGCTTAAGGATCTTACGGTATCTTTCAAAATTATGGTTGACATTTTCGGGGAGTTATATTATAATGAGAGAGCTGTATAGAACTGACGGGGTGTAGCGCAGTTGGTAGCGCGCCTGCTTTGGGAGCAGGATGTCGGGGGTTCAAGTCCCTTCACTCCGACCATAAGGTCCGGAGATGGCTTTTGAAAATGCTGCTCCGACCGTATACGGAGGATTAGCTCAGCTGGTTAGAGCGCTTGCTTGACATGCAAGAGGTCACTGGTTCGAGTCCAGCATTCTCCATCAGTGCGTGACCGCACGGGACGAATTGCGTTCGACTTTTGTCGGACGCAATTTTTCTTTTCGGCGCCGCAGGCACAATCTATTTTGTGCGTGACCGCACAGGACGAGTGCGTGACCGCACGGGACTATTTGCGTTCGGCTTTTGCCGGGCGTAATTTTTCTTTTCGGCGCCGCAAGAAAAGGGGTTTCCATGTGGCTGTCACGGCAAAAATGATTTCTATGTATGTGAGTTATGTATGGGAGAAGTACGCACTTGCAAGAAAAAGCTTTTCAGTGTATAATGGGAATAATTGATTGGAACGTATTGATTGACAGAACCATAGGAAACAATTGCCTTTTTCAGATTGTCGGAGCAGACCGTTTTTTGTGGAAACGTCTGTCAGAACGGAGGAGTGTATATGAATATTGAAAAGCTGATTGATGCTGCACAGGAAAACATTATGCCGGATCTGGTGTTGAAAAACGGCAATGTGGTGAATGTGTTTACAGGCGAAATACTGCAGGGAGATGTGGCGGTGTGCGACGGTTATGTAGTAGGAGTAGGAGAGTATCACGGTAAGATTGAAAAAGATGTCAGCGGAAAGTATGTTGTTCCTGGCTTTGTGAATGCTCACCTTCATGTGGAATCATCAATGGTTTCACCGAATGTATATGCTATGGAAGAGCTGCGCCACGGTACTACGACCATTATTACTGACCCGCACGAGATTGTCAATGTAGGCGGCGCAGGTGCGCTGAAAGATGTTTTGACTGCTGCCAGAAACAGTCCTCTAAATTATTATGTGATGCTGCCGTCCTGTGTACCGTCAACCCCTTTTGAACACGCTGGCGCTCAAATGCTGGCAGAGGATTTGCTGCCTTTCAGGGACGATCCTCATGTGCTGGGACTTGGTGAGATGATGAATGCCGTTGGTGTTGTCAATAAAGACAGACAGGTGATGGACAAACTATATGCGTTTGCAGATAAAATCATCGACGGTCATGCGCCGGGTTTTTCGGGAAAAAGACTGAATGCATACGCCTGCGCCGGGATTGATACCGATCACGAAAGCGTTACTTTTGAAGAAGCTGTAGAAACCCTGCGCTGCGGTATTGCCGTGCTGGTGAGAGACGGTTCGGCGTCAAAAAATCTGGAAGAGATCATTTGCGGCGTTGTCAGGAACGGCACCGATACGTCCCACATGGCGTTCTGTACGGACGACAAACACCTTGCGGATATCCGCAAGGAAGGAACCATCAGCAGTAATATCCGCAAAGCAATAGCGTTGGGACTTTCTCCGGTAAAAGCGATACAGATGGCAACCATCAATGCCGCCAATATTTACGGACTGAAACATATCGGAGCAGTTGCCTGCGGCTATAAGGCGGATCTGGTCGTACTGGACGATCTTGAAAGCGTTACAATACATCAGGTTTATAAAGACGGTGTTCCTGCTGAAGAGATTCAGCCCGTTCCTGCGGTTGTTTACCCGTCTGTGGCAGGTGCGGAAAAACACCCGCTGCACGCCGTTAACTTTGCTGCGCTGACAGAAGATGCCTTTCATATTCCCTACAGTAAGGAATACTCCGTTATCGGTCTGGTCAGAAACCAGATTGTCACCAAGCATCTTATCATGACGCATGAAGAAGTGATGCAGGGGCTGAAAAACGGTTCTGTCAGAAAAATTGCCGTGATCGAACGGCATCATGCTACCGGCTTCCATGCCTGCGCTTATATTACAGGATATGGTCTTCGTCACGGGGCAGTAGGCACTACGGTTGCCCACGATTCGCACAATATCATTGTGCTGGGAGATAATGATGCGGATATGTTTGCGGCGGTAGAAGAGCTTGACCGGATCAACGGCGGCTATACCATTGTTTCGGATCAGAAAACGGTAGCCTCCTTGCCGTTGGCTCTGGGTGGGCTGATGAGTACAAAAACTGCCGATGAGTTTATTCCGGAGCTGGACAGTATCATACAGAAGGCTTACGATATGGGTGTTGACAGAGAGATTGATCCCTTTATTACCCTGTCGTTTACAGCGCTTCCGGTTATTCCGGAAATCAGAATTACAGACAGCGGTTTGTTTGACGTTATGACGTTTCGGTTTATCAACAAAAATGAACCATAAAGTATCCTGATAGAAAAAGACGATTGCAAAGGGGAAATACTATTGAAAAGAATAGGCATACTTCTGCTGCTGACAGGTATATTGCTGGCAGGTGCAGGCTGTGAGCAAAAGATAAATGGCGGTAATTCTTCCGGATCATCGGACTCAGCGGCTTTGGTCTTGTCCGGTGCTGAAAGCAGTATGGAAAGTGTTTCAGAGAGCGTGACAGAGAGCGCTGACGACAGCGATCCCGTCATTTTGGAATCCAATACGGTGCAGCCCAGTGTGATGGAATTTTCGCTCGATAATCATCGCCCGTACGATACGATAGAGGAATATCTGCAAAGCGACTCTGCTAAAGAGATGATCCGGCAGTTGACGGAAGCAGAGGATGACGATGTGATTCATACGGCGGTTTTTGCGGAAGGCGGCACCAGACTGGTGTTTGAAAGACAACTCAGCAAAGACTTTAATCTGTGGCTCAGGGACGATTTTCTGGAAAACGTAGAAGAACAGACAGAAAGCAAAAGTAAGGTTTTTGTAGCGCTGATTGATGAACTGGAGTCTTGTATTAACAAAAAGGTTATCACGGTCATGGTACGTTACGTAGACCCTGAGAGCAACGTGCTGTATCAGCGGGAGTTTGATAATGACAAAACGCCTGTGACGGAACAGGCAAGCCGGGATACATCGCAGGAGTCGCAGAACGAAACCGGCAGCAACGGCAGCTCCGAATCAGAAGCGTCAGCTCACGGCGCTGCGTCGAAAACTTCGGAATCTGCACAAAATTCAAAAAATAATTGATTTTTATATGTCGGGCGTATATAATAAAATTATTATCCTGTGATAATCATTACTACATTAAGGAGCGGGTAATATGAAAAAAATATCTAAAATCAGTACCGTCTTATTCTCAGCAGTCATGGCTGCAGCTTTTCTGACAGGTTGTGGCGGCAACAATGGTTCTGACGCAAAAAATCCCTTTGTCTCAGAGGTTACTTCAACACAGTCTGTTGTTTCGGATGCATCAAAGAATGATGACTCTTCCGCTGCGGACAGCAGCGTGAATGCTTCATCTCAGACTACTGTCAGCACACCCGAGTCGAGCGTTATGCCCGAATCGTCTGTGGCAACCTCAGAGCCTGCCGGTCTGAGCATTCGTGAGGTGCTGGACAAAAACGGTGGAATAGATTCTCTTTCACAGCTTATGCAGTCCTATGGCAACGAATATATGACAGTGGCTGTAGAATACGGCAGTGATGATCAGATTATTCTGAATTTCAAGCTGACCAGCACGGTTGACGTCAACAGCGCTGAGGGTCAGCAGATGGTAAAGCAGTTTGAAACACAGATGGATTCTATTAAGGGTACCTTTGCTCAGGGCATTGTTTCACTCAGACAATCATACAATACCCGTCCTTTTACGTTCCTCGTTCGTATTGCGAACGGTGACGGAACTGTGCTGTATGAAAAGGAAGTAACGGAGAACGACGCCGTTACCGAGATATCTGCCGAGCCTTCTGCTGTTGAGCAGTCTTCACAGACTTCTCAAAGCTCTGTGGTCAGCACTCCTTCCGCAGCACAGAAAACTCTGAAGGAAGTACTTGATGCTGAAGGCGGACTGTCTGTTGTAGAGCAGATGATGACCCAGCAGCTTGGCACCGACCAGATGACAATCAAGGTGGAATACGGCAGTGAAGATGAACTGATGGTTATTATGCAGCTCAAGCAGTATGTTGACATGAACAGCTCTCAGGGAAAAATGATGCTTCAGCAGGTTCAGACAAATCTGTCAGGCGCAGCGGACAGCGTGGCTCAGACGATTAAACAGGTTGAATCTTCTTTTAACGTGCGTCCCTTTACTTATCATTTTGTTCTGAAGAATGGTCCCGGCACTGTACTGTATGAAGCAGTGATTTCCGAAAACGGTCTGGAATAATTCTATCGACAATCAAATTGACGCTGACAGCAGGCGGGTGTTCTTACTTTAAAAAAGAGCGCCCGCTTGTGTTTTCTTTGATGAAAAGAAGGCTTTTGACGCAGGGCTTGAAAAAGCAGGTTGTGTGTTTTTCGTTGGTGCAAAGCGGTTGATCAGCTTTGGCAAAGCCGGGACTATTGCTGAAGCATAACGGAAGAAAAGCTGTGATTTTCCGTCTTGTCAAAAAAAACAACGGATGTGCAGTTTTGTGCAAAGAAAGCAAAGAAGAAATTACACAAAAAATCAGAAAAAAATAGAAAATATGTATTGAATATTTCTGAATAATATTCTATAATAAAAATGGTTAGTTGTAGAAAAATATCTGCTGTAAAAAGCAAATCATAACAGGAACGGAGAAATGATTATGAGGAATATTTTATTTGTTGCTTCTGAATGCTATCCGTTTATTAAAACAGGCGGACTGGCAGACGTTGTCGGAGCGCTGCCGAAAATGCTCGATCCAAAGGAATTTGACGTCAGAGTCGTCATTCCGAAATATATGTGCATTCCGTGGGAGTACCGTCAGCACTTCAATTATGTGACCAGCTTTTATATGGATCTGGGTCATTTTCCGGATCATAAGTATGTAGGTATTATGGAATATATTCACGAAAATATTCATTATTACTTTATTGATAATGAATCATATTTCGGCGGCGATACTCCTTATACCAACAATCTGAAATGGGATATCGAGCGCTTTACCTTCTTCAGCAAGGCAGCACTGGCGATTCTTCCTGCTATCGGGTTCAAGCCGGACCTGATCCACTGCCATGACTGGCAGGCTGCCCTGACGCCTGTGTTCCTCAGAACACTGTTCAGGGATAACAGCTTTTTCTGGGGCATTAAGTCTATGCTGACGATTCATAATCTGAAGTTCCAGGGTATCTGGGATATAGAAACGATGCGCCGCTTTACCGGATTTCCGGATTATGTGTTCTCCACGGAAAACATGGAGTACAAAAAGGATGCCAATATGCTGAAGGGCGGTATCGTCTTCTCGGATTACGTTACCACCGTCAGCGATACCTATGCACAGGAAATTCAGCAGCCGTATTATGGTGAAGGGCTTGACGGTCTGATGCGTCATAAGAATCCGAATCTCTGCGGTATCGTCAACGGTATTGACTATGACGTTTATGCTCCCGGCATGGATATTCAGATCTATCACAATTATACCAGCAAAACCTTCAGCCAGAAGGTATATAACAAGCGTGGTCTGCAGCATGAACTGGGACTGCCTGAAGATGACAACAAGTTTATGATCGGCATTATTTCCCGTCTGACGGATCAGAAGGGGCTGGATCTGGTCAATGATGTGATTGAAAGTATTACCGATGAAAATACGCAGTTTGTCGTACTCGGTACCGGCGACCCCAAATATGAGGATCTGTTCAGACATTATCAGTGGAAATATCCCGAAAGAGTTTCCGCCAACATCTATTATTCCGATAACCGTGCCCACAAGCTGTATGCGGCGGCAGACGCTATGCTGATGCCATCCCGCTTTGAACCGTGCGGTCTGACACAGCTCATCGCTCTGCGCTATGGTACTGTACCGATTGTACGTGAAACAGGCGGTCTGAAAGATACGGTGCAGCCCTATAACTGGTATGACAACAGCGGAACAGGCTTCTCCTTTGCCAATTATGATGCAGGCGATATGCTCAACGCCATTAACTATGCCAAAACGATCTATTTTACACAGCGTGACCGTTGGAACGAAATTGCTGTGCGTGGTATGCGTATGGACTTCTCATGGGCAAACTCCGCTAAGCGCTATGAGGATCTTTACCGTTGGATCATGTCATGGTGGTAATAACCTGAATGCTTTTGCTACCGGGCTTCTGATTTTTAAAAAACGTCACCTGACCTCGCAGGAGGTCAGGTGCTTTTTGTATGGAATATTAAACAAGGAACTGCGCTCCGACAAGCTCGCTTGATTGGAACGGGAGACGCTGAGGGCAGATGTGGGGGAAGACAGCGGTGGGGGATTATAGCTTACCGCTGTTGAACGTATGAACCCCATAACCGTCAGAGAGTGCGGTTATTTGTGGGTCAGGCGAAACAGGGGACCTTTTTTCGCCGGAAAAGGTCCTTTTTCATGTAGCTGCTCCGACAAAAATTGATTTTCCTGAATACAGTAAAACCGTCTTGACACTGTTTTTTTGTAATGTTATAATGAATCTTATACGAAAGGAGGAGTTCAATGATAAGCGGAGCTGAAATAATGGTCAAATGCCTTCAGGAGGAGGGGGTTCAGATAGTCTTCGGTTATCCCGGAGCTGTTATTTGTCCGTTTTTTGATAAGCTGTATGATACGGATATTAAAGCTGTTCTGGTACGACAGGAACAGAATGCTGCTCATGCTGCCAGCGGTTACGCAAGGGCTCTTTCTAAAGTCGGTGTGTGTGTTGCCACCTCCGGACCCGGCGCACTCAATCTGATCACCGGAATTGCTACGGCATATATGGATTCCATTCCGATGGTCGCCATTACCGGACAGGTTAAAAGCGATCAGTTGGGAAGAGACGTTTTTCAGGAGGCAGATATTACCGGCGCCTGCGAATCGTTCGTGAAGCACAGCTATCTGGTGAAAAATGCCGCCGATCTGCCCAGAATTTTTAAGGAAGCGTTTCACATTGCTTCTACCGGCAGACCGGGACCTGTTCTGATAGATGTTCCTGTTGACGTGCAGACCGACGAAGTTGAAGAATTTGTTTATCCAGAAAAGGTTCATATTATCGGCTATAAGCCGAGCGTTTCCGGACACCCGATGCAGATTAAAAGAGCGCTTGATATCCTCAGCCATGCCAGAAAACCCGTTATTGTTGCGGGCGGCGGTGTGCTGACGTCGGGGGCAAAGCTGCGTTTCAGAGAGTTTGTCAAAAAAACAGGTATTCCTGTGGTGTCTACCATGATGGGAATTGGCACAATGCCCTCTGACGATCCTCTGTATGTGGGTATGATCGGTTCACACGGCAAAAAAGCAGCCAATAAGACCATACATGATTCCGACCTGATCATTCTTTGCGGCGCAAGAGTGGGAGACCGTGCAGTATCTGCTCCGGATCAGTTGGCGGAACATACTACGGTTATCCATATAGATATAGATCCTGCCGAGATCGGCAAAAATATGAAGACCAATATTCCCATCGTAGGCGATATGAAAAATGTTCTGAACCAGATGCTCAAGGCAGTAGACTATCAGGCGCCTGCCGAATGGCTCAACGAGATTGAGGGCTGGAAAACTCAGTTTGCCATGAACTATCCGAAATATGACGGCTTTGTGGAGCCGAAGAGCTTTTTGGAGAGTCTTTCAGGTATGTTGAGGGATAAGGCAATTCTGATTGCAGACGTGGGTCAGAATCAGATCTGGTGTGCCAACAGCTATAAAATGTCTGACGGCAGATTCTTTACATCCGGCGGTATGGGAACGATGGGCTATTCTGTACCGGCTGCTGTGGGCGCCAAATTCGCAAGACCTAACAGAGATGTTGTGGCGGTATGCGGAGACGGTTCTTTTCAGATGATGTTTAATGAACTGGCGACAATTGTACAGAATCACCTGAACGTCAAGATTATCGTGATGCGTAATACCGTGCTCGGCATGGTGCATGAGCTGCAGGATATTCATTATAACAGCCGCTATGCCGTGACGGAACTGGAAGACAAACCTGATTTTTGCAAGATAGCAGAAGCCTACGGCATAGAAACTGCCGTTGTGTCCGATAACGACGAGGCGCAGCGCTGTGCGAAAGCGATGCTTAAAAGCGATAAGCCTTTCCTGCTGATTTGTAACGTACACCCGAATACACCGTCAAGATAAGGAGGAAAGCAGATGAAATATACACTTTCGGTTCTTGTAGAAAACCATCCCGGTGTGCTTTCCAAGGTTTCGGGTCTGTTTTCCAGAAGAGGCTTTAATATAGACAGTCTGGCGGTAGGTATTACGGAGGACAGCAATATCTCCCGTATTACCATTGTTGCCGATGGTGATGAGTATGTGATAGAGCAGCTTGAAAAACAGCTTAATAAGGTGATTCCGGTTATTAAGGTAAGAACCTTTGCTCAGGACGAGTTTATCAGTCGGGAGCTGTCGCTGATCAAGGTGAGCTGCCCTGCCAGACAGCGCCTTGATATTATGAAGATTGCCGAGCTGATGGAGGCTCGCATTGTCGACGTGTCGCAGAATACGATGACGCTGCAGTTTGCTGATACGCTGGAGCGCTTTGAGACGCTGATCGACCTGCTCAAGCCCTACGGTATCAGAGAAATTGTCCGCACAGGCACAGTGGCAATAGAAAAGGATTCTGTTATTGCAAGAAACAGCAAGAATTAACAGACAGGGTTCTTTTTATCAGAAATAGCAGACAGAATACGATCGAATGTTTGTCCGGCTTATTTCATCAATGCAGCAAGACTGCATACTTTTCGTATGGTATCCGTGAGGTCGTCAGCTAATGCGGAAAAGGGAACAATGACTGACGGCTTAACGAATTTCATAAATCATTATATTTATATTTCGATTTTGGAGGAATTAAAAATGCCAAAGATCTATTACGAACAGGACTGTGATATCAATGTTCTGAAGGGCAAAACCGTTGCTATCATCGGTTACGGCAGCCAGGGTCACGCTCATGCGCTCAACCTGAAGGAGAGCGGTGTCAATGTTATCATCGGTCTGTACAAGGGCAGCAAAAAGTGGGACCATGTCAAGGAAATGGGCTTTGAGGTTTATACAACCGCAGAGGCTACTCAGAAGGCTGACATCATCATGATTCTCACACCTGATGAGAAGCAGGCTGATATCTTTAAGAATGACATTGCGCCGAACCTGACAGAAGGCAAGGCAATTGCATTTGCACACGGCTTTAACATTCACTTCAAGCAGATTGTTCCCCCTGCAAATGTTGACGTGTTCATGATCGCTCCTAAAGCTCCCGGTCATACCGTTCGTTCCGAGTATGTTGAGGGCAAGGGTACACCTGCTCTGGTTGCTGTTTATCAGGACGCTACCGGTCACTGCCTGGATACAGCTCTGGCTTATGGCGCAGGTATCGGTGCTGCCCGTGCTGCTGTTATGGAAACAACCTTCCGTATTGAAACAGAAACTGACCTCTTTGGTGAGCAGGCTGTTCTTTGCGGCGGCGTTACCGCTCTGATGCAGGCAGGCTTTGAAACACTGGTTGAAGCAGGCTATGCTCCTGAGAATGCTTACTTTGAGTGCATTCATGAGATGAAGCTGATTGTAGACCTGATCTATGCCGGCGGATTCTCTCTGATGAGATACTCTATCTCTGATACCGCTGAGTTCGGTGATTACGAGACAGGCAAGAGAATTATCACAGACGAAACAAAGAAGGAAATGAAGAAGATTCTGTCCGAGATTCAGGACGGTACTTTTGCTTCCAAGTGGATTGCCGAGAACAAGAACGGCCGTGCACACTTCAACGCTATGCGTGCGCTGAAGTCCGAGCATCAGCTTGAGCAGGTCGGCAAGGAAATCCGCAAGATGTATGCATGGAGCCAGAAGGAGAACAAGTACGCTGACTGATGATGAAGCAGCGCTGCAGGTTTTTCTTACTGTGTATTGCAGAATCAATCATTACGCTGTCTTACCCTGTACTGAGTGCAGGGGAGGACAGCGTGTTTTTTTGTCCGGATAAAAAAACCGCTGCCGGCAGTCAAAAGACTGGCGACAACGGTTTTTGACAGAGGGTGTATAGTTCAATACTGTTATCATATAAAAAGAAAACCTTCACTAAAAGATTTACCAGCCTTTTCAAAGACTGCGGTTTCCGTTTGTATGCTTAGTGGTTATTGTATCATGCATTAAACTTCGTTTTCGGGGGTGTCGGGGGTTTTGCACCTGACGCTTATTGCTTTTAACTCGGAGCAAAGCCCGATGTAAGCTCGCTTAACATCGGCTGCATTGATCCAACCTCACCGCAGGAGCTTTAGCTCCCC
>JBGUWM010000061.1:0-22884 GCA_045221175.1 Acutalibacteraceae bacterium | reverse complement strand
CATCTTGGTGATGTATTCCATGATCTGAGCCTGGATCTCATCATTGATCTTTCTGCCGTCCTCATAATACTGAGTACAAGCCTCTGTTGAAATTGTAAAGCCCTGCGGAACAGGAAGACCGATCTTGGTCATTTCTGCAAGGTTGGCGCCCTTACCACCGAGAAGCTCACGCATATTTGCGTCGCCCTCACTAAAAAGATACACCCATTTTTTAGCCATTGGAATTACCTCCTGAATTTTTATTTCGTCTAAGACGCTACAAGTATTATAACACAGCTTTATGCAAATTTCTATTGTTTTTAGGAAAAAAATCTTAAAATTCAAAAAAAATTTACAAAGGAACTATACAACTCCATGAAAAGCGGCTGTTTATCTCTCTTTTCGGTTCTTTTCCTCAGCGCTTCATGACAGACGTTCATATTATCGTGTCATCACATCGCTTTTATCATTCCGAACTTTTGTATCTTCTCAGTGCTTCCTTTGCCCATGCCTGATTAATATTCAAAAAGCCTTTTTTACGGTCAATCGTGCTGAAATATTCCCGGACGATTGCCATCGACCGTTTGTAGACGTCGTAGCGTGTTGTCTGCAAAAATGAATTACGGTTTCCTCCGAGGAAAAACTGAAAAGTGATCGTATTCTCCGCCTTGTCTATTTCGGTGCAGTAGCCTTCGTGAACTGTCTGTCCGGTGCTTTTTGCCACTACCTCGGACACAGCCAGTTTACTCAGCTCCACGGCGAGATCATTGTATTTCCCTTCAAAGAGAACGATCTTTTCCTTCATGGCATTGATACTCGGCACAATCCGCTTTTTAATGTCCGAAAGCTCTGCGTATTCTCTTTCCAGCTTTTCATCAACAATATGGCTTCGTTCCACATTCGGGATATAATACACCATAAAACCGTTCTTCAGGTCGCTGTACAGCAGCGGATGCATCATTTTCGCACTGAATCCGCATTTGATGCACTTCCACCGGAAAAAGCTCTCGTCAAATACAGCCTCTCTTTTTTTCAGATCGTCCACAGTATTCATACTGCAGATGATCTCGGTCATGCTTTTTTCTCCGCATCGTGGGCAGGTAACATATTTATTGATTATTTCTGCCATGATATTTCCTCCTCGTAGATCGTGATACTGCTATAATATGTTTTCTTCCCGCATACCTCATGCCGGAAGGATATCATTCATCAAATACTGTACAGGGGCTTGCCATGACGCCCTTATTTTTTGATCTTTTCTATCAGCTTTCTGAAAAGCTGCGACTGATCAGGTTTTGTCAAGCGAACTTCCCTGATTCTCGCAACAACGCTTTTATTCATTCGGTTCATACTGCGGTACAAAACATCTACCCGCTCTGATATGTGTTCATGTATGTTTTCATCTATCTGCAGCACTTTGTTCAGCACGTCTGTCAGAGATATCACCGTCATCGTCATATCCGAAGCTATCATCACGGCAAACAGCAGCGCTGCCGCCTCCACATATTCTCCGGGAATCAGGGAAAACACCTGATTGCAGAAGGGATAGAGAACATACGCTACCAACAGTCCTGCTGCCGCAAAGCCCAGCGATGCCGGCAGACAGATTCGCCCCTGTATATTCAGCGGCATTTTGCTGTAATCCCACCAACAGGCATGAAACAGCTTTTCCAGTGCAAGCGACGTACAAAACTCAAGCACTGCGCTTCCGAAAAAGCCGATCAGAAAAATGACCCACCACGCAGGAACAGGCTGTCCGTTCAGCTTGAGGATATCAAGAAATGCAAAACCTCCCAAGGCACCTACACCATAGATGGGACAAACGGGGCCAAACAAAAATCCTCTGCTCTCCCAGCGGCCATTACAGATCGTGCAATAAACCGATTCCCAGATCCAGCCTAAAAAGCTGAAAATAACCAACTCAACAACATACCGGCTGATCCACATACTATCACCTGCCAAACACTGTTTCAACCGCAGCGCAATATTTATCGCATAAGCAAACAAGCCACGCAATCCGGTTTTTAGGGATCTTTGTCAGATTCAGCGGCCACATATGACTTTCTATTGCTTCATACTCTGTTTTGCTCAGCCCGAAATAATATAAGGCGTTATCGGCTGCCTTTTTGGCGTGTGAAAAGCCGTGCAAACGGTGTTCAGCAGAAGGCTCGTGCCAGTCATACAGATAAAAATCATGTAAAAAGGCTGCTTTCACCAGACTTTTATCATCAACGCCGAGTTTCAGCCTTCTGTTAAGGATATAGCTTGTTCTGGCAACCGAAAAGCAATGGGAAAAAGTGGAGATGCTGCCGTGCTGAATAAACGCTTTCATTCTCTTAACCTCTTCATGACGGGCATATTCATTGATAAGGCGCAAAAAGTCTTTCCTCTCGCTTTTTGTTAATTTCATATCGTTATCACCTTAATTAGAAATGATACGCTATATTATAGCACATTTTTGGATTTTGTCATAGTGTTTTTTAATTTTATTCTGTTCAAAGCAACCGCTAAATGACTATATACCTCCGAACCGTTCCGCCAACACCGAGTCAGCCCTTACAGCGCCGAATACTGCCGGTGATTTCCTGATCATCACGCCGTCTGCCGTAACGAATCATTTTTTACCGATTCTCTTCTGTCACCTGCATATCACAAAGCCTGTTTTATCCGGATTCAATCCAACTATTGACAAAGCGCCGGAATTGCATACGGTTACGGTAATTTTTACCAGATTCAAAAATCGTATGCTGCATATCTTTTCTTAGCTAATGATCTCTTGACGCCGGACAAGCGACAGCTTCTTTGCTATCGCTTGTTCCATTCTTCTTTTCTGTTTTGATTCGGATTTACCCCAACTATTGACAAAGAGCCTGAAAAAGATATACAAAAAGCGCCAACAAAAGCACTGACAAATGCCATTACAAAAAGCACAACAAAAAGTTACAACAAAAAGTCACAACAAAAAGTCACAACAAAAAGTTACAACAAAAAGTCACAACAAAAAGTTACAACAAAAAGTCACAACAAAAAGTCACAACAAAAAGTCACAACAAAAAGTCTCAACAAAAAGTCTCAACAAAAAGTCACAACAAAAAGTCACAACAAAAAGCCTCCTGTCCTTTCGGACAGGAGGCAGATGCTGCAT
Source organism: Acutalibacteraceae bacterium (assembly GCA_045221175.1). GTDB lineage: Bacteria > Bacillota > Clostridia > Oscillospirales > Acutalibacteraceae > UBA1213. Next base: position 19,760 of record JBGUWM010000061.1, on the reverse strand, counting down.
GATTCAGGGCTGAGCCCCGTTAACATCAGATCAGTTCGATAATTGCCATTTCAGCAGCGTCGCCGCGGCGGGGACCGATCTTTGTAATGCGTGTATAGCCGCCGTTACGGTCAGCATACTTGGGAGCAATCTCCTTAAACAGCTTGTTGACAACATCCTCTTTTGTGATGAATGCAAGAGCAAGACGCTTGTTGTGGAGAGTTTCTTCCTTAGCGAGAGTAATAAACTTTTCTGTCAGGGCACTTACTTCCTTGGCACGAGTTACAGTTGTTTCGATCTTTCCGTTTTCCAGCAGGAAAGTAACCATACCTCTGAGCATAGCAGTTCTATGAGAAGTCTCTCTGCCGAGTTTTCTTGTTCCGGGCATCGATATTCACTCCTTTACCTTTGGTTATGTTATGAGGCGATATGCACAGGCATATCAGTCCTCGTCAGCTTGTAATTGGAATCCGAGGGAATTGAGCTTTTCAACAACCTCTTCCAGGGACTTGCGTCCCAGGTTTCTGACCTTCATCATGTCGTCCTCAGACTTGTTGATAAGATCTTCTACCGTGTTGATGCCTGCTCGTTTCAGGCAGTTGAACGAACGAACGGACAGATCCAGCTCTTCAATCGTCATTTCAAGAACCTTCTCTTTGCCCTGTACGTTAGGCTCGATCATAACCTCTGTTGTTGTACCCTTGTCAGAAAGGTTAACAAAAAGGTTCAGATGCTCTGTCAGCACCTTTGCTGCCAGTGAAACGGCTTCCTGTGCGTTGATAACACCGTTTGTCCATACATCCAGCGTCAGCTTGTCAAAGTCTGTGATCTGACCTACACGGGTATTTTCTACCGTATAGTTTACTTTCAGCACAGGCGTATATATTGAATCAATCGGCAAGACGCCGATGATATTAGCGTTACCTGTCATTTCAGCCTTATTTCTGTCTGAAGACACATATCCTCTGCCCTTGTTCAGGGTGATCCAGATATGCAGTTTGGCTGCCTTGCCGTCCTCTGTTTCGCCGAGGGTGGCAATGTGCAGATCAGGATTCAGAATTTCGACCTCGGCGTCTGTCTTGATCGACTCTGCCGTGACAACACAAGGACCTACCGCATCAATTTCTACCGTTTTCGGACCGTTTGTGTGGAGCTTGGCAATCAAACCCTTCATGTTGAGTACGATTGCCGTTACATCTTCCTTCACACCCGGGATCGTTGAGAACTCGTGCAGAACACCGTCTATCTTTATGGATGTTACCGCAACACCCTCAAGGGAGGAAAGCAGCACTCTTCTAAGGCTGTTTCCGAGCGTATTTCCGAAGCCACGCTCCAGCGGCTCGACTACGAATCTGCCAAATCTGCCGTCTTCGGATAATTCAGTCGTTTCTATTCTGGGCTTTTGAATCTCAATCATCAGCTTACCTCCTTAACATTAGGCGGCGCAATGACCGCTTTGATGTGTGTATCCTGCAATTCGAACGGGATTACTTGGAGTACAACTCAACGATAAGGTGAGGTGCAACCTCATAGTCAATGTCCTCGATGGTAGGCATACGAACAACCTTTGCACTAAGCTGTTCTTTGTTCATCTCGAGCCACATGGGAACGACTCTGCCGTTTGTCTGCTCGACTATGTCTTTGAATTTTGCGCTGCTCTTGCTCTTATCTCTGAGAGCAATCACGTCTCCTGCCTTTACTCTGTAGGAAGGAATGTCTACCTTCTTACCGTTGACAAGAAAATGACCGTGTGTTGCAAGCTGTCTTGCTTCTCTTCTGGTGAGTGCCAGACCCATTCTGTAGACAACGCTGTCCAGTCTGGACTCCAGAACGGTGATCAGATTGTTACCTGCCTGACCTTCCATTTTGGAAGCAATCTCAAAATAATGATGGAAGGGCTTCTCCAGTACGCCGTAGATGAACTTCAGCTTCTGCTTCTCTTTCAACTGCAAACCATACTCGGAAACCTTTCTTCTGCTGTTTGCATTAGGGTTCTTTCTGGATTCCTTTGAGATACCTACTACTGCAGGACTGATACCCAGATATCTGCATCTCTTCAGGATCGGATCTTTATTTACTGCCATTGTTCTGCACCTCCTGTTATTTTATACACGTCTTCTCTTCGGAGGACGGCAACCGTTGTGCGGAATGGGTGTTACATCCTTGATCATGCTGACTTCAAGGCCTGCACTCTGCAATGCTCTGATTGCAGCCTCTCTGCCTGCGCCGGGTCCCTTTACGTAAACCTCAACGCTCTTCATGCCATGGTCGATTGCTACCTTAGCGGCTGTCTCTGCAGCAGACTGTGCAGCAAACGGTGTGGATTTTCTGGAGCCTCTGAAGCCCAGCTCACCGGCACTTGCCCATGAAATTGCATTTCCGTAAACATCGGAAATGGTCACGATTGTGTTATTGAATGTGGACTGAATGTGGGCAGCGCCCTTTTCTATGTTCTTGCGCTCACGGCGTCTGCGGATCGTCGTCTTTTTTGCGCCCTTCTGAACTGCCATCAGTTAATTCCTCCCCTGATTATTTCTTCTTGTTAGCCATAGTCTTTCTGGGGCCTTTTCTTGTACGAGCGTTTGTCTTGGAACGCTGGCCTCTTACAGGAAGACCCTTGCGGTGACGAACGCCTCTGTAGCAACCGATCTCGATGAGTCGTTTGATATCGAAAGCGATGTCTCTTCTGAGGTCACCCTCAACACGGCAGTTATGATCAATATACTCTCTCAGCTTGGAGATATCTTCCTCTGTCAGATCTCTTACACGAGTGTCGGGATTGATACCGGTTGCTGCGAGGATATCGTTTGATGTCTTACGGCCGATACCGAAGATATAAGTAAGGCCAATTTCAACTCTTTTATCTCTGGGTAAGTCTACACCTGAAATACGTGCCATTCTCTTAGCACCTCCATTATTGATATTGCGTCATTAACCCTGACGCTGCTTGTGCTTGGGGTTTTCACAGATAACCATGATCTTGCCTTTGCGCTTGATAACCTTGCATTTATCGCAGATTTTCTTTACTGAAGGTCTGACTTTCATTGTGTTATCATTCCTTTCGTTTAAAGCCTTGGTGTTGATATCAATTACTTACTGCGCCATGTAATACGGCCTTTTGTCAGGTCATAGGGAGACATCTCCAGCTTGACCTTATCTCCGGGGAGAATGCGGATAAAGTTCATTCTCAGCTTGCCGGAAATATGTGCCAGAATAACATGACCGTTGGGAAGCTCTACGTTAAACTGGGCGTTTGGCAGAGCCTCTTTTACTACGCCTTCTACCTCAATTACATCTTGTTTTGACAATTTAGATAACCTCCTTAGGAAATGACGCTCTGCTCTGAAAAGCCCCGAGCGTTTGTCTGATTACGCTGTCGGCGTCAGGGGACTGAAGGTCAAGGACTGTTTTGGTGGGCGCAAGGTGCAGCGGATTTTTCTTTTTCGGCTGCTCTCTTGTATATTTTTCAGCATCACAGAGATACACCATTCTGTCTGCTGCGGACAGAACCACATAAAATCTGCCCTTATCATGTCCTTTTTTGCTCCTGACGATCATACCTGTTACGAACTGCATATTCCACCTCAGTCCGGCAACGTCAGTATTACCGGTCCTCTCGAGGTGATTGCTACCGTATGCTCAAAATGAGCGGATAGCAGTCCGTCGGCGGTAACTGTTGTCCATTTGTCTTGAAGCACCCGCACACGGTGTGTGCCCTGATTGATCATCGGCTCGATTGCGATGACCATGCCGGGCATCAGCTTGACGCCTCTGCCGGGTGTTCCGTAATTGGGTACGCTGGGGTCTTCATGCAGCTTCGCACCTACTCCGTGGCCGACAAAATCTCTTACCACCGAGTAACTGCGTGCCTCGACATAACTCTGAACCGCATGACCAATGTCACCGATCCGATTGCCCGCAACAGCGTTTTTGATTCCCTTAAACAGTGCTTCTCTGGTTGCGTCCATCAGCGCCTGCGCCTCGTCTGAAACCTTCCCGCAGGGAAAAGTCCATGCATTGTCTCCGTGAAAGCCCTTATAGCAGGCTCCCACATCTATGCTGACGATGTCGCCTTCTTTCAGGATCGTTTTGCTGTCGGGTATGCCGTGGATGACTACATTGTTTACTGAGATACACGCGCTGGCAGGGAACCCGCCGTACCCGAGGAAAGAAGGGGTTGCCCCCTGCTCCTCGATATAACGGCGAACGATGCTGTCGATCTCCAGTGTAGTGACACCGGGGCTGACAGCTTTTCCTGCAAGCTGCAATGCTCTTTGTGAAATTCGTCCCGCTTCACGCATTATTTCTATATCACGGGAAGTTTTCAGCTTTATCATGAATTAATCCTCAAGAGCCTTCAGGATCTCGGCAGTTGTCTGCTCGATAGTCTCCTGTCCTTCTACGATTGACAGCTTATTCTGTGCTGCATAGTAGTCTTTCAGGGGCTCTGTTTCCTTATGATAAACCTCAAGACGAGCATTTACTGTATCAGGATGGTCATCCTTACGCTGAACAAGGGTGCCTTCGCACTTGTCGCATACGCCTTCTACCGCCGGCTTTTTATATTCCATGTGGTAGCTTGCGCCGCACTTTTCGCAGACACGGCGTCCGGACATTCTCTTTACGATTGCTTCGTCCTTCACTTCGATATCAATTACCTTGTCAATGACGATGCCCATCTTGTCCAGAGCCTCGGCCTGAGGAATGGTTCTGGGGAAGCCATCCAGAATGAAGCCATTCTGACAGTCATCCTTACTAAGGCGTTCCTTGATGATGCCGATAACGACTTCATCAGGAACAAGCTGTCCTGCTTCCATAAAGCTCTTTGCCTTAAGTCCCATTTCTGTGCCGGTTTTCAGCGCTTCACGAATAATGTTTCCTGTTGAAATGGTAGGAATCTGCAGCTTATCGCAGATTACCTCTGCCTGGGTACCTTTGCCTGCACCGGGTGCGCCAAGTAAGATGATGTTCATAGTATATGCTCCTTTCACTTTATAAGCTTAGTCAAGGAATCCCTTATAATGACGCATCATCATCTGAGATTCAATCTGTTTCATTGTTTCAAGAGCAACGCCGACCAGAATGATGACTGAAGTTCCGCCCATCATCAAGCCTCTCATATTCGTCAGATTGGAGTAGATAAGGGGAACGATGGCGATGAATGCCAAAAACAGTGCGCCGATCAGTGTGATCTTGGAAAGAATCTTTGCGATATAGTCTGTGGTGGGTTTTCCGGGACGGATACCTTTGATGGTACCGTTATTCTGACGCAGGTTATTGCTCATTTCAATCGGATTGTACTGAATCGTAACGTAGAAATAAGCAAAGCCGATGATCAGCAGGAAGTACAGCACGATATATACCCAGCCGCCCATGGTGAAGAGATTGAAGAAACCTCTCCAGAAATTGTTGACATTTTCCTCACCGATAAAGAGGAGAATGGTTGACGGAATGGACAAAATCGAGCTGGCGAAGATGATCGGCATGACACCCGAAAGACCTACCTTGATAGGAAGATATGTGCTCTGACCGCCATACATTTTCCGTCCGACAACCCGCTTGGCGTACTGTACGGGAATACGGCGTTCAGCGTCGTTCATAAACACGATAACCCATATAATCACCAGGAACAGCAGAACAAAGATGATCGGGAAGATGATCTTTGCAGTGTCGCCCTCAAGACCTGCCTTGAATGTCTCCCACAGTGTACCCATGGTGACGGGAAGTCTTGCGATGATACCAACGAAAAGAAGAATGGAGATACCATTACCAACACCGTTCTGGTTGATCTGCTCGCCCATCCACATCATCATAGCCGTACCGGCTGTGAAAACAAGGATAATGGTAATGCAGGTGAAGACACATTCAAAGTTCCAGCCTCTGTATTCAACGATGTTGGAACGATACAGCCAGATGTAATAAGCTGTACCCTGAATGATGCCCAGCACTACGGTGACGTAACGTGTAATAGTGGCAATCTTCTTTCTTCCCTCGGTGCCTTCCTTCGTCAGTCTCTCCAAAGGAGGAATGGCAACAGAAAGGAGCTGCATGATGATGGAAGAGTTGATGTACGGGGTTACGGACATTGCGAACAGCGTTGCATTGGAAAATGCACCACCGGAAAACAAATCGAAATATGCCAGCATACTTTCTCCGCCGGAGAGACCTGCTGTCAGGGATTTCAGTGCGGTTACATCCAGAAACGGTACCGGGATAACGGAACCGATTCTGAAAATAAATACTACAAAGAGAGTAAACAGCATCTTCTTCCGAAGATCGGGGATTTTCCAGGCATTAGCGATTGTTTTGAACAAATCAGACCACCTCAGCCTTTCCTCCCGCAGCCTCTATCTTCTGCTTTGCAGACGCAGAAAACGCTGCAACCTTTACGGTAAGATTTTTATTCAGTGTACCATTGCCAAGGATTTTTACACCGTCATAAGCGTCCTTGATGATACCCTTTTCGATGAGAGCCTCGGCAGTTACCTCAGCGCCGTCATCAAACGCATTCAGTGCGGAAAGGTTGATGGCAACAATCTTCTTTGCGAAAATGTTGTTAAAGCCTCTTTTCGGAATGCGTCTCTGCAGCGGCATCTGACCGCCTTCAAAACCCGGACGGATGCTGCCGCCCGAACGAGCCTTCTGACCCTTGTGACCCTTGCCTGCGGTTTTACCCCAGCCTGAGCCGTGTCCTCTGCCGATTCTTCTGGAAGCCTTTGTGCTGCCCTCAGCAGGTGAAAGATCGTGCAAATTCATGTTTGAGCACCTCCTAACTTAAGCCTCTGTCACCTCAACAAGGTGTTTGATCGTATTAATCTTGCCCTGTGTCTGTACATTGTCAGGCTGTACTGTAACCTTGCCCGGCTTTGTAAGACCAAGTGAGTAGGCAGTGGCAATCTGGTTCTTCGGTCTTCCAATTAAGCTCTTTTTCAGAGTAATTTTAAGCTGTGCCATGTTTGCTACCTCCCAATCACAGAATTTCTTTTGCAGACTTGCCTCTGACAGCAGCTACCTGATCTGCTGTTCTCAGGCTTTCAAGACCTGCCAGTGTAGCTCTTACTACGTTGCAGGGATTGTTGGAACGCAGAGCCTTGGTTCTGATGTCTTTGATGCCGACAGCCTCGATGACTGCACGGACAGGACCGCCTGCGATTACGCCGGTACCGGGTGCTGCGGGCTTCATCAGTACCTTGCCTGCACCAAACTCGCCCATTACCTCGTGAGGAATGGTGGTGCCCTTCAGAGAGATCTTCTTCAGGTTCTTTTTAGCGTCTTCAATACCCTTGCGGATAGCGTCCGGTACTTCACCGGCCTTGCCGATGCCAAAACCTACGATACCGTTTCCGTCGCCTACAACTACAAGCGCTGCAAACTTGAAGATACGGCCGCCCTTTACTGTTTTAGAAACACGGTTGATTGCTACAACGTGCTCTTTCAAATCTAAAGTTGTTCCGTCAATTATAGCCAAAGTTTTCTCCTCCTTCAATTAGAACTTGAGGCCGCCCTCACGAGCGCCTTCGGCCAGCTCCTTGACACGGCCGTGGAAAATATAACCGCCTCTGTCGAATACGACTTCGGAAATACCCTTGTCTGCTGCTCTCTTTGCGATGAGCTCGCCTACCTTGCGGGCAGCTTCCTTGTTTCCGCCGTAAACATCAATTTCCTTATCAAGAGATGAAGCTGAGCAAAGAGTAACGCCCTTCACATCATCAATTAACTGTGCATAGATGTTATTGGTGGAGCGAAAGACATTCAGACGAGGACACTCAGCAGTTCCGCTGATCTTGCTGCGAACTCTCTTGTGGCGTTTAAGTCTTGCCTTATTTGTATCAGGCTTTTTAACCATAGCTTTTTCACTCCTTCATTACTTCTTACCCTTGCCGGCTTTACCTTCCTTGCGGCGGATAAATTCGTTGACATACTTGATTCCCTTGCCCTTATACGGCTCCGGAGGACGCTTTTCTCTGACTTCCGCAGCAAACTGACCAACTTTCTGCTTGTCGATACCACGGATAATGATCTTGTTGGGTGTGGGAGCCTCGATGGTGATGTCATCGGTATCCTCAAAAATAACCTGATGAGAGAAACCAAGGTTCATAACCAGCTCTTTGCCCTTCTTCTGTACACGGTAACCTACACCGTTAACCTCCAGCTCCTTTGCAAAGCCGTTTGTTACGCCTTCAACCATGTTGTGAATGTTGCTTCTTGTCAGGCCGTGCAGTGAACGGTTCAGTTTGTCGTCGTCAGGACGGGTGACGATGATCTCTGCACCCTCCTGCTTTACGGTCATATTGGTATGGAAGGGTTTTGTCAGCGTGCCCTTCGGTCCCTTTACCGTGATAACGCCGTCACCGATGGTTACATCTACGCCGGCGGGAATATTTATGGGTTTTCTTCCAATTCGTGACATTTCAGCGCCCCCTTATTACCAAATGTATGCAAGAACTTCGCCGCCAACGTTCTCCTTGCGTGCCTGACGGTCTGTCATAACACCCTTGGATGTTGAAATAATGGCAACGCCGAGTCCCTTCATGACCTTCGGCATATTTTCTACATCACTGTAAATACGAAGACCGGGCTTGGAAACTCTCTTCAGACCTGTGATAACAGGTGATTTGCCCTCGCCGTATTTCAGCGCAATTTTGATCATACCCTGCTTGTTGTCATCAATTACGGTAAAGCTCTTGATGTAGCCCTCGTCCAGAAGAATCTGAGTGATCGCCTTCTTGATGTTGGAAGCAGGAACTTCTACTGTATCATGTTTTGCAGTATTTGCGTTACGGATTCTCGTAAGCAGATCTGCAATAGCATCTGTAATCTGCATAATCGGTTTACCTCCTTTAGTAATGCCTTACCAGCTGGCTTTCTTTACACCCGGAATTTCGCCTTTGTAAGCAAGCTCTCTGAAGCAGATACGGCAAACACCATATTTACGGAGATAAGCGTGCGGCCTGCCGCAGATTTTGCATCTGTTATATGCTCTCGTAGAGAACTTCGGTTCTCTCTGCTGTTTGATCTTCATAGATGTTTTGGCCACAATAATCCCTCCTTACTTAGAAAACGGTGCGCCCATAAGCGTGAGCAGCTCACGAGCCTCTTCGTCTGTTGTTGCCGTTGTTACAAAGCAAATATCCATTCCACGAACCTTGTCGATCTTATCAAAGTCGATCTCAGGGAAGATGAGCTGTTCCTTCAGGCCCATGTTGTAGTTGCCTCTTCCGTCGAAAGAGTTGGGGTTGATCCCTCTGAAGTCACGAACTCTGGGCAGTGCTACGTTGAACAGTCTGTCCATGAATTCATACATCTTGCTGCCGCGAAGTGTTACCTTCACGCCGTTAGGCGTACCTTCTCTCAGCTTGAAGTTTGCTACGCTCTTCTTTGCACGGCAAACGACCGGCTTCTGACCGGTGATCTTTGCCAGATCTCCGCTGATTGCTTCGATAGCCTTGGAGTTTTCCTTTGCTTCGCCGGCACCGACATTGATTACGATTTTTTCCAGCTTCGGAATCTGCATAACGCTCTTGTAAGAAAACTTCTTCATAAGAGCAGGAGCAGCTTCTTTGACATAGAGTTCTTTCAGTCTTGTCATGTGTTCCTACCTCCTTAAAGCGCTTCGCCGCATTTCTTACAAATGCGTTCTTTGGTGCCGTCCTCCAAGATTCTGTGAGCCACTCTGGTAGGCTTGTTGCAGCGGGGGCATACTACCTGTACTTTGCAGGCATACATTGCGCCTTCTGCTTCTACGATACCGCCCTGGTCACCCATCTTGCGGGGCTTTACATGTTTTGATACGAGGTTCACCTTTTCGATGATTACCTTACCCTCTTTGGGGCTGACTGCCAGAACCTTGCCGGTTTTACCCTTTTCGGTGCCGCTCAGAACGACTACCTTGTCGCCTGTTTTAACATGAAGCTTATTACTCATATTCACTGCACCTCCCAATCAAAGTACTTCCGGCGCAAGAGAAAGGATCTTCATATAATCCTTATCACGAAGCTCTCTTGCTACTGGTCCAAAAATACGGGTTCCTCTGGGGTTTTTGTCGTCCTTGATGATAACGGCTGCATTTTCATCAAAACGGATATATGTGCCGTCCTCACGACGAACGCCCTTTGCGGAACGTACGATTACTGCCTTTACTACATCGCCTTTTTTAACAACGCCGCCGGGTGCTGCTTTTTTAACCGAAGCTACCACAACGTCGCCTATATTTGCGTACCTCCTGCCGGTGCCACCAAGAACACGGATGCACATAAGCTCCTTTGCTCCTGTGTTGTCGGCTACTTTGAGGTAGGTCTGCTGCTGTATCACAGTGCTTTCCTCCTTTTACCAAAGACTTATATTATTTTGCTTTCTCGATGATCTCAACAAGGCGCCATCTCTTATCCTTTGACAGGGGACGGGTCTCCATAATGCGTACTCTGTCGCCAACCTTGCACTCGTTATTCTCGTCATGCACCTTGAACTTTATGGTACGCTTGATGATCTTGTTGTAAAGCGGGTGCTTTACACTGTTCTCGATGGCAACAACAACGGTTTTATCCATTTTGTCGCTTACTACCTTGCCGACTTCTGTCTTTCTAAGATTTCTTTCACTCACAGTGGTTTTCCTCCTTCCCCTTAGCCTTCAGCGTTTTCCGAAAGCTCGTTCTGACGGATCACTGTCTGTACTCTTGCGATGTCTTTCTTTACTGCTGAAATACGCATCGGGTTGTCGAGCTGATTGATGGCAAGCTGAAAGCGAAGGTTGAAAAGCTCCTCTTTGAGGTCCTGAAGCTTTGTAGTAAGCTCAGCCGATGTCATTTCTCTGAGTTCTGAAGTCTTCATTATGCGTCAGCCTCCGTTTCTTCCTTAGTCACGAACTTTGTCTTGAGAGGCAGCTTATTCGCAGCCAGACGAAGTGCTTCTCTGGCAGTTGCCTCAGGTACGCCTGCCAGCTCGAACATTACCTTGCCGGGCTTGATAACAGCTACCCAGAACTCGGGTGAACCTTTACCGGAACCCATGCGGACTTCTGCGGGCTTTTTGGTTACAGGCTTATCGGGGAAAATCTTGATCCATACCTTACCGAATCTCTTACAGTAACGGGTCATTGCGATACGGGCAGCCTCGATCTGGTTGGCTGTGATCCAGCCCGGCTCGAGGGCCTGAATGCCGTACTCACCGTAGGTTACCTTGTTACCACGAAGCGCCTTACCGGTCATACGGCCTCTGTGCACTCTGCGGTACTTTACTCTCTTAGGCATTAACATTATTTGTTGCCTCCTTCCTTACGAGGCTTGCGGTTGTCATTGAGGACCTCGCCCTTGTACAGCCATACCTTTACGCCGATGATGCCGTAGGTTGTTGCTGCCTCAGCAAAGCCGTAGTCAATGTCTGCTCTCAGTGTCTGCAGCGGAATCGTACCTTCATGATACTGTTCTGCTCTGGCGATTTCTGCACCGCCGAGACGGCCTGCACACTGAATCTTGATACCCTTTGCGTTGCACTTCATAGCACGGCCGATTGCCTGCTTCATAGCACGACGGAAGGAAATTCTCTTTTCGAGCTGCTGTGCTACGTTCTCTGCGATAAGCTGTGCGTCGATATCGGGGTTCTTAACCTCTACGATATTGATGGCAACAGGCTTGCCCAGCATTTTTTCACACTGCAGTCTGAGCTTCTCGATTTCTGCGCCGCCCTTACCGATTACCATTCCGGGCTTTGCACAGTGGATATGAATTCTTACTCTTGAAGCGTCTCTTTCGATCTCGATCTTAGGTACGCCTGCAGAGTTAAGCTGTTTTTTCAGAGTCTTACGGAGGTTGTAGTCTTCAACGAGCGTATCGCCGAAGTCTTTGTCGCTTACAAACCAACGCGAGTCCCAATTTTTAATAACGCCGACACGAAGACCGTGCGGATTAACTTTCTGGCCCATTAGTTTACCTCCTCACCGATTAATCTTTCTCTTTGAGTACCAGAGTAATGTGTGATGTTTTCTTATCAATTCTGTATGCACGGCCCTGGGCTCTCGGACGGATTCTCTTGAGGATAGGACCCTGACCTACGAAGCACTCTGCCACATAGAGTTTATTGACATCCATGTTGTGGTTGTTCTCAGCATTAGCCATTGCTGACTTGAGGAGTTTTTCCAGATCCTCACAAGCAGCCTTCGGGGTGTGCTTGAGAACCGCCATTGCATAATCGCAAGGCTTGTTGCGGATCAGATCAAGAACGATCTGTACCTTTCTTGGAGAAATACGGGCGTATTTAAGCTCTGCCCTTGCTTCCATGTTCATACACTCCTTTCCGGCTTATTTCGATGTTTTAGAACCGGCATGACCCTTAAAGGTTCTGGTGGGCGCAAACTCGCCGAGCTTATGTCCTACCATATCTTCTGTTACATATACCGGAACATGCTTGCGGCCATCATGAACCGCAAATGTATGACCTACAAACTCGGGATAGATGGTAGAAGATCTGCTCCATGTTTTGAGGATCTTCTTCTCGCCGAGCTCATTCATCTGCTGAACCCTTTTAAGCAGCACAGGCTGCACATAAGGACCCTTTTTAATGCTTCTGCTCATAGTATAAAGCTCCTTTCTGCAGTCCTATTATTTACCGTTTCTGCGTCTTACGATAAGTCTGTCGGAACGGGTGTTCTTTCTGGTCTTATAGCCCAGTGCAGGCTTACCCCAAGGTGTTACAGGTCCGGGACGGCCAACGGGGGATTTACCCTCACCACCGCCGTGGGGGTGATCGTTCGGGTTCATTACGGAACCTCTGACAGTCGGTCTCCAGCCCATGTTGCGCTTACGGCCTGCTTTACCGATCTTGACGTTCTCGTGGTCAATATTGCTGACCTGACCGATGGTTGCCATGCAGTTTTCAGGAACGTTTCTCAGCTCGCCGGAAGGAAGTCTGAGCAGTGCAAGACCGTTTTCCTTAGCCATGAGCTGTGCCATGTTGCCGGCGCTTCTTGCAAGCTGTGCGCCCTTGCCGGGATAAAGCTCTACGTTGTGTACGAAGGTACCTACAGGGATATTCGCCAGCGGCAGAGCGTTGCCGGGTTTGATATCTGCGTTCGGTCCGCTGACTACCTTGTAGCCTACCTTCAGACCTACAGGAGCGATGATGTAGCTCTTTTCGCCGTCTGCATACTCAATGAGTGCGATGTGTGCCGAACGGTTCGGATCGTACTCCAGTGATTTTACAGTGGCTTCTACATCAAACTTACGACGCTTGAAGTCGATGATTCTGTACTTGTTGCGATTACCGCCGCCTCTGTGACGAACAGTAATTCTGCCGTAGCTGTTACGGCCGGACTTTTTGTTGAGCGGAGCAAGAAGGCTCTTCTCAGGCTCAACCTTTGACAAAACCGAGTAATCAGTAACCGACATATTTCTTCTTGCCGGGCTGGTCGGCTTATATACCTTAATTGCCATTTGTTTCACTCTCCTCATGATGGCTTTGCGGAGATCTTCTCTCCATTCCTTCTGCCTGCGTTCATTGCCAACGCAGGTTCATACCTTTTGTCTGGGACGGCGGATTCTGTACTGAACGAACGTCCCGGCGCCCTTTTCCGATCTTCAGGATCAGCCGGGCTGGCGCTGTGCTTCGGCGGACTGTTCCGCACCGCACATTCACAGAAAAGGTATTACATCATGCCGTCGAAAAATTCGATGGTCTTGCTGTCTTCCGTAAGCGTTACATAAGCCTTTTTCCATGAAGGTGTGTAGCCTTCATATCTGCCCTGACGGCGCATACGGCCTCTTACGTTAACGGTGTTTACCTTCTTGACCTTTACCCCGAAGATCTCGGCAACCGCCTGAGCGATCTGGATCTTGGTAGCTTTCTTGTCAACCTTGAAGGTATATTTCTTATCAGTTGCTACGCCTGCCATGCTCTTTTCTGTGATGATAGGCATAATGATGATATCACGAGCTGTCATGCGTATACCTCCTCGATCTTGCTAATAGCGTCTTTTACGATAACCAGCTTATCAGCGTTCATAATGTCATATACATTCAGTGTATTCACCTGTGCGGTTTTAACACCGGGAATGTTTCTTGCGGAGTTAACCACCATTGTGCTGACCTCAGGCAGTACGATCAGTGCCTTGCGCTCTGAACCGACAGCCTTCAGCATATCTGCGATGGTCTTTGTCTTGTACTGGTCCATGGTCAGGCTGTCCAGAACAACAATCTGGTTGTCGTTCAGCTTTGCGGAGAAAGCAGACTTCATAGCCAGTCTTCTTACCTTCTTGTTTACGGTAAATCTGTAGCTTCTGGGCTTCGGAGCAAATACAACGCCGCCGTGTGTCCACTGGGGAGCACGGGTGGAGCCCTGTCTTGCGTGACCTGTACCCTTCTGCTTCCAGGGCTTTCTGCCGCCGCCTCTTACCTCTGCACGGGTAAGCGCTGACTGTGTGCCCTGACGGTTGTTTGCCAGATAGTTCACTACCATCTGATGCATTGCAGCCGTGTTGGGCTCAATGCCGAAAACAGCGTCTGAAAGCTCGGCAGTGCCGACCTTCTTGCCCGCCATATCGAGAACATCTATATTAGCCACTTGAAATTCCTCCTTCCCTTATGCCTTAACGCTGTCACGAAGTACAACAATACCGCCGTTAGGACCGGGAACGGCACCCTTTACTGCGATAAGATTGTTTTCTGCGTCAACTTTTACTACGGTCAGGTTCTGTACCGTCACTCTCTCAGCTCCGAGATGTCCTGCCATCTTCTTGCCCTTCCATACTCTGGACGGGGTTGAGCAGGCACCCATTGATCCGCCGTGACGGGCAACAGGTCCGGAACCGTGAGTTTCCTTCAGACGGTGGAAATTCCAGCGCTTGATGACGCCGGCATATCCCTTACCCTTGCTCTTGCCTGTTACATCAATCTTGTCACCCTCGGCAAAAGCGTCAGCCTTGATGATATCGCCGACTTTGTAAGCATCGAGATTTTCTACTCTGAATTCACGAAGTGTGCGCTTGGGTGCTACATCTGCCTTCTTGAAGTGTCCGAGCATCGGCTTTGTGATATTGACAGGATCGTTCTTGAACTTCTCGCTGCGGGCTCTCTTGCCCTTGCCGCTGCCGTTCTGGATCTTCAGCTTGATGTCGCCGAAGCCAAGCTGAATTGCTTCGTAGCCGTCGTTTTCTGCTGTCTTGATCTGAGATACCACGCAGGGACCTGCTTCAATGACAGTTACAGGGAGTACGGCGCCCTTTTCATCGAAAATCTGTGTCATACCGATTTTCTTTCCGATGATTGCTTTCTGCATTTGTTTTTCCTCCTTGATAGGTTATTGGTCGGCTTTTCACCGACATGACCCCGGCTGCTTGTTGGTTGATAATCAGAGTTTGATCTCGATTTCAACACCGGCAGGGAGCTCGAGTCCTGTCAGAGCCTCAACGGTTTTGTTTGAGGGTCTCAGGATGTCGATCAGTCTTTTGTGGGTTCTTGTTTCGAACTGCTCACGGCTGTACTTGTACTTATGAACAGCACGAAGGATCGTTACGACCTGTTTTTCGGTCGGCAGCGGCACAGGACCCGAAACCCTGGCACCTGTACGCTTTGCGGTTGCTACGATCTTCTCGGCGGACTGATCCACCAACTGATGATCATAACCCTTGATTCTTATCCTTATTTTTTCCTTGACTGCCACTGTCATCGCCTCCTTATTGTAGTTGGCGGGCGTTCTCTCAATTCCTCTACACCCTTCCGGGTGTTTCCTGCAACTCTTATAAAAAACCGGCAGAACATGATGTCTACCGGGTCAAGGTTTCGAGAAAATCAGAGCATACCGAGGTTCTTCCCCTGCAACTCATGGGAAATCACCTTTTCACTCTATAAAATATTCTTTCGCCCGGTTTAAAATCGGACATACTCCACGGAAAAACCGGCATTTTCTGCCGCAACCTCCCGCTTCATCGCATATCTGTCGCAGTCACGCTTCATTATAATAGCATACAATTCTGCATTTTGCAAGGCTTTTTCTCGGATTTCTTTGTTGATTTTAGGAAAATTTTTCTTTGATTTTTTGTATATTATGCTAAAATTCTTCCGCATTTTTCACAGATAATAAGCTCAAAATTCTGTTCCTTGGTGAAGTGATCTTCGTCATTCTGCACAAAGTTGATGATAGACTCGTAAAGGGATATTTAACCGACCGGAATCCTTCATTCCGGCGGTACACGGACACGATTCGACCCGGAGCTCTCCGCAGACAGAAAGCCCCCATCACAGCCTATTATCACGATAACCGATGCCTCAGTACCTTTTGATACCTATTGTATCATCCGGCGTTATGAACAGTCATAATTATACAGCACTCTTGAAAAGTCAAGTTCTCTCAGGTTTTTCCGTGGGATCATAAAGGCGCCTGTTCCCATATCGCCCCACATGATATCAATCCCCCGGGGAGCGTCATACACACTGTTCAGCTCAAACAACAGCGTATCACAGTCACTCAGCGCCTCGTCAAGTCTTGGATCGTCCTGTGCAAAAACAGGATACCCGCCGATGATCGCATGAAAAGAACTATCGGCGTCCGTATATATCTGTTCGGCTGTTTCATCATCCAGATCCCATAAAGCCTCAATCGGTTCCTCTGCCTGTTCATTGTAGCATCTCACAAACGCCTCTTCAAAGCGGTAATCACACGCAGTAGCCGGCAGCGTTTCAGCCTGACAAGCCGTCAGACGGTAACTGCCGCTGAAGGGCAGCAGCAGCTCGTCTTCGCCGGAATACTGCGGTATTTCCTCCGGTCGGAGCAGACAACTCTCGTCTTTGATAATCGTCTCATGATAAATAACACGGAAATTATTCTGAGCAGTCATTTCCTCTCCGTATCCGGACGCCATACCGTAGAGATCGTCCGCCGCTATAAAAAACTGCAGCATTCCCTTTTCCGGAAAATCCGGAATATGGGGAAGCTCGTCAAAATTAAGCTGTGCCAACATGATCAGCGGCTGGTTCCTGAAAGCGTTTGTTTTTCCCATAGGATATTCCATATCCTTCGGGAAATAGGGCGTTCCCCCTAACTTACTGTCAAATAGCCCCGGCTCTCCCTTTTCCGCTTTCAGCCTTACTGCCGGCAGCGCAGGCAGGTATTTTTTCATCTCTGCCATCACTTTTTGAATATCCATTCCTGTCACTCCTCTGTTTATTTCAGCCTGTCCGGCTCCTGTCTGATCAGAATCTTTCAATCAATCCGGCGAAAAACATCGCAGAACAAGGCAGAATCCGCAGGAATCTCCGATGGTTTCCGTGGATCGGCAGCAAAGTTATGCGGAATTAATCGCAAATAATTTGAAAGTATTCTTTGAATAGTATGATTATATCATCTGATTCATTGTTTGTCCACTCTGCGGCTCAGAATCATAAAAAACAGCTTTGCGCTGAACAATAACCTGTTTCAGCACAAAAGCTGTCTTTCATACTTGATTCGTTTTTCATTCAAGCGGGACTGTACCGTCTTTTCATGTACCGCAGAAAGTTATTCTTCTTCCGCAGCCGCCGCAATGCCGTATCCCATCTCACGGAAGGTAGCAGCAGCAGAAATCGGTTTTAGCTCCGTGCTGACTGATTCATCAGAAGCCACACATACATGACCGTCAGTATCAAAGCCGAACCTTGAAAAGTCAAAGTCTTCCTCTTTCAGACCGCTGTATTCCAAAGCTCCCCTTACCGTACAGCTCTGAGCTGCCTCTCTCCTTTTCTGTTGTGTTGATCAATCGTTTTTTCTTGCTGTGTCTATATCATACATAACCAAAGTGACTTTATCGTGACTGAAAAGTGAACTGTAAGTGACTGTCCGAATCGTTCAGATGGCCCTTTTCAATAAAATCATGATAAATGACATTACTGCATAGCCGATGAATCCGAAAACCAGATTATATGCCACCATATCACTGAACAGCATCATCGGCTGAACCACACTATAGCCTGTCAGCTTGCAGAACAGTAGCATAAACAGACCGGACACCGCACTAATGGTCACAAAGGCGCTGAAAGTTCCGAAAACAAATTTCCCCGTCATAGGAAGGTGCTTTACTTCCCACAGGCGGTCTACCACATAAACGGCAGTAAAGGCTGCCTTCAGCGTAACCAAATAGTGAAACATCGGCAGAAATGCGGAGATCAGAAAGAACACCAAACCCACCGCACAGGTATACAAGCCGCCCTTTACGCCTATCTTCAGACAGCGATAAACAGGGTGATAGGCCTGTGCTTCCAGATACATTTCCTTTTTTGCGTCCATTCTCTGCTGCTCCACCTGTTCCTGATGCTCGTGATGCAGCTTTTGTTCATCGGCGCATATACCGCAAATGACTCTGACATTTCCGAAGTAATCCTGTACCGTCACCGTGCCGATCCTGCCGCAGCACATACACACCGGCAGCAGATCATACTTTTCCTTTATCGCTCTGACAAGGCTTTGCATTTTGTCCAGCAGACTTTCGATATCCTCTCCGGATGCGGCATGACCCTTCAGCCGCATTTGTCTTTCGCCAAAATCCACAGTCATTCCGTCATAGTCTGCTGACAGTGTTTTCAGATAATCATTGATTTCCTTTTCATAATCCACCAACGGTGATGCACACGGTACCGACATCGTCAGGGTATCCTGATCCTGACGCACCAGCGCATCAAGACCGGCAACCGGTTTAACGGCATATTGATTTCCCATTCTCCGAAACCCCTCTTTTTCCAGTATCTCTTCATACAGCATAGTATTCATCCTTCCGTTTTTCCGTTTTCGTTATGAAATAGTATGATCCTTTTTATTGATGATATGATATCCTGTCAAAATGACTATAAAGTGACCGATCTCGAAAAAGACAGTCGGACCGAACCATCCGACTGTCTTTTTCGTTATTTGGTTTTTCCACTCTTTATTTTTTTAACGGATCTGCTTCGTTTGGCTGATCTCTTCGGAAAAAGCATCTTCTTTTTCTTTACCGCAAAGACAGGTGGTCACATAATCCGAATTGACTCTGCCGCAGAAACAGCGCCATTCTTTGCACTAATTATTCTTTCAGCATCGGCTTTTGCTCCTTCTCGGCGATTTCATCAAAAAACGAATCTTCTTTAGCCCTGCCGCAAAGGCAGGTGGTCACATAATCCGAATTGACTCTGCCGCTGGAGCAGCGCCATTCGTTTTCCTTGAGAATGCCGGCATTTAATCTCTTCAACTCATTTATCTGATCAGACAAGTATTTTATCTTTTCATCATTCTGATTTCTAAGTGTCAGATTTTCCAGACCGCAGGCAAGAGCGAATGCAAGTTCATGAAATAATAAACCAAATATAACCCACCTTGTTATTGAATGATAACCCTTGCTTGCAACTACCATGGAAACAACTATTGCCCATATAAAAGAATATACGAAATAAATTATTGCAAGCACAATCCAAAATACTTGCGGTATTTTATCGAAATCAATCCAAAGCATATGGGTCATTTCTAAAACCCACTTCAAGATCACAAACGCAAGAATTCCAATTAATCCCATTTTTTCCTCCGTATTCAATCTGTTTTTGAACATCTTTTATTCCGGTAAACCATGCCGTTTACGCAAACTGCGTCTTGTACTGACAGGTTCATTTAACTCGGAGCAAAGCCCGATGTAAGCTCGCTTAACATCGGCTGCGACGAGGCAACCTCACCACAGGAGCTTTAGCTCCTCGGGGTTTCAGTGGGGGATTATAACCCCCACTGAAAGTCCGAATGGCACCCGCCGCCTAAGAGGGTGCGGGTGTCCGGTGGACACCTCTGCGAAGCAGAAGCACCGG
>JBGUWM010000060.1:0-6571 GCA_045221175.1 Acutalibacteraceae bacterium | reverse complement strand
GACGCCTGCGGAATAAAATGAGCAGATTTGTATGAAGTAACAGCGGATTCGTCCAGTGCGGTCACGCACCGGTCACGCACCCGGACGACTGCCGGCGGGTGAATACTGTGGCTGGATCGCTGACAGTTTTATCAGAGAAGATATAGGAGATCATACCGGCGAAATGATGTATGATAAGTGAAGTATTAAAACATTTCTTGCTATTTGCCTCGAAAAACCATGTATCCGACAATAATGCATTGTTTTTATTGTGAAAACAGACAATAATTCACTGGATATGGATAAAAACTATTGAACATGACGAATTTTATCTTTGTAAAAAATAAACAATCACAAAAATTTCAATTTATAAAAATTATCCAAAAAAAGGAGAGAGATTGGTCAATCTGACAAAACAAAATCAAATAGATTTTATTAAAATGCTGAAAGGATATGAAACAAATCCTTCAAAATTTCCGAAAAAATGAAGCTTTTCAGCGGTGGTGAAAGTTCAACACTTTGCAAAATTATGAATAAAGTGTTATA
This sequence comes from Acutalibacteraceae bacterium, assembly GCA_045221175.1. Taxonomy (GTDB): domain Bacteria; phylum Bacillota; class Clostridia; order Oscillospirales; family Acutalibacteraceae; genus UBA1213. Next base: position 6,046 of record JBGUWM010000060.1, on the reverse strand, counting down.
ATTGTGTAAACAGAATGGAACGGTTTGTGTGGTTTTGATCTGGTACGAATACTTTTAAAACCACAAAAGGGCACAGACAGTTCCGCTATGTCAAAAAACAGAGGAGTGTGAGTTATCATGAACGAAAAACAACAATCGAGCAGATTCCGTATTCGCAGCAAAATTACCGGTATTGTTTTATCCACGGCACTTCTTGCGTCTACTGTAACAGGGCTTGGAGCGACCGTCAGTGCGGTTGAGGCTGCACCTCAATTGTCCGCAGCGGGGTTTTACACCGATGCACCCGGTGCAGGTGCGCTTCCTGACAAAGTCAGTGACGGCGTCATCCTTCATGCGTGGAACTGGTCTTTCAATGCGATCAAGGATAATATGCAGGCAATTGCTGAGGCAGGCTATACTTCGGTACAGACTTCGCCTGTACAGCGTCCGAAAGACAGCTCGGATCCCAATAGCTCTCAGATGGAGTGGTGGAAGGTATATCAGCCGACAAGCCTTTCTTTTTCACCGGGCGGACATCCGTGGTTCGGTTCTAAAGAAGACTTCAAGGCAATGTGTGATGAAGCAGATAAATACGGCATCAAGATCATCGTCGATATCGTTGCTAACCACATGGCCAATAACACCGGTAAAATCGGTAACACCAGAGCCGATATCTGCAGTCAGAATGAAGCTACTTACCGTGATGATGACAGTTGCTGGCATCTGAACGGCTCCACAGGCATCAACTACAGTCAGCAGAACCGAAACGGCGGCACAGACAGTCTTACCTATGGCTTCGGCGGCTGGCCGGATCTGAATACCGGTAACAAAAAGGTACAGAATGCTATCATCAATCTGCTGAAGGAATGCTATGACCTGGGTGCGGACGGTTTCCGTTTTGATGCCGCAAAGCACATTGAACTTCCTACCGATCCCGGCGGAGCGTCTGACTTCTGGCCGACCGTTATCAACGGCATCGAAAGCTATGCCAACGCTAAAGGACACCCTGTTTATTGCTACGGTGAAATTCTTGACGATGCGGCAACCGATATCAAAAACTATACAAAATATATCGCAGTAACAGACAGCCGTGCAGGAAACTCTACTCGATATGGTATTTATGATAACGATATTGGTAAGGCGGCAAATTCTGCTCTGAACTATAACGGTATTTCTTATGATAAGATCGTTTTGTGGGCTGAATCCCATGATACCTATGCAAATAACAATTATTCCGGAGAATCCGTTAAGTTTTCTCAGGATCAGATCAACCGATCCTGGGCCATTACAGCAGCCCGTCAGTTCCCTGCGCTTTACTTTGTGCGCCCTGATAACCCGAGATCTCAGAAGATGGGTCAGATGAGCCAGAATACTTCATGGAAAAGCAAAGAAGTTGCAGAGATCAACAAGTTCCACAATGCATTTGTGGGAGAAAGCGAATATATGTCCTCCAGCGGCAATACCGTTCTTGTAGAAAGAGGTACTACCGGCGTTGTACTGGTCAATATCAGCGGCAACGGCGGTCAGTTCAGCGGTAAAGTCAACAAGATGAAGGACGGTACCTATAAAGACCAGGTTTCCGGCGGTACGTTTACCGTTTCCGGTGGCAACATCAGCGGAAGCATCGGCAGCAAAGGTATTGCCGTTGTTTATGACGCCGGCAAAGTGCCTTCTTTCGGCAGCGTTTCTGCTTCGCCTTCCAGCACGTCTTTTACGGACAGCATTAAAGTTACCCTGAATGCGTCAAATGTTTCCAATGCCACTTACACCACCTCTGAGGGTGATTCCGGCAGCTTTACCTCCGGCAAAACCATCACGCTCGGCGGTTCTGCCGCTGTCGGCACAACCGTTACGCTGACGCTTTCCGGAACAAAAGAGGATGGAAGCAAGGCCACGGCAAGCTATCAGTATGTCAAGAAGGACCGCCATGCCGTTACAACCATCTATTTTGACAACAGCACCTATCAGTGGGGCTCTGTCTATGCTTACATATACAAAGATTCCGGTATCAAATTGCCGGTGCCTGTGCCTGAAGAAACGATTCAGTTTACCAATTCTCTGGACTGGTGGTCTGTAAAAGCTTATTTCTATAATAATAACGGCACCGTCGGCGCTGAATGGCCGGGTGTGGATATGACCTCGATAGGCGATAATGGCTTTGGCAAGACGAATTACTCCATTACCGTTCCCAACGGCGCTACCCATGTCGTATTCAACGATAACGGCGGTACGCAGACCGGTAACCTGCCTTTGGGCAACGGCGTTGTGGGTTATTGGCTGGACGGCTCTCCCGACAATGCAAAAGCATGGTATGCTTCTTCTGCCCCTGCTGCGGCTGATGCTCCGGCAGATACAGATACAACCCCTTGTAATGCTCCATGGCCCGGTCAGAAAATGCAGCTCGATGCTGCAACCGGCTACTATAAGCTGGTAGTTCCCGAGGACTTCCGCAACGGTCTGGTTATTTTCAGCGACGGTGCGGAAAACACAACGAAACGATATCCTGCGGATATGGAGCGGGGACTTGACATTAATGACACCTCCAAGCTGTTTTCCGCTAATCATTCCTGGACGGATTACGTTCCTCCTGTACCTGTCAAGCTCTCGGTTGTCTTGAAAGCATCTGCTTCAACCGTTACGGTAGGTCAGTCGGTTACACTGACCGCCATGGCAACAAATGCTTCCGGCAATGTTACCTACTCCTTCAAGGCAGGTTCTTCTGTCATTTCTTCTACAGGCGCATCGGCAACCTATACGCCTTCTGCCGCAGGTACTGTGACGATTACGGTTACGGCAACCGACAGCAAAAACTCGGCGACAGCAAGCACTACCATTACCGTACAGGTTCAGACGCTGACCAATACCTCCAAGATTTCGGCAGCCACTGTTGAACTGGGCGGTAAGATTACGGTTACTTGCTCTGCCTCCGGCGGAACAACACCTTATCAGTATTCGGTATCTTACAAGAAGAGCTCTTCTTCAAAGTACAGCTCTGTGCAGACTTACAGCACCAATAAAACAGTAACCATCAAGCCTGCCGCTGCAATGGTTTATCATGTGCTTGTCAAGGTGAAGGACGCAAAGGGTACCGTTAAACCAATGACCTTTGATCTTACGGTTACCAACAAGGCAGCCAATGAATTGAAAAACCTCTCTAAGGTTAGTGCCACCAATCTGACTCTCGGTAAAAGCATTACGATTACGGGTGCGGCTTCCGGTGGAACAGCACCTTACTACTATGCAGCGTATTACAGAAAGTCATCCTCCAGCACCTTCACCAGAATCAGAGATTACAGCAAGACCGCAACCATGACGGTTCAGCCTGCGGCGGCTACCACTTATGACATTCGTGTGAAAGTCAAGGATGCAGCAGGCAAGGTCGCTGTAAAGGACTTTTCTGTAAAGGTTACCAAACCCGCAGCAAGTGCCCTTACCAATAAATCCACTATTTCTGCTACCTCTCTCACGCTCGGCAAAACTCTGACAGTTACCGGTGCTGCAACAGGCGGCACGGCTCCGTATCAGTATGCCGCTTTTTACAAAAAATCTACTTCCACACAGTATACCAAGGCTCGTGCTTACAGCAGCAATTCAAAAATGACTGTCAATCCTGCTTCTGCCACAACCTATGATGTTCGTATCAAGGTAAAGGACAGCAAGGGCAAAATTGCCGTAAAGGACTTTTCTGTTAAGGTGAATGCTTCAGCTTCCGCAGTTATTCTGGAAAATACCTCTAAGCTGGCGTCAGCTACCATTAAGCTGGGCAGCAGCGTTACTGTCAACTGCTCGGCAAAGAACGGTAAGGCTCCTTATCAGTATGCTGTTTCCGTTAAAAAAGCAAGCGCAGCAGATTATACCTCTGTTAAGGGTTATACAACTTCTACAAAGATCACTTATAAGCCTGCCGCAGCAACAAAATATGATCTTCGTGTTAAGGTGAAGGATGCTTCCGGTATCATCAAAGCAAAGGTTCTGAAGTTTACCGTAACAAAGTAATCATTTTCAGAGCTCGGCAGTGGTGATGTTATCACTTGTAATGCAAATAATTGAAAGCAGGATATACCATCATAACAGCATGGTATATCCTGCTTTTTTAGTGTCCGTAATTTGTCTTTCGTGCGCTGCGGTCTGCTGCATTTACAGTGATACTGTAACCCTGATTGCCTGTGTGCCGGCAGGGCTGACAGTCCGGATCATTTCGGCAGGCTGTTGGTTGAAGGGTTCCACATAGGAACTGGATCGGCGCCGACGCTTGATAAGTATTGATCAAGTAATGAAAAAAACAAGTCGAAAGCCTGCTGCTCATCAGGGGAGTTTTCGAGAATAAGGGTGAAATAATTCTTTTGTGTTTCAGTGAAAATACCGTATTTCCCGGCGACAAACGGCTGAAATTCCTGCGGGATGATCCGGTGCTCGGCAGTGATGCCGAGCAGATGCATAGCGCTGCTGTAACCGCCGATAAAGTGTCGCAGGGAAACAAGACTTTTGGAACCGATGTATAATCCCGGCATGGCACGGATGGCAGACAAAAGCTTTCTTTCGTCGGGTGTGATACCTTTGTTGGTACAGTATCCCTTTTGCTGCTGTTGTTTTTCATGGTGTGCTGCAGCCATCAGGCATTCTCCTTTCGCTATGGGTACGGTTGTTCCGGCATTGCTGATTGAACACAGAAAAAGCGTTGACATGATGTTATGATATAACCAATCCCGAGGAGCTAAAGCTCCTGCGGTGAGGCTGGATCAATGCAGCCGATGTTCAGCGAGCTGACATCGGGATTTGCTCCGAGTTAAAAAAAGCACCTGCATAAAATGCAAGTGCTTTTCAGCGTCCGAGTGACAGGAGTCGAACCTGCGGCCTCTTGAACCCCATTCAAGTGTCCCGAAAACTCGAACATAAATAGCAAAAGTATTCAAAAAAGATATTCAACATTAATCCTAATGTTCACTAACTTATAGAAGGTATTATATCATATCTTATTTCAAAAATCAATACTTTCAATTTGAATTTTAGGCTTGAAATCATACGAATTCTTTATACATTAAAAAATCACTTCATTCAAACAATACTTAGTTGTTGGTTTGGATGGAGTATTATCCGACACCTCCAAAATCAACATCAGTTGGTTTTGGGGGTGTCTTTTTTTGTTGTTAAAAAAAGCGTTCCTCAATGTATATTTCGTAGTTTTCAATGGAAATAATATACTTTTCTTCCTTGAGGTGTGTGTAGATTTCAAGTGTAATGGAAATGTTTGAATGACCGAGCAGTTTTGAAGCTGTCAGAACATCCACTCCCGAAGTGTAGAGCAAAGTTGCGAATGTGTGTCTTAACATATGCGGAGTAATTTTCTCAATCTTGACTTTGACACCTTTCGGTGAGTATAAGTTCTGTTTCGACTGTTTTACAGTTGCGTATTGATGAGAAAGCTGTGTATGATATGAATCCCACAATCTTCTCCAAGAAGATACTGTGTGCATATCGCCGTCAGTTTTTGAACATACATACCTTGAATCAGCATTATCTTTGTAAGTCTGCAATTCATTCAGAAGGCTTTTAGGGACACGGACTTTTCTCTTTTTGCCGTTCTTTGTTCCCTGCTTTACTTTATAACCGCCTGTTTTTCTTGAAACGGACTTAGTTACGCTTATCTCTCCGTTCGTAAAGTCAATATCTGACCAAAGCAAGGGTATCATTTCTCCTGCACGAAGTCCGCAAAAGCACATAATAAGTGCCGGAAGTCTTGCCTTATGGTCGAAACTGATGAGCCAACCGATTTCTTCTTCGGTCAAGGCTCTTCTTGTGTTTTTAGGTGCGTCTTTCGGTATAGTTACAACCTTTGCAGGATTGTTATCGTAGTTCGTGTTTGCGGACACATAGCTAAAAATACTCGAAGCGACACATCTGATGTCCTTGAGAAGCTGTTTGGAGGACGGTCTTCTCGTGTTAGGGTTTTCGACAGCAAGCTCGTTGATCATATCACAGATCTGCATAGGTCTGATTTCTTTTACAGGGGTATCTCCGAAGTAATCAGAAAGATACCTGACCTGACTGCTGATAGCACTTTTGTAGC
>JBGUWM010000059.1:0-57826 GCA_045221175.1 Acutalibacteraceae bacterium | reverse complement strand
ATCTTCGGCAAAAAGACCGTTGACGTTGACGTCACTCCCCTTGATCAGCGTTCCGACACATGGACCTGCCCCAACTGCGGCAAGATCATGCCCAACTACGTCGGCACCTGCGGCTGCGGTGAGCCGAAGCCCTTCGAGTTTGAGCCGCCTATGCCTACCGACAGCGATACAGCAGAAAATACGGAAGCATTGCCGGACATTGCACCGGGTATCGAGCCTAAGAGCAAGCTGACATCAGAGCAGATGGCTGCATTTGAAAACGTACAGCCCTCCATTCAGGGATATAATCCCCAGCTCAGGCAGGATATTCCCGAAACACAGGGCAGCACATACAGCTACATTCAGAACGACACTGTCAACAACACAACTGATCCCAACTATCAGGCGCCTGATCTGTCGTTTATCCAGAACCAGAACGAAACTTTTAATAATGACGCCACCAACAACCTGAACACAGATCAGGATTTCACAGCGCCGTTAGAACCATTCAATTTCGGAGATGCACCGGAAGCCGCACCCATGAGGTTTGAAAACAACAACTTTGAGCCGATGAACTTTGATAACTTACCACCGGTTGCTCCCATGCGTTTCAGCGACGAGCCTCCGGCATACTTAGGCATCAAAAGTGACCCGAAACCCGAAGCATCAAAGTCTTCACAGCCTGAAAAGTCCGAAAAACCGGCTGTTCCGGAATACAAGAGGGTTCCTGTTGATGATTTTTCCACCGCCAAGAATACAGGCAAAAAAGAAAAAAAGCATCTGTTCGGTAAGAAAGCAAAGGAAGCCGAAGTATTTAAAAAAGCTCAGGAAGCGGTCAACAACCGAAAAGATGTTCCCAACAACGGAACATGGACCTGTCCGAACTGCGGCAAGGTAATGCCAAAATATGTCGGCACCTGCGGCTGCGGCGAACCACAGCCCTTTGAATTCTGATCGGCGCAACAGACAACTCAGATCAAAACGATCAGGCTCCTGCCGCAAAGCAAAATGCAGCAGGAGTCTGTTTTTTCTGTATTATGTTTTGATACAGATCGTCATACTGATTTTACTGAATCAGAAAGTCTTCATCAAACAGCTCATCTTTTCTGTTGAAAAAAACTGCTGCGGCTTGTCACTGCACGTTGGAACCTTTTTCCGGCAGTGTCTGTACACTCCCCGGCTGCAGGTGATGACTGACTCTGAAGGAATCTGTTCCCCGCTGTACCATCATCTGCTGCTCTTCCTGCTCTTTCGAGAGAGCAATATCCGCTGTCATACGCAAAGCATCACAAACTGCAGCAAACGCTATTCAGCAACAGTCCCCACAAAAGGATCATATCACAGTGAAACAATCGCAGTGGTGCAGACAATATGACAACCACGTTATGATGATTGTCGTGCAGACGGTATATAAACGAGTCTGCCTGACCAATACTTGAAGTTATCCTGGAGCTGTGAAAGTCAGACAGCATCATAACGCCGAAAAACTGACAAGCACTGCTTTCTAAAAAATCGTTACTCGGATTTACACCAAGCAGGGGCAAAAAATCAAATATATTTAAATGCAATAAACTCCAGAATCCATGCGGATTTTTAGCATTTCTCAAAAACATTTTCACGATTCAGGGATATATAAAGAATCATACTGACCAATACTTGAAGTTATATAAAGAATCATTCGGTTGCGGCAGAATCAAGCGTACATTTCTGCCCATTTCCCTTGCCGGCACTTTTCTGTCAGCTCCCATTCCCTTAACTTGTTACTCACCATACTGCCGGCACCGCTTTGATTCGTCAGACAATATGCTTTCAGGACAGCACAGTTACCTGACTTCATCAGCATTTGCAGCAATCTGTTTTCTTGAACATTTTGTAAAACAGTCAATCGCCAATTATCACATACAAAGGAGAGAAAAAACATGAAAAAGGCAATAATTGTCGGTTCAGGTCCGGCAGGCATTTCTGCGGCATTATATCTTCAGCGCAGCGGAAAAGCAGAAGTCATCATCATTACAACGGGCATCGGAGCGTTGGAAAAAGCAAAAAAGATCGAAAACTATTACGGTTTTGACCAACCAATCAGCGGAAAAGAGCTGTATGAAAGAGGCGTTGAAGGCGCCAGAAGGCTTGGCGTACAGTTTATCGAAGAAGAAGTGGTGTCGTTATCGTACAACGCTGATATGAAGCCTGTTGTCGTAACAGATAAGCACGAATATACCGCAGACGCCGTACTGTTGGCAACAGGCGCCTCAAGAAAAACCGTTCCGATTCCGGGACTGCAGGAACATGAAGGCAAGGGGGTCAGCTATTGCGCAGTATGTGACGCATTTTTCTTCCGCAACAAGCCTGTCTGCGTCATCGGCAGCGGTGAATACGCCGTACATGAAGCGCAGGTGCTTGCCAACACCTCGCAGAGCGTCACCATACTGACTAACGGCAGTCTGATGACAGCCTCTGTGCCGGAAAATATCCATGTCATAGAAAAGAAAATTGCGGCGGTGACGGGCGGTACGGTTGTTGAAGCCGTTCGTTTTGAAGACGGTGAAGAGCTGCCGGTCAAAGGTATTTTTATCGCCTTAGGTGTTGCCGGCAGCAGTGATCTTGCCCGTAAAGTCGGCGCCGAAACAGAGAATAACAGAATTAAAGTCAATGAAAAAATGCAGACCAGTCTTCCGGGTCTGTATGCCGCAGGAGACTGCATCGGCGGAATGCTGCAGGTTTACAAAGCCGTCAGTGACGGTGCTGCGGCAGGACTTTCCATGCTGAACTATCTGAAATCATAAAACACGCTGTCTGATATCGAAGAATTTATTCTCAGGCTGATGCTTTTCATTATCGGCAGCATAGTCCGACGTTCTTTCATCGACAGATCTTTCATTCAGTGAGCATGATTCGTTTTGATTTTGCCCACCTTGATCTGCACAAAATCAATTTTCATAGCCCGATAGTCGACAGCATACGGATTCATCCATTCAGAACACCGTTGAACACTGTTTCAAAAAGATGCTGCACATCATCTCAGCGGGTTCAGGGAATCATGGTTTTTTCAGGAAAGGGGTGCTTCTGTCTGCGGCGAACACCTCTGCCACAGGCAGAAACGCTCGCCGAGCCGACAGGCAAGATAGAGAGAAGCCCCTTGTTTCCGCCGGAAAAGAATTTCCCCATGCAGTTTTCAAAACTTCAAAGTCAACAGCATATTAATCCTGCTGATTTGAAAAATACTTCACGGAAAATCATGGTTTTCTCAGGATAGGGGTACTTCTGTCTGCGGCGGGCACCTCTGCCACAGGCAGAAACGCTCGCCGAGCCGACAGGCAAGATAGAGAGAAATCCCTTGTTTCCACCGGAAAAGAGTATCCCTGTGCAGCTTACCCCCACAAAATTGCTTCTCTGTTAATATGCCAAAGCTATTGACAATATTCTCTATAAGTGCTATAGTGTTCTTGCAGAGTAAATCTGTGTGCGTTAAGTGTCGTACGAACGGGGAGTTGTCGTATGAACGAAAAGAGCTTCTTGCGGTACACAGGTTGCATCCCGCTGTTTGATAATAGTAAGCTCTTACTACTTCTTATTATTTACAGCGAGTCTGTCATAATAAGGAGGTTTTTTTATGTCAAAAAAAGAACATGATGTCCGTACAAAAGTCAACATCAAAGCATCAACCGTCCACATTGCCGTTTTGGGACTGCTGACGGCGCTTGCCGCCATTCTTTCCCTGTTTACCATTCGTCCGAACGAAAGCATTAAAATCGCTCTGACCTTTATTCCCGTGGTTATCACTGCTTATATCTACGGACCTGTCGCAAGCGGCATCGTTGCCGGACTTGCCGATATTATCGGCTGCATTGTCAAACCAAGCGGCATGATCTTTCCGCCCATTACACTGACAGAAATTGCTATCGGCGTAATTTTCGGATTCTTTCTCTATAAAAAACGCAGCTTCCTGCGGGTTGCCCTTGCTGCAGGTATCACACAGTTGGTTATCAGCGCCTTTGTCACTCCTTTGTGGCTGAATCTGATGTATGGCACGGATTATGTTCTGCTGCTGGGAGCCAGAATCCCTCAGCTTGCTATTATGCTCTCTATCGAACTGATTTTGATTCCGCTGATGCTGAAAACACTGGATAAAATCAATGTACATAAGCTCCTTCCGAAAATCACAAGCAAAAATACCGCCGCCCTTTCCAAAAACGGCACCGAAAAATCCTGATCTTTTCACAGTCCCATCTGTGAAAAGTCCGCATAAAGTGTGCATTATGTTTCCATTAAGTCAGTGTTATCATTGCAGCAGGCGTGTGTTATGTATGTAACAGGGCTATATTATGTTATATCAAGCTTGCGTTATGCTACATTATGTTACATCAGGCGTGCATTAAGTTTGCAGTAAGACATCATTACGTTCCCCATCAGCCCTTATAAATCCCCATAAAGCATATAAATCCCCATAAAGCATATAAATCCCCATAAAGTGCGTCCATCGGTGATAGATTACAATCCCTCACCAATGGACGCAGAAGCTAAAGCGCCCGATGTCTGTTGACAGCGTCGCTCGCTCCATTCAAGCGAACTTGCCGGAGCTTAATTCCTTATTTAACAAAACACCGTTCCGCACAGAGATTCATTCTCTTCTGCGAAACGGTGTTTTTTGTGCCGCTTTTTGTTTATTCGTGTTTTTCTTTTTTTCGTGCTTGATGAAGCTTTCCATTCTGCGGTACAAGATATAGTGGTTGATTCAGGTTTTCGGTGATTTTTGTGTTATGATATCAGACCAAACAAAAAACAAGCGACAGCTTCTTTTGCTATCGCCTGTCCCATTCTTCTTTTCTGTTTTATTCGTAATTTTCCTGCCATTCGCAAAGAGCCGTGTTATTTGCGATTCTGCACTGCAGCAGTGCCATCAAATCAGTCAGGCTTAGAAATCTTTGCACACGCTATTGCTAAAGAGCCGGGACCAATGTGACAACCGATACTCAGCGACAGAGGCTCCGCTCTGAGCTTGAATTTCGGGAAAGACGCCTCAATTTCCTTTCTCCAACGATCTACTTCATCGTCCGTCATATCGGAATAAGAGTACATCAGCGACATTTCTCCTTTTTCCACATAGCTCTTAAAACGTCCCTCAAAATCATCATGCATTGCTTCAAGCATCTTCTCTTTGGCAGATTTGATTCCTCTGCACTTTGCATAAGCGTCCAGTTTTTCGCCCTGAATTTGCAAAACCGGCTTGAGATTCATTACATTCGCAATCAGCGCACCGGCCGTTGTAATTCTGCCGCCTCTTTTCAGATACGTCAGATTATTGACCATAATATAAATACTGGATTCCAGTTTATCTGCCTCCAGCTTGTTTTTGATCTTTTTACCGGACATACCGGTCTTAGCCATCGCAGCAGCATCCGCTACGGACTGATACTGTGTTACGGATATTCTCTGATTGTTGACAACATGAACTCTGCCGCCAAAATCCTTAGCCAGCATAGAGGCTGTTGTACACGAGCTGCTCAGTCCTGACGACATTGGAATATAAACAACTTCATCATGATCCTTCAGCAATGTTCTCCAGAAATCCGTCAGTTCTGTCGGCGAAGGCTGCGAAGTCGCTACGGTTGTTTTGGAATTGGCAATCATCTGATAGAATTCCTTCTGCGTCAGGTCAATTCCCTCATAATACTGCTGATCGTTGATATAGAATGACATCGGAAGCACATGAACACCAAGCTTCTTGGCTCTTGAAGCAGAAATACCACTGTTGCTGTCTGTTGCAATTGCTGTTTTAGACATTGTCGTTCCTCCTTGTTTGTACTGTATCCGTATAAAAGCTCTTTAATAGAATAAGTATAGTATATCTTTTGACAAATATCAATTGATTTTTTCAGATTTATCGTTTTCACTAATACCGACAGATTTATGTTATTTCTTTTGTTTTATTTTCCGCTAAAGTGAAGTGTATGTCCATATCCTTCCGTTAATAACCCCATCTTATTTTACATTTATTATTATCAATTTTCATATTCAATCTCTTGCTATCTCTTGTTCAATCTCTTCATAAACACTTACTTTTCACTCTAACCCTATTCTAATCTTTTTCGGCACCATCACAGACAAAAATCCTTTTTGCTCAACTCAGCGGATTATAACGGCAGCAGTATGTCATGGCTTTATGCTGTTACCGGTTATCCGAACGCCGCAGCTTTATCACGTTGTTTTGTCCTCTGGCAGCTATACTTTCCTATCGCTTTCAATTATTCCGGTATGGTTGATAGCAGAGCAAAAAGCCGAACGTGTCAAAAAAGAAACCGCAGGGAACGAATAGATGAAACGTTCCCTGCGGTCAAGCAATCGTGCCGGTGGTGGGACTCGAACCCACACGCCCTCGCGGACAACAGATTTTGAGTCTGTCTCGTCTGCCAGTTCCGACACACCGGCAAGTGTATTGAACTGCGATATTTATTATATAATAGCTTTTCCTTTTTGTCAAGGGTAAATTATCATCTTACAATGCTATTTAAAAATGTGTAACCCATCATTGACAGACTAACAGAATTATCATCTTACACAGCCATCTTATAGAAATCAACTTTAGCGGGACAGTCACATGAGGAAAAACCTCTCAGAATGTCAATTTGTGGAATATCTTCATATTTACTTCGACAAAAAATCCTGCAACGCCAAAAAAAGCGTTACAGGATTTCATCATGTCATTGTCTGAGCATTCACTATCCTCGCATGATTGCCTCAAACACAGCCTTATGCTCTCTGTGCAACATTATCATCAGTATAAACAATACGGATATCGGCTCCGAGTGCCGAAAGCTTTTCTACAATATCCTCATAACCTCTTTCGATATGCTCAATATCCTCAATATGGGTCGTACCGGAAGCAGACAACGCAGCGATGACCATGGCAGCACCGGCTCTCAAGTCGGTAGCCTTTACAGGCGCTCCATTCAGTTCTTTCACGCCTTCGATGACAGCCACCTTGCCGTCTACGGAAATAACAGCACCCATGCGCTTTAATTCTTCAACGTAACGAAAACGGTTATCCCAGACTGCCTCGGTTACGATGCTCGTTCCCTGAGCGATAGACAGCAAAACTGCGATTTGCGGCTGCATATCTGTGGGAAAGCCGGGGTGCGGCTGTGTTTTTACATTGCAGCGGCGAAGCTCGCCTGAGCGGCGTACCCGGACAGAATCTTCATTCTCAATAATCTCAATGCCCATTTCACGCATTTTAGCGGTAATCGGCTCCAGATGCTTGGTAATAACATTTGTAATCAGCACGTCTCCGTCTGTTGCTGCAGCAGCTACCATATATGTACCTGCCTCGATCTGGTCCGGAATAATGGAATAGGTTGTACCGTGCAAATGCTTTACACCGTTGATTTTAATAACGTCTGTGCCGGCTCCACGGATATCGGCACCCATAGAATTCAAGAAGTTGGCAAGATCAACAATATGCGGTTCTTTAGCGGCATTTTCGATGATCGTTCTGCCCTCGGCTCTGACAGCCGCCAGCATGATATTCACCGTTGCGCCCACAGAGACCACGTCAAGATAAACGTGACCGCCCGTTAAGTTTTTTGCCTTTACATTAACCATTCCGCCGATTACGCTGTACTCTGCCCCCAGTACGCCAAAACCCTTCAGGTGCTGATCAATCGGTCTGACGCCGAAATCACATCCACCGGGCAGCGCAACCTCTGCTCTGGAGAACTTGCCAAGCAGCGCACCCAGCAGGTAGCTTGAAGCACGCATACGACGGACAATATCATAATCTGCAACAGGTCTGCGGATATAGGTAGGATCTATCTCAAGGGTTGTTTTATTGATGCGGTTAATTCTTGCACCCATTTCATGCAGAATATTCGCAATCAGATTCACGTCCATGATATTCGGTATATTTTCAATACGGCACACACCGTCAGAAAGAATCACCGCAGGAATAATCGCTACCGCAGCATTTTTAGCGCCGCTGATACGAACTGTTCCGTGTAGTTTCTTTCCACCGTTTATAACAATCTGCTTCAAGCTGCAACACACTCCTCATAAAAGGCATATATGAGTTTTCGGTACGGAACAAGCCGCCCTTGTTGAAACAATCAAGAACACACCGTCAAACGCATTTTTTTGTTTGGCAGTGTATTTTGTGGAAATTCAACGAAATGTACTGTTCTATTTCTACAATAAAACATTCCTTCTCTCGTTATGATAATACAAACCGAAGAGATTGTCAATAAGAAATCCACTTAGTTACAGTATTGTCACCCAAAATATCGTTTTTGCATAATAAACTTCGCTGTTCATCGACTTTTTTTCAAAAAAACAGCACGCTTTTCTTTCACTATGAAAAGCAGGTGACCTTTAGTGTAAAGTGTCTTACCTTACACTAAACTCTGTCACCTTTTACTCATCTCAGCTATGATATCCCTGCACTTTTTTCATTTTCAGGCGGAATGTTTCTCACGCATTATAGAATTCGTACAGCGCACGGTAGGTTTCATACACATCTATTTTTGACACAATCTCAAAGGGTGCGTGCATGGAAAGAACCGGTACGCCAAGGTCTACTACGTCAGCATTCAGATTGGCAACGAATTTTGCGATGGTTCCGCCGCCGCCGCCGTCCACCTTGCCCAACTCACCCGTCTGCCACAAAACCTCTTTTTCGTCCAGCAGCGCACGGATTTTTGCCATGAACTCTGCCGTTGCATCCGAAGTGCTGTATTTGCCGCCGCTTCCTGTATATTTTGTGATCACGGCTCCGTTGTTAATATATGAAGAGTTATTGGACTCAAAAGCGGACGCATAGTTCGGGTCAAAGGCTGCGTTTACATCTGCCGAAAGGCAGGTGCTCTTTGCCATAACGTGGCGGAGCGCTTCACCCTCACTTTCACACAAATCCGCAATAAAGTCTGCCATATAGGTGGATTTCATACCGGTTGCGCCGTCAGATCCGATTTCTTCACGATCTGTCAGTACGGTAATCACAGTCTG
Source organism: Acutalibacteraceae bacterium (assembly GCA_045221175.1). Taxonomy (GTDB): domain Bacteria; phylum Bacillota; class Clostridia; order Oscillospirales; family Acutalibacteraceae; genus UBA1213. Next base: position 48,853 of record JBGUWM010000059.1, on the reverse strand, counting down.
TTCCGGCACTGTCGTATCAAAAGCCGCCATCAGCGCAGGATAGGCACAAACCTTGTCGTCATGTCCGTAAGCGCCGATCATACTTCTGTCAAAGCCGACGTCTCTTGCTTTTCCGGCAGGCACCATCGTCAGGTCTGCCGACATAAAGTCTGCTTCGGTAAAGCCGTACTTTTCGTACAGCAGGTTCATGATATTCAGCTTGACGGATTCACTTTCTTCGTCCATACGGAACGGACGGCTGCCGATAAGTACGTTCAGGTCTTCACCCGTAAACGCCTTTGTCATCACCTTCGACATCTGCTCCACCGCCAGATGCGGCAGAAGATCGGTTACCACAAAGCAAGGTTCGTCTTCGTCATCTCCGATGTACACGTTTTTTACCGTGCCGTCCTTCAACACGACCACGCCATGCAGTGCCAGCGGTACGGTGGGCCACTGGTATTTTTTGATGCCGCCGTAATAATGCGTTTTGAACAGCGCAAGGTCATTGCTTTCATACAACGGATTCGGCTTCAGGTCCAGTCGGGGAGAGTCTATATGGGCTATGCCCAGTCTTACGCCGTTTTTAACGCCGTTCTTACCCATAACGCAAAGCATCAGCGCCTTGCCTCTGTTATTCACATATACCCTGTCGCCCGGCTGATAGACTTTGCTGCTGTCATATTCACAAAAGCCCGCCTTCTCGGCCGCCTGTATGCTGTAGCTGACAGCCTCACGCTCTGTTTTTGCCTGATCGAGAAACGCCACATAGCCCTTACAGAATTCGTCTGCTTTTGCAATTTCTTCCACGCTCAGTGTTTTAGCGCCGCTTTCCTTTTTCATCAGCAGCTTTTCCTTCAAAAGCTCACTTGCCTTTTTTTCTTTCTTCTCTTCTGACATTCGTACATCGTCCTTTCTTCATTCACAACGTTTTTTATTTATTATTATAATACAGTTGATGATAGATACTTTTGTTTTGCGCTACCAGCTTCCGGTAGTTTTCGGTTTCTGTAAAAGGCACTGTCTTCAGCGTCTTGCCGTCATCGGAATACGCAGGATCCTGCAGCCAGTTGTCCACGTTGCCCACGCCGCCGTTATAGGCGCAAATCGCCGTATCCTCGTTTTCGTACTTCTTCAAAAGTATGGACAGCAGCTCTGTTCCGTAATCAATGGATATGACAGGATCATACAGATCCTCAAACTGATAGTTATTCTCTTCCTTATAATATGTCTGCATCCACGTAAAGGTGTCAGGTACAATCTGCATCAGACCAATTGCGCCTGCCGAGGATTTTGCGTCAGGATTAAAATTACTCTCTGTTTTAATAATCCCGTAAATCAGCGTCTTATCAACATGGTATTTTTCCGAGGCTGCACCGATCTCTTTTTCATACGCCAGCGGATAGCTGTCGTTAAGTGTTTTCTGATTCAGAAATCGAAAACCATAGGCAATTCCTACAATGCCCGCCGCAACGGCAAGTAATATCAGTAATTTTTTTATGGTAAACTTTTTCATAACTGCACCTCTTTTTCGCTTATGCTGGCAAGCAGCTCTGTCAGTTTGCTGCCCCCTTCCCCGAGAGGAAGTGTTCCGTCAATTATATAATCTGCACGGTCGGAATAATATGCAGCGTCGTGCTGCGCTCTAATCCTCATCGTTGCTTCTTCTTCTGTCAGGCTGTCTCGTTGCATAATGCGTTCAAGCCGAACCTTCTCGGGCGCTGTTACCGCAACCACACAGTCACACAATGCGTCTGCTCCGCTTTCGTACAGCAGCGGCGCATCAAGCAGGATCACGCCGACCTTTTGACGATATGCTTCAATATATTCGCTGATTCGCCGTATTATCCATGGGTGGGTGATCTCATTCAGACGCAGTGTCCTGTCTGCACTGGCAAACGCTCTTTGCGCCAGCAGCCTGCGGTTACACTCACCGTTACCGTCAATGATATCACTGCCAAATTCATCGGCCAGTGCTTTCAGGCATTCCGAGCCCTTTGCCACAGCCTCTCTTGCGGCAATGTCTGCATTGATGACGTAACAGCCTGCTGCTGCCGCTGCTGCCGCCACCGTGCTTTTTCCGGCGCCTGTCTGTCCTGTCAGACCCACTACCTTAGTCGTCAAGCACCATCACCTCAAATCCTGCCGCCCTTATCATACGGTTATAAACAGCCAGACCTACGCCCTGTGTTGCCGGACAATGGGCATACACTGTTGTATATCCTTTTTCGTCCGCTTCTCGCAGCGCTCCGAACAGCCGCATTGCCTGCGCTTCATAATCACCGGCTTTTCCCAACAGCAAATACGGAAGCTGCAGTTCGTCAATATCTTCTTCATAACACAAAACTGCCGTTTTGCCGTCGTTCTGACGGTTAACGAACCGCAGGAACGCTTCCGCATTTCCTTTCAGCAGAACGACGTTTGCTTTTGGCGCATAATGTTTATACTTCATTCCCGGGCTTGCGGCTTGCTGACCGCTTTTCAGCGGATTGAGCACGGCATCGTCCATCTCCACTTCTCCCAGCACTTCACGCAGTTCCTCCAGTGTTACACCGCCCGGGCGAAGCAGACGGGGCGGATCACAAGCCAGCGTGATGACGGTAGACTCTACGCCCACGCTGCATTCTCCTCCGTCGATAACAGCGTCTATTCTTCCGTTCATATCCGCCATAACATGCTGTGCTGTTGTCGGGCTGGGACTGCCTGACAAATTAGCCGAAGGTGCCGCCAGCGGCACGGACAATGCAATCAGTTGATGAGCTACAGGGTGTGACGGATAGCGTATGGCTACCGTATCCAGTCCTGCGCTGACTTCCGGCGGGATTTTATCTGACTTCGGCAGAATGATCGTCAGCGGGCCGGGCCAGAAAGCCTCCGCCAGTTTTTGTGCCTTTTCAGGAAACTCCCTGACCAGTTCTCGGATTTGTGACAGATCCGAGATATGTACGATCAGCGGATTATCCATTGGTCTTCCCTTCGCCCGGAATATCTTAGCCACTGCCTCGCCGTTCAGAGCGTCTGCGGCAAGACCGTAAACGGTTTCGGTTGGCATAGCCACAAGACCGCCGCTTTTGATGACGGCGGCAGCTTTTTCTATCTCATCTGCATGAAGCAACAGGGTTTTCATATCTTCCTTCGTTCCTTTTCTGTCAATACTTACTACAGTATACCTCAATTTCTGTTTCTTTGCAAGTACCAACCCCCGGGCGCAGGCGCAGTGGCGCAGTGCCTGCGCTGTTTGATCAGACATCAGCGCCATATTGATTTCTTCATTGCGTTTTCGTTCAGCATTCACGAAAAACTTTTTATACGCTCCCTATATCCCCTCAACGCACACAAATAACAACCCCTTTACTATTCTCTTGCCTGTGCGGTCATTATTGTATTCTTCCGTATCATCCTTTTGTGTCTTCTCTTACACCTGATTATTGTCATCTTCTGCCTATTCTTACTTGTTGTCCTCTGAGCTTTTTTCTGTTCTATCTTCTGTACCGGTTTCTGCGCTTTCTTCATACCCTGTATAAAATGAATTGTCATATACAGGAAGGTCTTCCTTTGTGATATTCTGGGGTATATTGACCCTGCCGCTCTTTTTCAGCACCTTGATGATCAAAGCGCTGCACTTTGTACTCAATACAAACCACATCAGGATCAAAAGCAACAGCGCTCCTATAAAAGTAAAAATGACTTCCTTGGCAGAAAAGGCGCTTTCAAAAATCGCACATTCCACGAAAACAGGTGCAAACTCTTTCTCCGACATTCCCTTTGCTTCATACACCTCAGAAGGCACATTCTTGCGAACGTTTTCCTTGGTCTGCGGCAGCGTCTGTCTTACGGTTCCTTCGAAGTCTAAAAAATCGTAGCTTCCGTCCATCACCTTTTCCATGTAATAGAATTCGTCAGGCGCATTATCCCTGTCGGCATAAAGGACAGTTATCCTGTTCTGGGCGGTTTTCAGCACTAAACATCTTTGTTCTTCATTGTTATCCTTCTGTTCCGTGTAAGAATACAGAATATAGCTATTATACACTCTGCAACTGATTTTTTCGCCGTCCTTTCGGTCTTCCAGTTCGGAATAAATCACCTTCTGCGGCACATCGCTATTAAATCTCAGCATCTGCACGCCACTGACAATCTGCATGATCGCACAGATCAGCAGAAGTACGGCTATCAGCAGTCTGGCTTTTGGGAAAAAAACCGGCTGATTTGTTTTGCGAAACATCACACACCACTTCTTTCTTTGTTATAATTCACTATCTGTGTTATAATCTGCTATTTCACTATCTGTGTTTTGATTTGCCGTTTCAGACGGCAAATTGTTTTATTTTATCACTTTTATGAAAAACAGGCAGCCGATCGTTTTCTCAGACCGCCCCCTTTAACCGAAAAGAGAGCGGGTCAGAGATTCCGAACTATCCGTTAACATCAGTCATCCCGATCGAAAGCGGCTTGGCAGGCTTGACAACGGAGCCGCAGTGCATCGGCACCTTTCCTTGTTTACAGTCTGCCGGCAATTCGATATACAACCGGCGATAGGTTCTTAGTATCTTTTTCTCTCATTGCTGCCAAAACGAGAATCGGACTCAGTGTCGGTATTTACAAAGAAGTTGCCTTCTTCATTAATGCCGCCCTGATAAAAGTCTGTCGAATCCGTACTATGAACAATGTTTTCTTCATAGCTTGCGGGACTGTCGGGCGCAGTTTCACTTGTTACCGGCTTGTCGTTGTGGACAGGATCATTCAAAGAATGATGAACATTGTAATCCGTATTAACGTAGAATGAATCGTTTTGATCGCTGCCTTCATAATAGTCCACCGTATTATCAATTACCAGATCCTCTTTACGGACCTTCAGTTCCGGCTGAATCAATCCCTTTTGCACCATCAAGCCGTAAATAATGTTATTCACCGACTTTCTGAGCAAATACCAGATCAGCAGCAGCATGAGTGCAACGCCGATGAGCAGACCAATCATCTTCTGAACGTAATAGTCCGAATCCAGATCCGTTGTTTTAATCATCAGATCCATAACGTCTTGTTCACTGATTCCAGCATTACGATAGGTATTTTCGGTAAACATAATGGTACCGAGTGTACTTCGGAAACTATCGGTATGAAAACCAACCGTTCCCTTAAAGCTGACGGAAGACACTTCACCGGATATCATTCTCTTCATCTCGGAAAACGTAACTCCGCCGTTATCATTAACAGCCGAAAACACAATCAGCTTTCTGTCAGCAGATAATACCCCAAGGCAAATGACTTCCTTATTATCCTCTGCTACCTGCGGAAAGCTGAGCACAACATCATTTCTGTCAATGATACCTTTTACCAGTTCTCCTGACTGAAGCTGAGCAAAATCTGCGGTAGTGATGTTTTTATACTCTTTTTCCTGAAAAGACAGCAGTTTGATTATCATCACAACCATCATTATCAGCAGAACTGCCGCAACAATTGCAATAAAATTTTTCAGCTTCACCAGTTTTTGTGGCTGATACTTTCTCTCTTTCATCTCATTGTCTTCCTTTCAGACGTTTTTTACAATGCTTCGGATTCCCCCGACAACTGTCTGGAACGGGAAGCGGTGATCAGTGCATTGACGATCTCATCAAGGTCGCCGTTCAGAATATCTTCAATCTTATACAGGGTCAGTCCGATCCTGTGATCCGTCACACGCCCCTGAGGATAGTTATAGGTGCGAATACGCTCGCTGCGGTCGCCGGTACCTACCTGACTGTGCCGCTGCTGAGCCACCTCTCCCTGCTGTTTTGCCTTTTCCGCTTCGAGCAGACGGGATTTCAGCACCTTCATCGCCTTATCCTTGTTTTTATACTGACTTCTTTCGTCCTGACATTCCACCACCAGACCGGTGGGAAGGTGTGTGATGCGAATCGCAGACTCCGTTTTGTTAATATGCTGACCGCCTGCGCCGCTGGAACGGAAGGTATCAATCCGCAGATCACCCGGGTCAATGCTGACCTCCACGTCTTCCGCTTCCGGCAGCACTGCCACCGTCACGGTTGACGTATGGATCCTGCCCTGCGTTTCCGTTTCCGGAACACGCTGCACACGATGAACACCGCTTTCAAATTTCAGACGGGAATAAGCTCCCTGACCGGTCAGCATAAAGCAGATTTCCTTATAGCCTCCCAGCTCCGTTTCGCTGGCGTTCAGCACCTCGCAGCCAAAGCCGTTTTTCACCGCATACATACTGTACATTCTGTACAGCACCGCCGCAAAGAGCGCCGCTTCTTCTCCTCCGGCTCCGCCTCTGATCTCTACGATGACGTTTCTGTCGTCGTTCGGATCCTTCGGCAAAAGCAGTATTCTCAGCTCCTCGGAAAGCTCCTCCAGTTCCTGCTCTGCCCGGCTGATCTCCTCATTCAGCAGCGCCGCCATCTCAGTGTCGTCAGCGCTGTCCTTCAGCATTTCTTTTGCTTCGTCACGTTCCTTTTCTGTCTGCTGAAAACGCCTGTATGCCGTCACCAGCGGCTCCAGCGAACGATATTCCTTCATAACCGCTGTATATACTTCCGCATTGGTGGCAACTGTCGGGTCACACAGCTTTTCTGACAATTCATCAAATCTGTTTGCGACCGCCTCTATTTTCTCATACATCACTGTTCCTCCGTCCTTTTTCCAGAATACCGCCGTCTTTCTGTTTCGCTTTCAGACGGTGCTAATGCGCTTGCTTTTCGGAAGGTAACGGCTCTGCCGTTTCTGCGGACAGTATTTTCTTTATGTTTTTTTCTGCTTTGGTACGAGGCAGCATCACTTCATGTCCGCAGCCCCTGCACCGCAGCTTGAAATCTATTCCGATTCTCAGCACATCAAACTGTCGGCTCTCTTTTTTGCCGCAGGGATGGGCTTTTTTCATCTCTACTATATCACCAATCCGGATATTCATCTGATAACCCCCTCTTATATTATGTTTATAGCCAAAAAACAGGTTTAACTCGGAGCAAAGCCCGATGTAAGCTCGCTTAACATCGGCTACGACGAGGCAACCTCACCGCAGGAGCTTTAGCTCCTCGGGGTTTCTGTGGGGGATGATAACCCCCACTGAAACCCCGAATGGCACCCGCCGCCTAAGAAGCGGGGGACATCGTTGATTGGTTATAAATCAGTTTATCGGTTTGATCGTACCCATGAAAAAATGACATAGGTCGACCAGGTAAATCATTTTTTTATCCCCTGTTGAGCAGGAAATAGCTGCTTCATCAATCGTCAGTTCCCCTGACACGGAAGTAAACTTCAAACCATCGGCTACTTTTTGATCACGGTGATGAACAACACCGTCACAAGCATTTCTGCTAATGAAAAACTGTCATCATCTGTCACCGGTTTTTCTGCCTTCTGTGTGCTTTCCTGATATCCTCTCAACGCTTTCTCTGCATCATCTCCGGCTATTCTCTGTTTAACCTCCGGCTATTCTCCGTATAAGCTCCGAGTAGTTTCTCTGTCTTGTCGCAGTTTTTTTCTGACCTCGGCAATCCGGACAACACATCTGTTTACTGCTGTCAAGCGCCTCTTTATCAAAAGCTTTCACCCTGCCGGAAGGTTTCTTCTTGCCGACCGGCTGTTTCCTGTCGGAAGCTTCCTTGCGGCTGCCGCTGAAATGATTGTCAAAAATAATGATGCGGCATACATCTTACTGAAAAAATGTTTTGCCTTGCTTTTTCATGACAAGGCACAATCATTTTTCAACCACGGTGCATTCTGAATGCTTTTCTATGATTGTATCACGAAAGGCATGAAATAACAAATCCGCCCTGTTTTGATTTGAAGATTTTTACACCCGGTTGTTATTTGAAAGAAGATATCGTGCTGTTTCCCTCAGAAAGCGATAGTGACTATCTCACTTTGAAAAATTTAATAATAAAGGTGGTTCCTTTGCCCTGTTCAGAAATCACACGGATATAACCGCCGCATTTTTCGATGATGGATTTTGACATGGCAAGTCCTATTCCAACGCTGTTTTCATCAGCATTTTTCCCTCGGTAGAAGCGTTCAAAAACGTGCGGCAGGTCATCTTTGTCGATACCGCAGCCTGTATCGGCAACCGTTATTTTAGTATACAGAGAATTGTCCTCCGCTGTGAGTGTAACACTGCCGCCCTTTGGCGTATGCTCAATGCAGTTTTTGATGATATTGGTCAAGGCTTCCGAGATCCAGCGCTCATCGCATACCAGTTGTATATCCTCCCGACAGGTCTGTGTAAGAATAACGCCTTTTTCCTGTGCAATGGCATTGACGTTTCCTGTGCAGTGGGTAAAAAGCAGCTTTATACTGACGCTTTCCTGATGAAAAGTGATGGTATCGGCGTCCAGCATCGACAATGTCAGCAGGGATTTTGTCAGAAAACTGACATGATTCACCGAGCTGCGGATATCGCACAAAAATTCCCTTCTCAGCTCCTCCGGCATATCTTCTTCCAGAATATTGTCGATCATGATCAGCATGGAAGTAAGCGGCGTTTTGAGCTGATGGGAAATATCCGAAAGTGAATCTTTCAAATCAGCCTTATCCCGGGCTGACTGCTCGCTTTTTTCCCGCAGCATAACCGTCGTTTTGTAAACCTCACTGTACAGCAGTGAATGCTTGTCTTCCGACAGCACCTGCGTTGGAAGACTGTAGTTTCCGTTATTGATATCCGACAGATATTGTGTCAGTTTTAGTTCCTGCCTGTTCTTGTGGTGTACATAGATCAGAAAAAACACCAGCACTGCCGCCGCAAACAACAAGGCAGCCGCACCGCCCAGCAGGATAGTATTCCAATAATTCTGACGATTCGATAGTACATACACATCACCAGCCTTGATTCCGTAAGACTCTGCTATGTCGGCAATCTGTCTGTTCTCCGCTTTTCCGTTGAGAATTTCAAAAATCTCTTTATCGGTGATTTGCGGATATTTTTCTTTCACCACCGCTATCACAGACGCTATGGCTTCTCGATCCGTCTGATTGACACGCCACAGTCCCCACGCCACTGCTCCTGCCGTCAGCAGAGTAAAAAACAGGCTGATAACCACTAATACGACAATATATCTACTCACAGTCTTCATAGTGCCTTCATTTTGCCTCCATCTTGTAACCGATTCCCTTGACGGTGCGGATTGCGTCTGTATTCAGCTTTTGCCGGATTCTTTTAATGTATACCGTCAGCGTATTGTCGTTGACAAAGTTGCCTGCCATATCCCAGATTTTTTCCATGATCCTATCTCTTGTCACAACACTGCCGGCGTTTTCCATCAGCATTTGCAGAATACGAAATTCCAGCGCTGTCAGTTCTGCTTCGTTTTCGCCTGCGGTTACGGTGTGCTTCTCGGTATCCAGCGATATCTCGCCTACCCTCAGCACACTGCTTATGCCGGTTTTCCGTTTATCAAAACGGGCAATCCTTGCCAGCAGTTCTCTGGTTGAAAACGGCTTGGTAATGTAATCCGCCGCTCCCAGCTCCAGTCCTCCTACAATATGGTCTTCGTCGTCCATTGCCGTCAGGAAAATCACCGGCGCACTGTTTACTCTGCTGATGTCCCGATATAGCTCAAAACCGTTTCCGTCCGGCAACGTCACATCAAGTATGATCACGTCGTAGCTTTCCCCCGAACGGGACAACGCACTCTCGTATGTCTCACACAGCGTTACATGATGTTCTCTTGCCTTTAATGTATAGACCAATCCCTTTGAGATCAGTTTATTGTCCTCAACCAGAAGAATATTCATGGTGATCACTCCTGCTGTTCGTCATTTCGTTCGGATAATACACTGTATTCTTTCAATATTATAAGCTTTCAAACCCTGCATTGTCAATCATACCTTACGCCCCGTATCGGTTTTTCGCTTCACATCTCTGTTTGCCGGCATTCACTCCGGTATGATTCAGCTATTCTTCCCTTTGCTGCGCTGTGTTCCTTAACGCAGTCTTTTTGGGATGGCTCTTTTCAGACGATGACGGGTACACAATCCTTTCTGCACTGTGACTTCACTCTTGCCTTGCGCTGCTCTGACTTAACTTTGTTATGACCTTGTTCTGTTTCCGTCCGCTGTACTCCGGATTGTCACACGCTCTTTGATGTCTGTTTTCGGCAGATTGAAATACAAGGCAGCCCTTCAGTTTTTCAGGGTAGGAATGATACCCTGTTCTGATAGTAAAAGCGGAACCGGGGGTACAGTTCCGCTTTCGTTCATGAAGCTTTCAAGATACAGCCGTCGCTGTATCGCTCAAACTCAGATATTATCATTTCTGATGGTTTCTATGATATTCTGCTTGTCAATTTTTCGTACAGAAAACCTCGTGATAGCCCAGAGCAGAATCAGAACCGCCAGCACGCTGACCAGCAACGCCGTCCACGGGAAAATGTAAACAAACTGTACCGAATCATTATTCACAAAGATAAGGAAGAGCGCCAATCCGCCTGCCAGACCAAGGGGTATGCCGATCAGCAGCGACTTCACTGTGTAGAGCAGGCTTTCCAGACGAATCATGCGGTTAAACTCCCTTTTCGTCATACCGACCGACCGCATCATGGCAAATTCCTTTTGCCTCAGCTTCATATTAGTGGTGATCGTGTTAAATATGTTGGTCACACCGATCAAAGAAATCACCAGTATAAAGCCATAAGCAAAGATTTCAAACAACAGCATCACTGACCTGCGTGCATTGATCATGGAACCCCAGTCATTGACAAAAGAGATCATTTTTTCACGGTCTGCATTATCCGCAATCACTTCATTGAATTTTTCTGCCAGTTCCTTCGAATTCTCTGCGTCAAGCATCACCGTAGCTTCTGTACGAGTCGGTATATTTTTCAGATACCACTCCGTGCTGACGTAAATATAATTAGAAAAGTCCGGTGTTATACGAAGGGCATAATCCTCCTGTATCGTACCGGCTATCTCAATCTCAGCCGGGTAGGTGCTTTCTTCCATTGTGTAGAGTTCTTCACCGTATTCATCATAACTCTTTCCGTCCCACACCTGTTTTCTCACCGCGCATTGTCCGGAAAGCTTCATGCCGATCGGATTCTTAAAAATCTGTACAGACACTTTTGCTTTTTCACCCTGCTGAGCGCTTTCCATATCCGGATAGAGACGCTCCTGATTCTTGATCAGTCCCTTGTCCTTGCATTCCTCATAGGTTTTTCCGTTCTGCTCACAAAGGCGTGTAAACTCTTCCTTGTTCAGTGCCTGAAATACGTAGAGTTCACTCAATTTGTTGTCGTGTTTGTCCGGAATAACAGGTTCTCCGTTCTCGTCATAGTATTCATGGTCACTATATACCCCTTCATGGGTGTTGGACGCATACTCAATATATCGGTCAGTGAAATCCTCCTTTCGGAAAGAAACACTGTAGCTTTCCGAATTCAACTGGTATGCCCATCTGCGAACTCCTTTTTGTGCAATAGCCTCCTCTATTTCGTCCATCAGGTTCGAATCTTCAACCGGATTACCCATCGTATCGGTATTCTCCAGAAATACTTCCAGATTATAGTCGGAGTTTCTGAAATAACCTTGCTGCTGCATGTAATAAGAATTATAGTCCACAAACGATGCTGCTGTCAGATAGACTGCTACGCTGACGACGATGGAAATAACCGTCGTGCGGTATTTATTACGGCTGCGCTTCATGTTCTTCCATGAAACGGAGCCGCCGATCCCAAAGCACTTGCGAATCAACTTCGGCGTTTTGTATGCCTTATACTGTTCTTTTCTGCCGACTTTCACTTCATTGCTGCTGCGAATGGCTTCCATCGGTGATATTTTTGACGCTCTTATAGCAGGCAGAATGGCTGACATCATCACAGCAGCCATACCTATTGCTGCAGCAAGCACTACGACATACCACGGAATATCAACAATCAGATTCAAGCCGGCATAGAAAATATTCGACAATAATGAACCTGACACTGCTATCAGCACATAGATTGCCCCTACACCAAGCAACATTCCTAACGGTACGCCCACAATACCAAGAAGCAGCGCTTCAAAAAACACATTGTGTCTGATCTGCCTCGGAGTGGCGCCAACCGACGCCAGCATTCCGTACGCCTTCGTTTTTTCCGTTACCGAAATGGCAAAGCTGTTGCGTATGATGAAAACACTGGCTAACAGTACCAGAAAAACGACCAATCCAACTGCGGCAACCAAAATCCCTATTACACCATCGTCATCAATACCTTTCATTTTCAGAAGGGAAGTGTTTGCTTCCGCGCCGATGAAGGTGTTGTCCTCTCCGTAGCGGTCCTTTATGTCCAGATTGATATCTTCTGTATACTGATAATTCTTTATACAGGCTTCCATCATTTCCTGATCGGTTCCCAGAAGCTGTGCCGCCACGGATATATAATTCTTCTCTTCGCTGTCTTCCAGACGAACATACAAACTGTTCAGTTGATTAATCGGTTCTTTTACATAGGCTGCCGGCATATCCTGTGTCATTCTCGACAAAAAGCCGCCTTCATCATTGAGGATACCCACAACGGTATAGGTTTTTTCTCCTGTCTGACGAAACTCCTCCGCACCGGTCTGGTACATAGCAAAGGGAGGTACTTCCTGTTCATCAACTCCAAATACAGCCTGGGCAGCAGTTGAAGTAAAATACCACCTTTTGCCTATGGGAAGCGTAATCGTATCCCCTACTTTATACTCCTTTTCCATCAGGCGTAATACATCACGAGATAATACGATCTCTCCTTCTTTTTCTGCCAACCGACCCTCTGCCAAAGTAGTACTGCAGGCTTTGAAGGTATCGTCCGATACCGTTGCCAGGTTGATATACGGCTTTTTCTTAACAGATGATTCTCCATTCAGTGCAACCGCATTCAGTTCTGCGAAATGAATACTTCTGACACTGCGGTTTGCTTTCATCTCTTCCAGCGTATCGGGTGTAAAACTGCCCACAACCACAAAATCGTAATCACCCATTAACTTGATTTGTACGTTCAATAAAGATTTCCATACGCTGAAAAACAATCCCAGTATCGTGGTGATCAGCGATACCGACAGCACAATCCCCAGTATTGTCATTATCGTTCTTGACCGGTTCATTTTCAGGTTTTTCACGGTCAGTCTTTTCAGAATGCTCAAGACTTATTCCTCCCCTACAATTTTTCCGTCGCTGATTTTGATGATTCTGTCTGCTTCCTTGGCTATCTCAAGATTATGGGTAATCATCAGGATCGTCTGATGATAGGTCTGATTGGTCATTTTCAGAATGCTGACAATATCTTCCGTCGCCTTGGAATCCAGATTGCCGGTGGGTTCGTCCGCCAGCAGAAGGGCAGGATTGTTAATGATTGCTCTGGCGATTGACACTCTTTGCTGCTGTCCGCCTGAAAGCTGGTTGGGCAGATTGTGTTTTTTGTCGGCAATGCCCAGTCTGTTCATAACGTCATTCAGTCTTTCCTGATCCACAGGCTTGCCGTCCAGCTCGATGGGCAGGGTAATGTTCTCTTCCGCTGTCAGAATCGGAATCAGATTATAGAACTGGTACACGATGCCGATTTGTCTTCTGCGAAAAATTGCCAGCTTATCGTTGTTCATCCCGCTGATGTCATTGCCGTCAATGATAATTCTGCCGCTTGTCGGTCTGTCAACACCTCCCAGCAAATGCATCAGCGTACTTTTTCCGCAGCCGCTCTGTCCCACAATGGCAACAAACTCTCCCTGTTCAACGCTCATGCTGATGCCGTCTACTGCATTGATGGCATTTTCTCCCGTTCCATAAGTTTTTACAAGATTTTCTGTCCTCAGAATTTCCATATTAGTCAAACCCCTTCCTGTTATGCAAAGCTATGGTTTTCTTATCTGCTTCTATATTACCACCCCAAAGTGACATCAAAATGACTGAAAAACAATTTTTCCATAAAAAAGCTGCCGGAATATTCTCTTTTCAGGAATATTCCGGCAGTCAATCTACTAAACCGTCTCACAAAAAGGGTTTGCCTCTATTTTATGACTGCATCAGTTTGTTGACAATGCGCTGTACAGCGTCATAGTCATAGCCTGCCCGGGTCAACAGGCGCTCACGCTCTTCACCGGAGCCCCATTCTCCCCGGATAACCTCCTGTGCTAACTGCTCTGCGGTTTTCCTCGGAAGCTTCTGCGTATAATTCAGCGCTATCCAGCCCCTGATTTTCCGATACTCGGTCAGGCCCCACGAATAGTCGCCTCCTGAGGTCTGCCTGCTGATATGCACCCTTTCGCCTTTTGGAACTGCTCCCAACACCTGATAGCTTGTTCCTGCTCCGCTGCGAAGGTTGACACCGTCCTCTGCCGTAATCCTTACGTCATAATTGACCCCTTGCGACGAGGTAATTTGACTGATCTCCTGCTGTGGCTTTTGCGGCTTCTGATGGCGCCCTGCACTTTGAGAAGGCTGTTGCTGCTGTGTGTTCTGCGATGGTTTTGCACCGCTGCCGGTGGACTGCTTTCCGAAGATGGCACCGTTATAGCAGATATCCGTGTCTACCGCACCGTCGATTCCGCTGAAGCGCCCGTCCCAACTGTTTTGCCAGAGGACAATATTGCCGTATCGCTTCGGCACGTCCTCCGATGCTCCGGGAGATGCTAACCACAGCGGATACTTTTTCAATTGATTGTAATCATATTTGTTGGTCATCCAGTCATAGTTGGTATACAGAACAGCCGTATAGCCTGCCGCTTCAACGTACTCCAAAAATGCCAATGCACATTTTGTCCAGTCCGGGTGTCTGCCTAAAGACGACGCATACCGCTGAGAATCTTCCTCCACATCAAGTGCAATCATTCCTGAATGCTGCTCATAGCAGTTTGCCAGTCTGACAGCAAAGGCTGCCTCTTCCCTTGCGGTTTTTTCATCCACAAAATAGGCAAAATGATAGGTGCCGAAGGGCAGCTTGTTAGCTATACAGCCTTTTGCATTGTCATCATAGCGGTTATCCGTCTGACCCGGAAGGTCCGAGCCAAAGGAGCTTCGCAGAACAGCAAAATCAATCTCTTTGCTGACCTCCTTCCAGTTAATGGCGCCGTTGGCGTAAGATACATCAATTCCTTTCATCGGTCTCCTCCTTAATTTCCGGTAAGCCTGCCATAGATGTCAGCAGGCTGAGTATGGCTGCCGCAGCAGCCGCTGACGCTGACGCTGCCCAGTCTGCCGACCCCATTGTGGCGCCTACGCCGATTGTGGCAGCCGCTGTCTGGGCAAAGGTTTTGACGGCACGAACACCTGCCGCCCTTAACCATTTTTTTGTTCCTTCCTTCACTTTATCTGTTCCTCCAGATCATTGATACGATGATTGACCACCTTGATTTTCTCCTCCTGCAAATGCGTCTGATCCTCCAGCGCATACATTCTCTCGACAAGATGATTGTGCTGCTCCACCTTTTTTTCCAACTGCCTCAGACGATATTCCGTCACCTTGCTCCCGGCAACAATTCCGCCGAAGGTGCCGACAGCCGAGCCGGCTAAGGCGATCAGCGCACTGATCACTGACGGATCCATGTTCACACCTCCATGATGGTATGCCCGTCAAGACTATAATATGTCTTTCCGCTCAAACTGAGAATACTGTCCGACGCTATCAGAGAGCTATCATAAAGCGTCTCTGCAGTAAACACTCTCTCCTCATTTTCGGGAACGGTAAACACCTTATTTTTGATAATCTCCAGCATAGAAGGATCTTCCATATCGTAATGATAGGACAGGCGGTCGGCTTTTTTGATCACACTGCTGTCCGTCATGGTAAACGCTTCGTTGATTGCAGGCGGCGTTTTGGCAGTATTATTGTTCCGGCACGATACCGCCGACCCATGGGCTTCACGGCAGGCAACTGTCACCACAGACAGATCGGGATTTTTCATATCTGCATCATAGGATCCCAGATCCAGTCTGAGAATACCATCGTTTGCCACAACCTTAAAGCGCCAGGTTCGCAGCGTTGCAGCGTCGGCCTGAGAGGTGGAAGACTGATAAATCAGAAAAACCGGACCGGTCCTGTTCAGATTGTCCGTTACCTGATAATAGTTTTCGCCCGTTGCAAGGGTGCTGCTCCTGACAAAGAGAAGCGTACAGCAGTTGTCTATTGTCAGCTCAAATTCAGGCTGGTTGTCTCCACTGTCAAACTGACTGTCAAGATTCTCCGTCGGACAGATAATTCTATCGTCTGCTTCCGTTACTGCTGCAATAAACGCCTTGATAAAATTCAGTTCTGTTGAAAAACAGGATACTGTTTTCTTTTGATAACTCATTTTTTCCTCCTTATTGATGTGTATAAACAAGATAAATGTTTGCCGGCTGATAGTGTGTATCCACCGTCAGATAATTTTTGCCTTCTTCTGCAAAAAGCGCCGTTCCTGTCTGTGAAAGCGACAGCGACTCTCCCAGATACAGCGGAGCTTCCGCTGTCAGTGTGACCCTATGACAGAAAGGCTTTTCATAGCCTTCCTCCGTTCCCTGCCGCCTGAGCATCGGATAAAATGTCACTTGATCCAGCACGGTTCCCTGCTGAACGGCAATATACAGCGACAGATACTGATAGGCACCGCTGCTGTTGTCCAGAACAGCGCCCTCAACAGGCACTCTCGCCTTGACCGACGGTGTACTGCCGTCTCCGTCGGGATCATAGCGGTAAGACAGAATATAGCCGTTGGTGTCGGACCCCTGCGGCGAACCTGAAATGAAATAGACGCCGTTGTCAATCCGCTGATAGTTGCCTACCGTCTGGTGCGTACTGGTTTTCAGCGAAATTACGCTGGTCGCCGTCGCTGTCCCCGTAATCGTGATGCTTTTGTCTGCGTTCACCGTTATGTTCATGCCGTTGTATACTTCGCTCTCACAGCCGATCTCCAACAGGTTCTTGCTTCTGATGGTAACAGGAATGTTGTATTTTCCCGTTACGGCGTCATAATCGCCCACTCCGTCATAATTGCCGAAAATGACATAATCCCGCAGATTGCCTTCCCGTGCATTGAATGACAGCGGCGGCTCACCGGTGGAAACCGTTTCATTTCCGGACAGACTCTGAAGAATACACATACTGTCGGTCAACACGTCATACAGTCCTTCGCCTTCGCCGGATACGGCAGGAACGTAATCTCTGATCAGCACGTTGTTTTCATAGATTCTGACCCCTTCAATCGACCCTTTGAAGCACATATCGTTGGGTCTTCCGTGCTGGTAAACCGAACCGATACATAAAACGTTTCCTGCGGTAAAAGGAGCGGACTGCGACCAACTGAACAGCTCCTTTGTATTCAGCAACACCCTGTCTTTATCAAAGACAATTATCTGTTCCTCCTCTGTCATGTTCAGGAGATTCTTTGTCGCCCACTTCGAGCCGAAATCGGCTCTGACGCCCGTATCTTTCATTCCGAACACATAGTTGCTATAAGTAAAATCTGTTACGCTGCCCGAACCGAACAGATACCGCAGTTCATCACTCTGCCCCCGATGAAAAACAATCTCTACTCTGGTGTCTCTGCCGGGGACAAAATCTATTGGCACATACTGCAAGCCGTTGAGCGTCAGACTTTCCTTGCCGATTGCCGGCACCTTCATCACGTCGCTGCCGGTTTGCTGTACAGTCGGCAGCCATGGCAGTGACTTTATGATATGATCCCCTTCATCTTTCAGATGTGCCGGAAATGACAGCGTACCGCTTAGCTCAGACATAGGCTCAAGCTGCCCTGTCAGCATTCCTCATCACTCCTTACTACCGACTTCAGCACTTCAAACGGCGTCCAGCCGATGATGCGCTCCAGTTCACCGGTTTTTCTTTTCAGAGCAATATCATAACAGTACGTTCCCGGCTCAATATCTGTTTCTTCGCTCCCAAAATACAGTATATAGCTGAGCATCGACGCATCATAATCGTTTGCCGTCAATGTTTTTTTCAACAGGTATTCTTCCTGATAACTGTACCGCTTGACGCCGAACAGCAGTTCTTCTCCTTCACCCAGAGAATAATCATACCCGTCACTGTCCTTGATCCTCAGCCCTGTTCTGTACACCCTGTTTCGGGTTACCTTTATGTGATTATTCATGTTTTCCTCCTTCTCTGTGTTTTCTCCCTTTCTCCGTTTCCGCAGCAGACATACTGCACAAATGCTGTTATCCTGCTTTCATTACTGTGCTGTTCTTTGCGCTTTTAGACGCTTCACTGATATCCGCTTCTCAACGCTGCTCTGCAAGCGCTTCGTTACCATTCTCTCCGTTTCCGGCACTCTGCTTTTTTCCACTCAGTGCTTTTCACTCTCCCGCCTGTCTGGCCGTAACAAAGCGCCACAGACGGACTGTCCTTAACCCTTGCTCTTTCTCTCTGCCGATCTGACTGATGACAAAAGCGCCACAGACGGGCAGCCCTTAACCCTTGCTCTTTCTCTCTGCCGATCTGACTGATGACAAAGCGCCACAGACGGACTGTCCATGGAATATAGATATACTCCGTCCTGCGCCCTGTTTCGTCTGCTGATGAACCTTTGAAAGCTTCGTTCTGACCACTATTGTTGCTGTTTTTCAATACCTCCTTCACCCTACCCTCCCAAATCAAAAAAATTCGACCTCAAAAGGTCGAATTGTAAGTGCTTTTTCACAATATTTTTATCAAAAAAACAGGTACCTGTCAAAAGGCACCTGTCTGCTCCGGCATATTCATGTACTAAAACTGTATGGTAAACAACGGAATGGATTGTGCAATCGGAATGGTGATAAAGCCGCAGATCAGACCGATCAGAACACCTGCTATCACATCTGTCGGATAATGCACCAGCAAGTACAACCTTGACAGTGCGATCAGGGCGGCATACAGAATCACCGGCAAACAAAACAGCGGACACATGACTGTCATCACAGCAGCTACGGCAAAGGAAGCTGTTGTATGACCGGAAGGAAAAGAATAATGCGGCGGATTTTCAATTAAAAGATAGTCTTCAAAAGCCTTGTTGCAGGGACGCACTCTTTTGACGATATGTTTGATGGTTATTTCGCCTGTCAGACTGGCAATACCCAAGGCAGCCAGAATCGTAAAGCCCATCAGCCTCCATTTATTCATCAGAAAAAACGGTGCCGCCAAAGCAAACCATATGAAGCCATTGTCGCCGGTTGTTGTAATCATAATCATAATCCTGTTCATCAATGGCGTGTGCTGTCTGGCAAAACGCATCAGCATTCTGTCGTCCCATGCCTGTATCCGTTTTCGCATTACTTTTTTTCACCACCCGCTGCTTTTCCGTTTATATTATATCATACACTCTGTTGTTTTTCAAACCTAAACGAAAAAAATATTGCTATTTCCTCTTTATTTTATCTCGGAGCTTCGCTGTTCAGCGAAGCGTCGTCTGCAAATCCTCCTGTCTGCCCTGTTTTTTGATGCCAAACATTCTTCTCAGTACAAAGCCCCAGAATTTCGGTCTGTCAATTACTACAAATTTCATCAGTAAGTACCCCTTTCCAAACAGTTCTCCATCAGCAGCGGCATTGTCTTGTACCGTACAGCGAACTGACAATCAGTACAACCGCTGCCACCACTACTACCCAGCATGACGGTAATAAACTCGCAACAAGCAGTCCTGAACTGAAAGCCAGCATTTTTCCGTTTTTGATTCGTCTTCTTTTCATCGCTTTTCCTCCCTGTTCCGTAAAATCGACTGTAAGCTGCAGGCTTCCTTTTTTGTCTGTCCGATCCTGTGTGCTGCTTGCTTCTTACATTACCATTATATACAGTTCTTCCTTTTTTGACACTGTTTTTTATCTGTCCCTATTGATATCCGATCCATCCTGCCTGCAAAAATCCTCCAACAAAAAGAAACACAGGATACAAGCATCTGCTTCGTATCCTGTGACAATCGTCAAACGTCATGCCGACATACTTCCAACATTGCCAAAGCGGTTCCCTCCGCTTTGACATACGCCTTTTCTGCGGTAACTGTATTGCTGACGCCCAGCGGAAAATCCGCTGTCAGCCTGATAGTCTCTCCTTCGTATAAAAAGCCTCTCAGACTGACGCTGCAGCTTTCGCAGCCAAAGGGAAATATCCCAAAGCCGCTGCCTGCATGGTCTGAAATGCAGATACTGCTGTTATGCACAACACAGACCTCCCAGCGGCTGTCTTTGACCACCGCACGGCAGCCTCGATGTGCCAGATACAACAGTGCCGTGTAATTGGCAAAGGTATGATCCGGTCTGCCGCCTGTGGTACCCAACAACAGAAAATCGCCATAGCCCCGGGCAAGACCTTCTTTGATGCATACCATCGTATCCGTGTCGTCTTTTTTGACAGGAAGCCGCAGAATTTTCGCCGCCGTACCTGTCGGCTCGGGAGAGGAATCAAAATCCCCGATGATCAGATCCGGAACAATTCCTGCCTGCTCTGCCAGAACATAGCCGCCGTCTGCACACACGATATAATCCTCCGCATTCACCTGACTGCGGAGAAATGCTTCCTCCGACTGATACGGTGAAGCGCCGATAATAACACACCTTTGTTTTTTCATACTGCACCTTCTATCACGAATCAGACTGCACAAGAGCGGCTGTCTGATGCTCTCTCTGCCTGTTGGCTGATAAACGGTCTTACACTCGTTCCTTGACGGTCACGAAACTGCTTTTCGTTCATTCCTTAAACTGTGATGATAAAACTGCTTTACACTCGTTCCTTAACAGTCACGAAACTGCTTTTGCTCAATCTTTGAACTGTGATGATAAAACTGCTTTACACTCGTTCCTTGACGGTCACGAAGCTGCTTTTGCTCAATCCTTCAACTGTTTTGAATCCGTTTTATAGCCGCTGTCAGATTGTGCTTGATCCGTTTTTCCCTCTTTTTTTCATTTCCCATTCAGGAATATCCTTCACTTCGTCATACATTGCCTTATAGCTGTTGTGCCGAGATTCCGGTATAATTCCTTCCTTGACCGCATTGATGACAGCGCAGCCCTTTTCACAGGTGTGAGAGCAGGTTGAAAACTGACATTCCCCCAGATAATCCCGGAATTCCGGAAAACAATACGC
The DNA here is from genome assembly GCA_045221175.1 of Acutalibacteraceae bacterium. GTDB lineage: Bacteria > Bacillota > Clostridia > Oscillospirales > Acutalibacteraceae > UBA1213. Next base: position 27,887 of record JBGUWM010000059.1, on the reverse strand, counting down.
CAGATCATCTTTCATGATCACCTCATATCGTTCAATATCTACTGTTGAAAAGCCCGGTGTATCCGCTACATAGCCGCCGCCTACCTTATACAGCTCACTGTGACGGGTGGTATGTCTGCCTCTGCCTAATTTCCGGCTGATTTCTGCAGTTTCTATCTCCAGCTCCGGAAACAGCGAGTTCAGCAGTGACGATTTTCCTACGCCTGTATTGCCTGTAAATGCTGACACCTTTCCTTTCAGCAGTGATACTAACCGGTCTTTATCACCCGGAGAATGGATACTGTAAGACATGGCGGTAATACCGGCACGACGATATATCTCCAGCAATGCGGAAGGATCCGCTAAATCGGATTTTGTCAGCACCACAATCGGCTCAATGTTCTTTTCTACCGCTACCGCCGTAATCTTGTCAATGATCAGCGTACTGGGAGAAGGCTCTGACAGACTGGACACGATAAAAAGTCTGTCCAGATTGGCAAGAGGCGGTCGGATCAGGGTATTTTTCCGGGGCAGAATCTGATCCAGCGACGCCGTCTTTTCCTCTTCGCTGATGACCGTGATCTCTGCCCTGTCGCCGACAGACGGTGTAATCCCTTTTTTGCGGAACACACCCCTTGCTTTACACTCATAAAGCGTGTCAGCGGCTTCAATATAATAGAAGCCGCTGATAGCCTTAACAATCAATCCTGTTAAGTTATTCATATTCTGTTTACTCCCCGTTTTCAGAGAAGTTTTCTCCGTCTGAGCTGTCTCCGCCGTATGGGTCATAAACGGAAGTGTCGTCCGAGGTGTCGTCAGAAGATTCATCGGACTGATCGTCGGAATTGTCTTCGGAGTTATCCGACGACGTATCGTCCGAAGACTCGTCCTGTGACGGTTCGGAGGAAGTATCGTCCATGGTCGGATATTCATACTTCATTTCGTCAATCTCTGTCTTTGCCTGCTCCAGCAGATCTCTGATCTCTGCTTTGGAGCTTGCTTCAAAAATGCTGCCCGTATATTCCTTGGTTTTTTCGTCATATTTGCCGTAGCTGTCTACAATACTGTCTATCTGTGATTTCAGCAGCTTTGCATTGCGTCTGTCATAAACGGAATAATCAATGGTATCGGCATAATCTGTCAGCTCGTCAAAAGCCGCAAGCTTATCCTCAATAAAGCTGGGCTGCTTGATGCGGTAGTTTTTCTGTGCATCTGTTTTTGTACTACTAATACTCTGAAGGTCAAAATTGGCAATTGCAGTTTCCCATTTTACACCATCTACCATTACTGTTAATTGCTTTACTTTTTGATGTTCTGTATTATCAACTGCTCCGTCAGGCTCTATAGGTATCGTAAGGTTGTTTCTATCATCGACAGTTTCCGCCGGAATAATCACTTGGTCATATAAGGTTTTATTGCCGCTGGGGGCATTCCAAATTACTTTAACTGAAACTTCTCCATACTCGTCTCCCGGAAGCCAAAAAGAATAATCCAGAGCCTTGCGGATCAGGCTGCCGTCACTGACCTGAATGGTGATCTTTCTCTTGGTCAGCTTGTTGCCCGGCAGCGGGTCGGTTCCGATGACGGCTCCCGGCTCCAGCGCACTGGCTATCATCGCCTTTTCGGTCTTGAAGCCCAGCGCCTCCAGATTTGCCTTCGCCTCGTCAAATGGCAGACCTGTTACACTGGGGATTTCAATCTGCTCCGGCGCAGCGCCTAAGCTGACGATCAGCGTCAGTGTTGTGTCGGGATACTGATCTGTACCCTCCTGAGGCGAACAGTCTATGACGTAGCCTGCAGCAACGTCTGACGAATAGACCTTCTGAACATCATAAGAATCAAAGCCCTTGTCCTTCAGCTTTTCAATCGCCTTTTCTTCCATGTAGTTCTTGACCTTCGGAACTTCTACCTTCTTCTTGTTGGTATATACCGTCAGTTTAATGGTTGCGTTTTCCTTGATCTTCTTTGTGCCGGACTCAGGATCCTGCGCTACAACTGCGTTGGGGGTTGTGCCTTCGTTGGTGTCGATAATGCGGAAGTTAAACTTGTAATTCTTGTTATTCTGAATATCTTCAATATTCATGCCTACAAAATTCGGCACGTCAACGGTTTCTATCTCATTCTGTCTGGCAATATTCTGGACGATGAGAACAAAGAAGAAAATGAATGCTGCCAATACCAGCACGCTGGCTAAAATCGTCACCCACTTGACCACCGTCTTGGAGCGTGCGGAAGAACCTTCTTCTTCATAGATACCATAGTCGTCATGATAGCTTTCGGCAGGCATTCTTGCAGCAGGCTTTTCTATCGTTTCTACATATTTGGTGGGGGCGCCGTCAACAAAATAGCTGTAATTGAACTTTGTTGCAGGATTCTTGCGGAAGGTTTCTATCGCCTGCAGCATCTCTTTTGCGCTCTCATACCGCTGATTCGGATTTTTCCGCATGGCCCGCAGCGTGATTTCCTCCAGACCCTCCGGAATACTGTCGTTCAGCTCACGCAGGGGCTTCGGCTCGTTCTGAAGCTGCATGATCGCTACGGATACGGCGCTGTCCGCATCAAAGGGCAGCTTGCCGGTCAGCATCTCATAGAGCATTACGCCTACGGAATAGATATCCGCCTTGCCGTCTGTTACGCCGCCTTTTGCCTGTTCGGGCGCAATATAGTGTACTGAACCGATCGCTTTGTTGGTAATGGTTCTGGTTTCGCCGTTATTGATTCTGGCAATACCGAAATCCGTTACCTTGATCGTGCCGTCCTGCAGCAGCATGATATTCTGCGGCTTGACGTCTCTGTGGACAATCCCTTTTTCATGTGCGTGCTGCAGCGCCTGAAGAATCTGTACGGTAAAATGTACGGCTTCTTTCCACGGAATAGCGTTCTGCTGCCCGATATACTCTTTCAGCGTGATGCCGTCTATGTACTCCATCACGATATACTGGATTCTGTCGCCGAAGCTGACGTCGTACACCTTCACGATGTTGGGGTGTGACAGTACCGCTATTGCCTTGGATTCGTTTTTGAAGCGTCTGATAAACTCTTCATTCCCGAGAAATTCATCCTTCAGAATTTTGATTGCTACGGTCTTGTCGTCCAGATTGTCGTGAGCCTTATAGACCATTGCCATGCCGCCGACGCCGATCAGCTCCTGTATTTCGTATCTTCCGTCAAGTCGTTTGCCGGTATATTTATCCATCAAAAATACTCCTTTCAAACCGTCAGTCAGCTATAACCGCTACCGTTATATTATCACTGCCGCCCTGCACTTTCGCTGCACCGATCAGTTTTTCTATCAGCGCACTGCCTTCTGTATCCTTTATCAGTGAGCACAGCTCTTCATCGCTGAAATATCCCGACAAACCGTCTGTACAGATAATCAATTGACTGCCGCTGTCGAATTCCTCACTGTTATAGTCTGTATACAGCACAGGCTCTACTCCCAGGGCTCTGGTAATAATGTTTCGGTTGGGGTGGTTGCGTGCCTGCTCGTCCGTAATCTGTCCGGCTGAAACCAGCTCCTGCACCATGGAATGATCCGTCGTCACCCGGTAGATACTGCCGTTACGATACAGATAGGCTCTGCTGTCGCCTGCATGGACAATCCCGATTCTGCCGTTTTTCACAACCGCACACACCACCGTCGTTCCCATTCCGTACAGATTAGGATCCTCCTGTGCCATCTGATATACCTTGCTGTTTGCTTTATCTACTGCCTTCTCCATCAGACTGCGGATCTCTTCAGCTCCCATTTCTGAGCGATAGCCTTCGTTCAGTTCGGCAGAGATAGTTTCCGCCGCAACGCTGCTGGCTGTACAGCCGCCGTTTGCGCCGCCCATGCCGTCACATACCACTGCCCATACTACATTGTCCGAAAACTCGCCCGTTTTGCAGTAATCCTGATTGGAGTCCCGCCTGAGCCCGATATCGCTTCCGGAATATACTCTCATTCTGATCCTTCCTCCTTCTGATGTGCCCTGCGCAACTGTCCGCAGGAGGCATTGATGTCGCTTCCCAGTGTTCTTCTCACCGTAGCCGTTATTCCTGCCTTCTCCAGAACAGCAATAAAGCTTTTGATTCGTGTCTGCCGGCTTTTCTGATAACCTGTTCCTCCCACCGTATTGACAGGAATCAGGTTGACGTGGCACAGCATTCCCCGAAGTCTGCCCGCCAGCTCCAATGCATTGGCGTCACTGTCATTTACACCGTCTATCATCGCATATTCAAAAGATATTCTTCTCCCTGTTTGCTGTATATAGTACCGACACGCCTTCAGCAGCTCATCAATCCCATAGCGTCGGTTCACCGGCATCGTTCTGCTGCGGATCTGATCGTTCGGCGCATGAAGCGAAACCGATAAGGTGAGCTGCAGATGTCTGTCTGCCAGCTCGTATATTTTGGGAACAAGTCCGCAACTTGACAAAGATATATGCCGCATTCCGATATTCAGTCCCTGCTCGCTGCTCACAAGCTCCAGAAAACGCATAACGTTTTCATAATTATCCAGCGGTTCTCCCATTCCCATCAGTACGATATTCGAAATCCGGATACCTGCATCTTCCTGCTCGGCCCGGAGCTGCGAAAGCATTTCTGACGCTGTCAGATTTCTTGAAAATCCGCTTTTGCCTGTTGCACAAAAGGTACAGCCCATCTTACACCCCACCTGCGTCGATATACAGCTTGTATATCCGTGGTGGTATTGCATCAGTACAGATTCCACCATTTCTCCGTCCGGAAACGAGAGCAGATATTTCCTTGTACCATCATAAGCCGAAATTAATTTTTTTTCAATAGTTGCAGAAAAGATATGGTAGTTCTGCACAAGTGTTTCTCTTAGTTTTTTGGATAAGTTAGTCATTTCGTCAAAGCTTTTTGCGCCCGACTGCACCCACCGATAAACCTGACCGGCTCTGTATGATGGCTCTCCCAATGCTTTCAGGTCTGCTGCAAGCTCTTCTTCCGTCATTGATCCGATATCCTTCAGCATTTTCCTCACTTCCTTCGAAACAGGCTGATAAAGAAGCCGTCTGTAGAATGTATATGCGGCATCAGCGTCAGTTCGTTTTCGGCTTCCTGTATGCCTCGCTCCATTCCCTGCGGCAGTATGATTTCACACGCCTGAAATTCCTTGTGTTCCTCTAAAAACCGGGCTGCATTTTCGTGGTTTTCGGCAGGATTCAACGTACAGGTTGAGTAGACCAGTACACCGCCTTTTTTGACGTAACCTGCAGCATTCTGCAGAATCTTGTACTGAATCTCCGGCAGCGCTGTTAATCCCAGATCTTCTTTGTACCGGAGTTCCGGTTTTCTTCGTATGATCCCCAATCCGGAGCAGGGAACGTCGCATAAAACTCTGTCTGCCTGAAAATCCGTTTGCAGCGTCGATGCGTCGGCGCATACTGTTCGGATAATCGAAAGTCCCAGCCGTTCTGCGCCGCTTCTGACCAGCTTTAGCCGTGATTCATAAAGATCGCACGACAATATCTCTCCCTGATTCTTCATTAGCTCTGCACAGGTAAACGTCTTTCCTCCCGGTGCAGAACAGATATCCAGTACCCTGTCGCCGTTCTTCGGCGATAAGATGCTGCAGCAGATCTGCGATGCAGCATCTTGTACATGAAACAGTCCCTGATGATACTGCTCAAGTATTTCTATCGCTCCTGTATCCTTCAGCAGCAGGCACTCTTTCATATACGCCGACTTTTCAGCTCTGACACCGCTTGTTTTCAGCTCTTCGATCAGTTCGTCAGCCGTTGTTTTTAATGTGTTCACTCTCACACACAACGGCGGTCTTTCACTCAGAGAACTGAGAAGTCCCAGTGTATTTTCATCTCCGTAGCTTTCTCTCCATAATCTGATAATCGGCTCGGGACATGAAAACCGCACGGAATAATATTTATTCTTTCCTTTTTTCGGATTCGGCAGCAAAAGCTCCTGTTGCTTTGCCGACGCTCTCAGAATGCCGTTGACAAATCCTGTCGCATTGTCAAAGTGATTGTGTCTGCACAGCGCAACGGTTTCATTTACCGCCGCAGACGTCGGAATACCGTCACACAAATGAATCTGATACAGTCCCAGCCGCAGAATGACCAGTACGCCTGTATCAATCTGTCCGACAGGTCTGTCTGCCCTTACTGCGATATTATAGTCCAGCAAAAGCTTATTCTCCAGAACCCCATAAAACAATCTTGCTGCAAGGCTTCTCTCTCTTCCGTTCATGCCGCTGTTATTCAGCAGCTTATCCAGCGTCAGATTGGAATATGCCCTCTGCTCCTCTACCTTCATCAATCCATCATAAGCTGCCTGTCTTGCCGTCATCATATTCCCTCACCTCCTTCTCTTTTGTGTCAGGGCTTTGCCCCGAACCCTACCGGGCGGCTCCTCGCCCCCCGGACCCCCTCGGCAGGGAACAAGTTCCCTGCACCCGTCTTCCGGCATTCTTACGGTTTCCTCACAACGGTCTCTCAGGGTATGTCAGGGCTTTGCCCCGAACCCTACCGGGTGGCTCCTCGCCCCCCGGACCCCCTCGGCAGGGAACCAGTTCCCTGCACCCGTCTTCCGGCATTCTTACGGTTTCCTCACAACGGTCTCTCAGGGTATGTTTCGTTATCCGTTGAAAAGCAGCTTCATCTGCCAATACTTTTTCAACCGCAAAATTGATTCTTTCATCATGCTTCTTTATTCATGGTCCTTTTTCCCGCTATTTATTGCTCTGCTGTGCCAAAATGCGTTGCAGTTCCTATTCTTGATCTGATAAAATACTTTTATTGCTGACCTTCTCAATAACCGCAGAAACGACACTTGCTTCTGTGGAAAGTCATTTTTTCCGATGGCTTTGCGAATCTCATGAAAAGCTCAGGTCCTCCGCTTTGACGCCGTGTAAACCGTTCAGATATGCTTGCGCTGTCATCTTTTTCTTTCCCTCAGGCTGCAGTTCTGTGATTTCGACAGCACCGCTTCCGCAAGCTACCACAAAGGGCTGTAAGGACAATACCTGTCCCGGTGTCCCGCTGCCATCGGCAAGTACAGTACGATGGATTTTCATGCGCTTTCCGTTCAGCTCAGCAGTTGCCGAAGGCCATGAATGAAGACCTCTGACCTGATTATGCACTTCCTGCGCCGTTTTATTGAAATCAATGGCTGACATTTCCTTTGTCAGCATAGACGCATAACAAGATAAACTATCGTCCTGTTTTTCCGGACTCAGCGTTCCTTCGGCGGCAGCATGAACCGTTCTGACAATCACCTCTGCTCCCAATGCAGCTAGTCTGTCATGCAGCTCGTCGGCTGTTTCGTTCTCCCCAACAGGGATCGCAGCCTTCAAAAGCATATCACCGGTGTCAAGACCGACGTCCATCTGCATAGCAGTCACTCCTGCTTCTTTTTCGCCGTTGAGTACCGCCCACTGAATCGGTGCTGCACCTCGGTATTTCGGCAACAGAGAAGCATGAACATTGATACATCCGTATTTCGGCAGCGTCAGAATATTCTGAGGTAAAATCTTTCCGTATGCTACCACGACAATCAATTCCGGCGCAAGCTGCTGCAGCTCAGCAAATGCCGCTCCGTCCTTTAATGTTGCCGGCTGATATACCGGTATGTTGTGGGCTATGGCACACTCCTTTACCGGCGGTGGTATCAGATGATACCCTCTGCCCTTTGGCTTGTCCGGCTGTGTATATACCGCCGCTATCTCATTGCCGTCTTTGATCAGTGCCTCTAAACACGGAACAGCAAAATCCGGTGTTCCCATAAAGACGATTCTCACGGTTATTCACTCCTTCTGCGGCAAATTTCTCTGCATTTACCGTCTTGATCTCTACTACTCTTTTCGGGCTCTTTTATATTCCACTTAATCAATCACAGCGTTATGATCCTCCGCCCGTTTTTTTCTGCTCAGGCAATCGCTGCCTGTTTTATTCAGCGCAATTCTGTTTGGCTCAACCATTCTCTAACCGCTGATTCGTGCCTTGTTTCTTTTATGTTAAAAAACAAGATGGATTGATTCTGCTCTTTATTTCAGCGTAATGACAGTCACCCTCATGATTTTGCTTAATTATTATGCTCAACTATTGGCAGTCTGAGCATTTTCAGCACAGTTCTGTCGGAGAAAAGCACTTTTTATCTTCTTTTCTTTTTGGGAAGAGGCATTTCCACATCACGGATCACGTGTTCCTTAAAGAGAATACCGTCAAGGTGATCATTTTCGTGACAGATTGCCTTTGCGAGCAGTCCTTCGGCGTTCAGCGTAAATCTGTCCCCCTCACGGTTATACGCCTCTACGGTGACATACATCGGCCGTCTTGTAATACCGAATTCTCCCGGACAGGAAAGGCAGCCCTCGCTGCTTTCTTGAACGCCGGAGGTCTTGATAATGCGTGGGTTGATAAACTCCAGCAGACCGTCACCGATATCAATCACAAACATTCTGCGCAGAATACCTACCTGCGGCGCCGCAAGACCAACGCCTTCCCCTGCCTGCATAGTTTCATACATATCGTCCAGCAGTGAATGCAGTCTTTCATCAAATTTTTCTACAGGACGGCAGACCTTTGTCAGTACCGGGTCGCCTTCCTTAACAATATTTCTGATTGCCATTGCTCGAATACTCCTTTGTATTTTTGATGTTTCATATCAAATTGATCCGTTTTAACGGATTATTCTTCCTCGTCCAGATTATATTTTTTTCTGATCTCTTGCAGTGCAGCCTGTATTTCTTCGGCACTCTTCCATACGGTTTTGTCTGGCTCTGCATAATTCACTTGCTTAAAACCAGACAAAGGATCCTCCGCTGTGTCATAAAACCTATATTGAAACAAATAGTCTACTTCACCGGATTGAAGATTGATTCTTTCTCCTGTATGGTGAGCTTTGTACAACAGATATTCCGGCTCTTTGACTGTTACATACTGTTTGTATTTTGTGAGAGCTACTTGCCCTTTCATATCAATGCTATTTCCAAATAACTCATTATTATCTGCGACATATAAATAATCACCGTCTACAGAAAAAGAATGGCTTTTGCTTCCATAAGGTGAACCTGTAAAAGGATAATTGGTCTTCAGTGATGTTTCGGAGTGATCGGAAAGATGATGTACAAAAAGAGTATCTATGGTTCTCAGCGTATCACTTTTAATATAATACAAGGTATTATTTGATGCATCAATATAATAATCACCGCAAGTATTTTTTGTTACTTTCTCAGCAGTGCCTCCGTTCAAAGCAACGGTATACAGATAAGACTCATTATTATTATTCTTAACAATATAATAGAGCGAATCGCCTACCACTGCCATTTTATATACAGCATTTAAATAATCTCTATTTTCTTCAAGTTGATTAATCGGAATCTGATCGACAATTTTTGTTTTTTCACTGCCGTCTGTCCTCATTTTGTATATACCCCTGCGTTTCGCATCAAAGTTTTTATACTTACCTTCTTCAGGGACGTAACCGCTGTCATAGTAATAGACCCAACCATCACTGATCGTAAAGTCAGATACAGAAACTCCGTCAAACATTTCGTACTTGCTGCCGTCCTTAGCACAGCGGACAAACAATAACTGAAACTGAGAATATTTACTTGCTGTTTCATTATCAAACCTGAGTGGTGCATAAATAAAACCATCTCCTCCATCAAGAGGAAAATACATATAATACAACAAATCATTGATACGATCCGTTTCCAGTTGATACTTGTGTGCCACAGGTTCAAGAGCATTCTTGGTGTCTATTCTCTCTCTTGTCACCATATCACTGTCTTTAAAACTCCAATGATTATAATCACCAGAATTATCTCTCTCAATTCCGTAGAAATCATTCCCGCAAGCAGCATCTTGACTGTAAGAATAATAAAAACTATCCAAAAAGTCTTTTGGATCATACTGTTCCCCTGTTTTGTCATAATAGGCTTTATATTCTTTTGGAATTTCAGTATTGCTCAGTTTTTCCTGATCATACACCTTTACTAATTCAAAGGTGTTGTCATCAACTATTTTCCATACGGAAGAACCGTTACAGTAATACTTCGTGCCGTTGTTGGTAAATACTGTTTTTACCTGTGTATCGGCAATCTGAGATTGAAAGAGTTGTTCTGCCGGTGTTACCGCTCCGTTTTTTGCGTTGCCGTCAGAAGCCATGTTTTCTGTACCACTCTGAGAACTGTTGCAGGCAGTCATTGCTGCTCCTAAACTCAACGCACACAACAGCGCCGTTATCTTCATTGAAGTTTTCATAAACATTCCTTTCCATTTGATCAAAGACAGTTATCAAACTGCAAACAGTATAACCGGAAAAGTGTCCGGTGGAAGTAAACACTTGTATCCTTTCAATTTCTACATAATCGTATCCGGATCAATGTCAGCGAAAGCATTGACATCGGCAAATGTACGATTATTACCAAATTCCGTTAAAAGTCTGGACAAAAGCTCCCGCATACGGCGGTTATTCTTACATTTTATGATGATGCGGTACCGGAAGCGGTTGCTTACTCTGGCGATCAGAGCCGGCGAAGGCCCCAGCACACGCATAGGCTCTTTGGCATATTCACTGCCTGCCAGCTGTGACAGGCGCTCGGCAAAAAACAATGACGCCCGATGGGTCTGCTGTCTGTCCTCGCCCGAAAAGGCTACCACACAGATATCCGCAAAAGGCGGATACAGCATCGACTGCCGCAGACTGATCTCACTGTCAAAAAAAGCGTTGTAGTCCTGCGCCGCCGCCAGCTCGATGACAGGATTCTCCGGTTCATAGGTCTGGATCACGGCACGGCCTTCAATATCGCCTCTTCCGGAGCGTCCCACCACCTGCGTCAGAAGAGAAAAAGTACGCTCATAGCTGCGAAAATCGTCACTGTGCATCATCAGGTCCGCCGACAGAACGCCCACGAGGGTTACCTTCGGAAAATCCAGTCCTTTTGCCACCATCTGCGTTCCCAGCATGATATCATAGTCCCCTTTGCGGAAAGCAGACAGCTTCTTCTCATAAGCATACCGCTGCATCGTCGAATCGGTATCCAGCCGCAGCAGTCTTGCCGAAGGAAACAGCTCCTGAAGCTGTTGTTCGGCTTTTTGTGTACCGGAGCCGGAATAGCGCAGCTTGTCTGAGCCGCAGCCCGGACATTCCCTTGGCGTCGGCACAGAGTAGCCGCAGTAATGACACATCAGACGGTTGTTGGCGCTGTGATAGGTCAGTGAAATGGAGCAGTTCGGACAAGAGAGCACCTCATTGCAGCTTCGGCAGGCGACAAAGGTATTGTGTCCCCGGCGGTTAAGCAGGATAATGGATTGTTCCCCTCTGCTGAGGTTTTTTTCAATTTCCTCCAGCAGCACCGAACTGAAACCGGACGAATTGCCTGCTGCCTGTTCACGGTTCATATCAGCCGTTATCACTTTCGGCAGTCTGGCAGAACCGTAGCGCACGTTCAGGGTATGCAGGGAATAGCGTCCCTGCTGAGCGAGATAAAAGCTTTCTACTGAAGGCGTGGCAGACGACAGCACCAGCAGACAGGAGTGATAACGGCACCTGAGCTTTGCCATATCTCTGGCATGAAAGCGGGGATTAGCGCCTGATTTATAAGAATACTCCTGTTCTTCGTCCATGACGATCAGTCCGATATCTTTCAGCGGCGCAAACACGGCTGACCTGGTCCCCACCACAATAGAAGCCTGACCGTTTTTAACCCGTTTCCATTCCTCCAGCCGCTTGGACAGTGACAGACCGCTGTGAAACACCGCAACACTATCACCGTACCGGGCTGTAAATTTATGGAGAAGCTGCGGGGTAAGGGCTATTTCAGGCACCATACAGATAACCCCCCGATGATCGGCTTTTACCCTGTCGATCAGCTTCATGAACACCGAGGTTTTGCCGCTGCCGGTAATACCGTACAGCAGCGCCGCACCGGGTGTCTTACTCTCATATTTTGCCAGCAGCTCATCATACGCCCGCTGCTGACCGGAAATCAGCGTAATGTCTTCATCAGCAGCAGCCGACTCTTCCTGACGTTCCGGAACAGGCGGTTCTGCGTCATAGTAGGCGCAAATGCCCCTTTTGACAAGATTGTCAACCACCGCTCCGCTGACTCCCGTAAAATAGCAGATTTCTTTTTTGGACACGTCGCCGACGCTGTTCAGCACGTCAACAACTTCCTTCTGCATAGGCGTCAGTTTTCTTCCGCTGTCCTCATGACAAAGCGTCACCATTTTTATGCTAAGATCCTGCAGCCGTTTTTTGACGGTTTCACTGCGGGTCAGTATATCTTTTTTAGTCAGTCTGATCAACAAACTGTCCTCACACAGTCCGAGATTCTTCAGCAGTCTGTCCTGCCGCACCGGTTTTTTCCGCTGCTGCAAATAAGCAATGATCTGATTCTCGGTTTCTGTCAGAGCAGCGGCTTCCGCTTTTTGCCGATAGTCCTGTGCAAGAGCATAATCGAAGGTCACTCTCAGCGACAGTCCTGTAGGCAGCATAGTGCGGCAGGCGTCAAACAGTGTGCAGAAACATCTGTCCTTCATCTGAAAAACAAGCTCTGCCAGCTCAGGCGACAGCACAGGCTCCCGATCCAGCAATTCGTCAATGCTTTTCAGTCCGGCAGCGTCTTCTTCGGTATGCAGGCGCAGAATCATGCCCTGACGCAAAGAACCGTTGCCGAACCGTATCATCACCCTGCAACCGACTTTTGCCATATCCCTTGCGTTCTGCGGCACAACATAGTCGTACAGCTTGTCAAAATGATAGGCTGTACGGTCAACCGCAACGCCTGCCACCAGATATGTTTCAGTCATTTGTCTTTGGCTCTAAGATAGCAAACTTATGCTCACGGAATTCTTCAACAGCTACCAAAACAGGCTTATCCATGATTTTTCCCTTATCTTTTTTTCTTTCTTCCTCATCGGTCAGCTCTCTGGCACGCTTTGCAACAGCAATTGCCAGTGCGTATTTACTGGACTTTCCTGCAAAAATATCATCTACTGACGGTCTTGTGTACTTATCGTTATCAAACATAACAGCATCTCCCTTTCTGTTTGTCACACAGGCGTCTTACGCCTTGTTTCTTTCCTTCTCAATAATCGCTTTGATTTCGGCGACACAGTCCTCCAGGACGTCGTTGACCACAACATAGTCATATTCACGGCTTAAGGGCATTTCTTCTTTTGCCCTCGACAGTCTTTTCAGAACAGCCTCTTCCGTTTCGGTTCCTCTGTCACGCAAGCGCTGCTCCAGTACCTCCATAGACGGCGGCATGATAAAGATACTGATGCATTCGGGATAATTTTTTTTGACCTGCTGACAGCCCTGCACCTCTATTTCGAGAATGACGTCTTTGCCCTGCTGCATCCATTCTTCCGCCTGTTGTCTGGGTGACCCGTAATAATTGCCGACATATTCGGCATATTCCAGAAACCCCTGCTGCCGGATCATTACTTCAAACTGCTCTCTGGACAGAAAATAGTATTCCACCCCGTTCTGTTCCTGTCCTCTGGGCGCTCTCGTGGTTGCCGACACCGACACCCGAATCTGTTCGTCCTTTTGCAGTTCCTTGACAACGGTTCCCTTACCGGTTCCTGCCGGGCCGGATATAACCGCTAACAAGCCCTTATTTTTCATTGCTTCCTTCCTCCTCGCTGCTTTCATTCACACGGTGAGCAACCGTTTCGGGCTGTACCGCAGACAATACGACGTGGTCGCTGTCTGTGATAATCACCGCCTTGGTTTTTCTGCCGCATGACGCATCTATCAGCATTCCCTTGTCCCTTGCGTTCTGCACCATTCTTTTCACCGGCGCCGCATCCGGACTGACGATGGCAATTATCCTTGTCGACGAAAGCATATTGCCGTATCCGATATTAACCAGCTTCATCTTTCATCACCCGTTATTCAATATTCTGTATCTGCTCTCTTATTTTTTCAATCTCCGCTTTGATCTCCACAACCTTATGCGCCAGCGCCGCATCGCACACCTTTGAACCTGTTGTATTTGCCTCACGATTCATTTCCTGCACAATAAAATCCAGCTTCCTGCCTACCGGCTCGCTCTTTTGCAGCATTGCTTCCAACTGTGCATAGTGGCTTCTCAGGCGTACCGTTTCTTCGTTCACCGCCGTTTTGTCAGCGAATATTGCCGCTTCTGTCAGAATCCTCTGCGGATCTATGCTACTGTCCTGCAGCACCTCTTTCATGCGGTCATACAGCTTGGCACGGTATTCCTCTACCGTCACCGGCGAGCGTTCTTCCACTTCCCCTACCAGCTCCAGTATTCTTCTGCCGTGGCTGAGGACATCTTCCGAAAGCTTTTCGCCTTCTCTTTCACGCATCGCCATAAAGTCCTCCATCGCTTTGGTGCCGGCTTCCTTAACGATTGCCGTCAGCTCTTCTTCACTGTCCGGCGCCTTGGTAACGGTGAAAATATCCGAATATCTTGACAGCAGCGAAACGGATATATCGTCCTTCAGCTCATAAGCTGTGCAAAGCTCACGCAGCGCACGAACATAACCCGACGCCAGTGAATGATTGATCTTAACGTCTGCCTCAAGACTGTCGTCTGCTTCTATCGACACATATACGTCAATTTTTCCTCTGGATACATATCCGGAAACCAGTTCCTTAACACTCTCTTCCAAAAAGCCGCAGCCTCTGGGCAGTCTGCACTGCAGTTCAAAAAAGCGGTGGTTAACAGACTTGATTTCAAACACTGTCTGCCGCCCGTGAACAACCCCCTCAAATCTGCCGTAACCTGTCATACTCCTTATCACGATCATCACATCTTTTCATTTTTTATTGTATTGTTGTGCCTGATGTAGTGCAAAGAATCTCCTCTTTCTGCAAGCAGAAGCGAAGCATATTTCTTTAACAATTTATTTTACCAGTTTACCGATTAGTTTGTCAACATACTTACAAAAATTAACTTTAATATTTGTAAGATTTTTACAAAAAATATTTCTTCTAATCCGATCTCCTGCAATTTCTTTTTCAGGTAATGTGTACGGCTGTTTGAAACGGTTCCATTTGCGGCAGACTATTAACAGCAGAGTTTTTCTGCAGAATGATATGATGGTTAAGGAATCACCGGGACAGTTTTTTGTCGGCTCATCACTCATACCTGACGGCATTTTTCCCGGCTCTCATTGATGTTTTTCCTTCTGTACAGTCAGGCTTATGCCGCTCAATAGCTACTGTCTCACGCTGACAAACGAAAGCTTGTACTCTGTCTGTGCTTCCTTACGAAAAAGTGTGGTGATCATAATCAAAAAATTATTCCGCCGCCTTGCACTTCTGCTGACGCCGGCTGTCTGCTGTCTTTTTATTGCCGTCGGTCTGACAGATTATTTTTCTCCGGATACTATTACAGCGGCAGGCGCCGTCAGCAGCTTCATCAGCGGCGATTTTCCTCTTTCTCTGCGATATCGGTCGGATTCCGTAGCTGTGCAGGCGGAATCACAGTCTGACACAACCCTCACAGCCGATCTGATGTTGTTTGGATTTTTCCCCGTCAAACAAGTCAGCGTAACCGTAACACCCCGCAAAACCATTCTCACAGGCGGAATGCCCTTTGGCATCAGGCTTTATACCGACGGTCTGGTTGTATCTTCTGTTTCACCTGTCAGCACTTCCCAAGGCTCAGCCGATCCTGCCGGAAACGCCGATATCCAGCCCGGAGATATTCTTCTTTCCGTCAACGGTACGCCGCTGAAAACCAACGAACAGCTTGCACAATCCGTCAGTACATCTGACGGAGAACCTCTGCTCATCCAGGTAAAAAGAAACGGCAGGTGTTTTACCACTTCCGTTACGCCGGCATTCGACGTTCATGCCAACGCCTTCAAGCTGGGTCTGCATATCCGTGACAGCATCGCCGGCATTGGCACAATGTCCTGTATTGATCCCGATACACTGACGTTTGCCGGACTCGGTCACGGAATCTGCGACGCTGCAAGCGGCTGCCTGATGCCTTTGAACGAAGGCGATATCGTCAAAACGGAAATCACCTCCGTGACAAAGGGAATCTGCGGTAATCCGGGAACTCTTTCAGGCTGCTTTGACAATGACAATGCACAAGGCATTCTGACAATGAACACCGACCATGGTGTTTTCGGAAAATTGCTTATCCCACCGGACAGCTCCGAACCGATTCCGGTAGCTTACCGCCAGGAAGTGGTGCGTGGTCCTGCCGAACTGGTTACCACCGTCAGCGGCTCCTCTCCGCAGCATTATCGGATTGAAATTGAAGATATCAGCTATAATGACCGTTCTTCCCTGAAAAACATGGTGATTCATGTTACCGATGAAAAGCTTCTACAACAAACAGGCGGTATTGTTCAGGGCATGAGCGGCAGTCCTATTCTGCAAAACGGAAAATTTGCCGGTGTTGTCACTCATGTGTTTGTCAATGACCCCACCCATGGCTATGCTCTGTTTGCCGAGTCGATGATGCAAGAGCTGCCCAAACAAAATAATTGATCTGTGTCCGCTCTGTCTTCATCTTAACCCGCCATCAGTAAACAGCTCAGGAACCTTTGAGCATTTCCGCTCTTATTCTCCGTTCCTGAGCCGTTTTACAGCGTTGCAGCTTCAGCTCTCACTGCACGTCAGCCGACAAACGATGAGTGCATTTCTTTGCTTCTTTTTACATATTTTTCATGTCTTTTCTCCGTTCCTGAGCTTGTTTTACAGCGTTGCAGCTTCAGCTCTCACCGCCCGTCAGCCGGCAAGCGACGACTGCATTTCTTTGCTTCTTTTTACATATTTTTTCCGGATTCTTTCATTTCTCACCGTCAATCAATAGCATTTTACTATTGTTTCATGCTTTTATCACATATCCCTTCGGCTTCTCTTAATCTTTTACTTTCTTGATCATATTATCACTCACTCCGGCATCTTTCATTCTTCCGGTTACTTTTCAGTCTCTTTTCTGACAGTTTTTTTCACTTGCTATGCTTTTGTAAAATGAAATATACCCCTCTGTTCAGATGAATTACTGCCAAAGATTGGCAGGCTTTAGAAACTTTTTTGTGTGAAAATTCCGATTTTGAATTATTTATATTTTACATCTTGCCAAATTTACCATTTTATGGTAATATCAACTCATCAAATTTATATTAACGAGGGATTGAATATGAATAACAAGATTAAAGTACTCATTGCAGAGGAAGCCGCACAGTTTCAGACAGGCGAAAAGGACATTTTTGCCGAAAAAGGTTTTGAACCGCAGTTCTGTGACAAAAACGGAAACCGTGTACTCGAAAATATCAATACTTTCTGTCCTGATGTGGTACTGATGGATATGTTCATGAGCGGACTGGACGGCGTAGGCGTTATGAGAACCATCAGAGAAGCAAACGGTACTCAGCGTCCGATTTTCGTCATCATCTCCGGCTTTGACAGTCCCATGCTGGAGCGTGAGGCTCTCAGTGCAGGCGCCGCTTATTACGTTATCAAGCCTTTCCGCACTGCCGATCTGCTGGAACGCATCTCTGAGCTGATTACCTGCTTTTACACGGATCAGCCGACGCAGAACAGCAAGATCTACAGCCTTGACAGCGAACTGGAAATGACTGTTACCGGCATTCTTCACCAGATCGGCGTACCTGCTCATATCAAAGGATATCATTATCTGCGTTATTCTATCATAATGTCGGTTAAACAGCCGGAAATCATCAATGCTGTCACAAAAGAGCTTTATCCCTGTGTCGCAGAAAAATATGTGACCACACCGTCCAGAGTTGAAAGAGCCATTCGTCATGCCATCGAGGTTGCATGGGACAGGGGTGACGTCGACGTGCTGAACTCCTACTTTGGCTACACGATCCACAACAGCAGAGGCAAGCCCACGAACAGCGAATTTATTGCTATGATTTCAGACAGACTGCGGCTTAAAAACAAGCTGATCGCATAATATGCTGCCGTTTTTCAAGCGGAATATAATCATCAGAACTCCCGACCATTAATAATTTCTCTTACATCAGTACAAGCGGTCTTCTCTCAAGACTTACACGAGAGAAGGACCGCTTGTTTTTTCAAATATTGTTTGCTGAAGTATTGATCGTTCATGACAGTCCCCTGCTGCCAGATGTTTCTGTCCCGCTGAAGCGATCCGTTTTCAGGGACAGATCATTCAGTGAAACCAACTGCTGATGCCGATATAGGCATAGCACAAACCAAATATTACCGGCTGGTGCGCCAGATAGATCAGCAAAGAATGTCTGCCGAGAAAGGCAAAGAAGGAAATACGCTTTTTGAAAAGAAATTTCGGGAATTTGTGCTTGATGCCGATTCTTCCAAGATAAGTACCGGCAAAAAACAGAAACAGCCAGGGCAGAAGCGGAAAATAGTCGGAAGAACTGAAACCCTCGTAAGGGAAACCCAGCATAAACAGAAAACGGGTACTGTACCATGAATCCGGAACAGACCATGACATAAACGGCGGAAATCCGACAGCTCTTGCGGTAATTGACCATGTAAACCAAAACAGCAAAAGGTTAATGACAATACCGATTACCGAAGGAATCAGCTTCAGATACTTGTTGCACAAACCATACAACAGCATACACGAAGCAAGCATGTGGAGAATGCCGAATTGTATCATGTTACTTTGTCCCAAAGCCAAAAAAGAAACCAGTGTGACACCCAGAGAGATCAGCGCCAGCTTGACGCCTCTTTCAAGATTGGAATGACTCAGGTTGCAGGCAATGCCGGATAAAAGGACAAATAATCCGGCAAAAAAGGGCTCTGCCGGCTGAAAAAAGTTCACCAGTATCCTGCCCCATTCATAGTCAAAAAAATAACCGATGCTGTAAAATGCATGAAAGAACACCATACAGAAAATAGCAAGTCCCCTTAGCTCATCAAGCGTATGTATTCTGGGACGGCCGTTCTTTTCCCCGTCTTTGGCGGCTTGCTCCCCTTGTTTCGACTTGCTTTTTGCTTTCGCTGCCATAATACCCTGTCGCCTCTTTCCTGAACGAAGTTTTGATGTTCGTCTTTTCTTCGCCAAAAATCTGTGTTATAATCAAACTTATAATCAAACTATTATATATTATAGCAGTTCATGCGGATTTTATCAAGACGCAGAAATACCATCAATATTGGAAGGAGTTAAAACACAATGAAAGAATTGATTACAGGAACAGAAACAACCGTAAAAGACACAGTGAGTGACCGCAACACTGCCCTGACGATGGGCAGCGGCACTTTGCCGGTGCTGGCAACACCGGCTGTGGCAGCTTTGATGGAACAGGCAGCCTGCACTATGCTGACTCCCTATCTGCCGGAAGGTATAACAACTGTCGGCACAGAGCTTACCATCAGACACATCAGCGCCAGCCCCATTGGTGCCGACATTTCGGCAACCGCCGTTTTGACAGAAATTGACGGCAGATGCTACCGTTTTGACGTTAAAGCTTTTGACAACGGCGGTCTGATCGCCGAAGGCACCCATACCCGCTTTTCCGTAAAGTCAGACAGCTTCGTGCAAAAAGCCGCTCAGAAAATCAACTAACCCTTCCATGTCAGGGGGACTTTTGCGGTCGGGGGGACTTTTACGGTCAGGGGGACTTTTACGAAAAAGTCCCCCCGACACCCCCGAAAACGTTGTTGACGCATTCAGTGTGAAGTTCACGCTCTTTCTGCTGTCTATGCTTTCTTTTCTTTCATCTTCCATACATAGACTATTGCTAAAAAAACCGACACCCCCGGAAATGTTGTTGACGCATTCAGTGTGAAGTTCACACTTTTTCTGCTGTCCATGCTTTCTTTTGTTTCATCTTCTATACATAGACTTTTGCGAAAAAGTCCCCCCGACACCCCCGAAAACGTTGTTGACGCATTCAGTGTGAAGTTCACGCTCTTTCTGCTGTCCAAACTTTCTTTTCTTTCATCTTCCATACATAGACTATTGCGAAAAAAAACCGATCCCCTGAAATCGTTGTTGACGCATTCAGTGTGAAGTTCACGCTCTTTCTGCTGTCCATACTTTCTTTTCTTTCATCTTCCATACATAGACTTTGCGAAAAAAACCCGATCCCCTGAAATCGTTGTTTGAAGACTCTTTATAACATCAACACTCAATATACATAGCAGGCACGGTGAAGCTGATGCGTGAATTGAATCTGCATTTTCAGATACAGCAGCCATAAGCAGCCCTTTAGGGGCTGCGACGGCGGAATGCGAAAAAGGCAGCGACTAATCGTCGCTGCCCGTGCCGGACGCCTGCGGAACTGAAGTTGTGAATTTGTATGAAGTGAGTGAGCGTCAGCGAACGAGAGCGGACTCGTCCTGTGCAGCCATGCACCGGTCCTGTGAGGCACTTTTCATTCTGAATGAAATGCTGTTGATCAATCCAGAAAATCTCTGAGCTTTTTGCTTCTGCTGGGGTGACGCAGCTTGCGAAGCGCTTTCGCTTCAATCTGGCGGATTCTCTCACGGGTAACATTGAACTTCTCGCCAACCTCTTCCAATGTTCTGGAACGGCCGTCCTCCAGTCCGAAACGCAGACGAAGCACACGCTCCTCTCTGGGAGTCAGGGTAGAAAGTACCTCTGAAAGCTGTTCCTTCAGCAAGGTGTGTGAAGCAGCATCCTGCGGAGCAGGCGCATCATCATCGGGTATAAAATCGCCGAGATGGCTGTCTTCTTCCTCACCGATAGGCGTTTCCAGCGAAACAGGTTCCTGCGCTACCCGCATAATCTCACGAACCTTGTCCGTCGGCATTCCGATTACCTCTGAAATCTCTTCAGCAGTAGGCTCATGACCTGTCTGGTGCAAAAGCTGACTGGAAACCTTCTTTACCTTGTTGATCGTTTCTACCATGTGTACGGGTATGCGAATCGTCCTTGCCTGATCGGCAATTGCTCTCGTAATTGCCTGACGGATCCACCATGTAGCATAGGTTGAGAACTTGAAGCCTTTTGTATAGTCAAACTTTTCTACCGCCTTGATCAGACCGAGATTTCCCTCCTGAATCAGATCCAGAAACTGCATACCTCTGCCGAGATACCGCTTGGCGATACTGACAACCAGTCGCAGGTTCGCCTCTGACAAACGCTTCTTGGCGGCCACGTCGCCGTTGGATATCCTAACAGCCAGTTCCAGTTCTTCTTCCGGCGTCAGCAGCGGCACTCTGCCGATCTCTTTGAGGTAAATTTTTACCGGATCATCAATGGTGATGCTCTCCGCAGCGGGCTCGCTGTCGTCTTCTTCCAGCACGTCGCCTTCTTCCGTAATGGAGGTCAGCGCCACGTCGTCCAGCATGATGTCGTCCATTGTTTCAACGATCTCTATACCCATCTGCTCCAGTGTATCATAGAATTTTTCAAGCTGTTCCGGATCAATATCCATTTCACCGATGGCGTCCAGTATCTCTTTATTCGTGATCTGTCCCTTTTGTTTTCCCATTTCCATCAGGTCTTTCAGCACTGTTTTTTTATCAGGTTGTGTTCCAAGCATTGATCATACCTCCAATGATTTCTTGTTCCTTTGCTTTTGAAAAAAATATATATAAAACAGGTTGCAGTCTGAGCCGCTTCCTGTATAACCGACTACTGCTTTTTATCTCTGAGTTTTCTCAACTGTTCCATCATCGTTTCGGCATCAGCAGAAGCAATCTGTTCCGGCGTCAGCTTGTCGGCTTCTTCCTGCAGGATACCGATATAATCCTTTGCCGCCGCTCTGGGGTCTTCTTCACGGGGATGCGTTGTCAGAATGCGTGACAGTCTGTTCAGCTCCATGTCGGTAAATGAATCCGAAACATCTGTCAGTGAAAAATCGTATCCGCTGGCTTCTCGTTCCTTCAGAATGTCAAACACCCGTCTGTGAAAATCCGTAACCAGCAATTTGCTGTCTACCTTTTTGAAAAGCTCAGACGCTATATCAGGATTGGTAAACAGCAGGGCGATCAGTGCTTCTTCTGTGCTTGCCGTCCGAAGATTATAACTCTCCGCCGCAAAACCCGCCTCCGGTGCAGCGGTCAGGGTTCGTCTGATTTCTCTTTGTTCGTTTTTGGCAGCCTGTTTTTGCTGATACCGCAGGTTCTTGTCTACCTGCTGGCGAATCGCCGCCTTTTCTACCCCCAGTTCTTCAGAGAGTGATGAAATATAAACATCACGCTCGATACTGTTATCCAGTCCGGCAACAAGACGGCACGCCTCTGTCAGAAAATCCACTCGCTGACGGGTAATCTCCAGATTATATCTTCCCCGCAGCTTTTGCAGGCGATAATCCATATCATTGCCGCTTTTTTCAAGCAGCATACGAAATCTTCCCGGACCCTGATCACCGTGAGATTTCATAAACTCATCCGGATCCTTTCCGTCAGGCACGGTCAGCACCCTGATATTCAGTCCCAACGGACGCATTATCTCTATGGCTCTCGCCGTTGCCTGCTGTCCGGCGTTATCGGCATCATAGCAGATCACTACTTCATCACAGTATCGTTTGATGATCAGCGCCTGTTCTCTGGTCAGCGCCGTTCCCAGCGTTGCCACGGCGTTTTCAAAGCCTGCCTGATGCAGTGCGATAACGTCCATATAGCCCTCTACCAGAATCAACTGTCCGTGCGCCTGGTTTTTGGCAAACTGCAGTGCAAAAAGATTTCTGCTCTTGCTGAACACAGGCGTATCAGAGGTATTCTGGTATTTGGGCTTGATATCTGACATGATCCTTCCGCCAAAACCGATTACCCTTTTTTGCAGGTCTATGATCGGAAACATCACTCTGTCGGTAAAGCGGTCATACGCATGACCCTTCTGTGACCGGTTGGCAAGATTTGCCTGTATCAGCTCGGTTTCCGAGAAGCCCTTTCCTTTCATATAATTGACAAGCGCAAAACGGGATTTCGGTGAATAACCAAGCCCGAAATGAGTAATGGTCTTCGGCAAAAGCTGCCGTTTCAGAAGATAATCCAGCGCTTCCTTCCCGTCGGGAGTATAAAGCTGACGAACATAAAACTTTGCCGCCTCACGATTGGCTTCGAAAATCCGCTGCCGCAGGTTAGACGCAGCTCTGTCTTCTCCGTCCTCCGGCACTGTCATACCTGCCTTCTGTGCCAGCCACTTGACAGCGTCCACATAGTCCAGATTCTCTATTTTGCGGACAAACTGTATAACATCTCCTCCTTCGTGACAGCCAAAGCAATGATATACACCCAACTCCGGTGACACGCTGAAAGAGGGGGTTTTTTCACCGTGAAAGGGACACAGCCCCATCAGTCCTCTCCCTGATTTTTTCAGCTTGACATACTGACCGATCACATCGGCAATATTCAGCCTGCTTTTCAGTTCTTGCTTGAATTCCTCGGTTATTGCCATTCCATTCTCCTTTTTTGCGGTTTTATAATATAACATAAATCATAATCTTATCGTTTAGCACGCCGCCTTATGACAAGGTGATATCACAAACTTTTTATTGAGCCTGTATCTGATATTCTTATATGCATCAGGCAACAATGCGAATAAAAATTCAGCTATTGACAATGATTGCCCGTCCGCTCTTGCAGAACTGCTGCCGCTTTTTGAAACGGTCCGGACAAATATTTTGATGTTTCATCAATCCAGAATCTATTTATTCAGACATATACCATTCCTGATACAAAACTCGGTTTAGCCAATTCGGTTTGTATCTATACGAAATTGCCAATATCTGAAAACAGACACTCTTAGTAACTTCCCCGTAAACTCCGGGATATCCGGATCATTCATCGTTCGTTTTTTTCTTTTCCCGCTCTTCCCGTTTTTTTCGTCTCTGCTCACGATTGTTTTTTTCAGACTCAAATATTTCAACTGCCGCATCGGTCAGCCCGTCCGGCCAAACCTTGCCGGATTGTATCACCTTTGCCCACGGGCAAAGCTTTTCATAGTCATCGTCGAAAACGATCGTATACGGCGGTCCGCATCGGTCATCAACCGCCATATACAGATGCCGTCCTTCATACATGATCTTGCAGGCGTCTCCTTCGCTCATTTTTTTATCAAGCGCATCGTACTGCTCTTTTGTCAGCTCGTACAGATTATACGACTGGATTCCGCCATACTCGCCGAAATAGCGTCCCATTTCTTCGTCATAACAGGCTTTCCAGCCGTTTCCTATTTTAAAAGTCATAAAGATTTCCTCCACAAACGAGAATTGAGTGAGCTGAAAGCCCGCAACTCTTCCTGACAGTCAAGTCAAGAAGATGGACTGTACAACAAACTGCGATTTACCAACCTTATAATAGTTGTTTCATATAGTCTGCATTCTTCCGTTCATACGGTACTGAGATATAGTCCTTCATTTAGTGTTACAAGCAACATACAACCAGACACGAAACCTTATGACATAGCTATATCACAAACTATTTCTTGAATCATTATCTTATAGTCTCAGCACGAAACCGTATAACACAGCCCTGTCAGAAAGTGTTGGCATACAACATCTGACAGGCTCGTCAAAAAGCCTGAACAGCAAGGCTTACGTCCATGCGTCGGGAACATACAGCGCCTTGAATTTTTCGGTAGCATAGTGGTCTGTCATACCGGAAATATAGTCACAGACTGCTCTTTGACTGCCCTCCTGCTCTGCCACAGCCTGCAGCTCCGGCGGCAGCAGCTCCAAATGCTTCGTAAAATATGTAAACAACATTTCAATAAGCGTCGGCACCTTTTTTTCTTCATGTTTCGCATGATCATTACAGTACACGTTCTCAAACATAAACCGATGCAGTCTGTCAAAAACCTCCTGTACCTCCGGCGCCATTTTCAGTTGACTGCCCTGCGTATGATCTATCACAGAGCTTACCATCGTATTGATACGGGAGCTGGTCGTTTCTCCCAACACCCGGGTAATTTCCCGGGGGATATCCTGCGGACTCATTACTCCTGCACGGATCGCATCGTCAATATCATGATTCATATAGGCAATTCTGTCCGCTATCCTGACAATTCTGCCTTCCATGGTATCCGCCTGCTGTCCTTTGGTATGGCACAGAATGCCGTTTCGTGTTTCGTAACACAGGTTCAGTCCCTGACCTTCTTTCTCCAGCACGTCCACCACCCGCAGGCTTTGTTCATAGTGCCGGAACCCACCCTCCATCAGATCGTTCAGTGCTCTTTCTCCTGCATGACCAAAGGGAGTGTGTCCCAGATCGTGTCCCAGAGAAATGGCTTCTGTCAGATCCTCGTTCAGACGCAAGGCTCTGGCAATGGTTCGGGCAATTTGCGCTACTTCTAAGGTATGGGTCAGCCGTGTGCGGTAATGATCTCCTTCCGGCGATAAAAACACCTGCGTCTTATGCTTCAGCCTTCGGAAAGCTTTGCAGTGAACGATTCTGTCCCTGTCACGCTGAAATGCCGTTCTTAATCGGCAGGGTTCTTCCTGACGGTTTCTGCCGGCACTGTTCGCCGACAAAGCGGCATAAGGCGACAGCATCTCCTGCTCTGTTTGTTCAATCCGTTCCCGAATCGTCATCAGACTCACCTCCGCTTTACCTTATACTATATATATACGCAGCAAAAAACGCATTACCTTTATTTATATGAAAATAAATTGCAAAAAATAACCGGAATTTCTTAAAAATATCTCTATTGGCTGTTATGACTGTTTTTTAGCAAAAAATCCGGTATCCGTTACGTCTGTTGTAACGCTTCCGCAGGTGATATCCGCAAGCTGCTTCTGAAACGCACCGAACGCTTCTTCTTTGATATGATACCGTATCCGGACGCTGTCTGTAAAAACTGTATCGTCAATCACCCCTCCGCAGGAAGGAATCAGCCCCGACAGCCTGCCGTACTGATTATAGTCGCACAACAGTTCTCCTATGGCACAGCTCTCCATCGTAACGATGGTGCCTGCCTCCAGCGCCATTCTGGCGCCTTTGGTATAAGCTCTGACCAATCCGCCTGTCCCCAGCAGAATGCCTCCGAAGTATCTTGTTACAACCACCACAACATCGGTGACTCCTGATTTGACAATCACATCAAGTGTTGGCACACCTGCTGTTCCGTGGGGTTCGCCGTCGTCACTGTAACGCTTCAGTTGTCCGTCCCTGAGCACATAGGCATATACGTTATGCGTAGCGTCCCAGTATTCCCGACGCTTGTCGTTGATAAAATCCAGTGCCTCCTGTTCAGTTGTAACAGGCTTCACAAACCCGATAAACCGTGAACGCTGTTCGATAAATTCTGCCGAGGCTTCTTTGGCAACCGTCTGATAGCTTTGCATGCCGCCCTCCTCCTTTATCTGCATCAATAAGGAAAAGGGACGACACAGTCCATAGCTGTGCCGTCCCTGATCGGATTACTCCGATAATTACTTACCCATACCGTAGCGCTTTTTGAACTTGTCAACACGACCGCCGGTGTCAACTAACTTCTGTCTGCCTGTGAAGAACGGGTGACACTTAGAGCAGATTTCAACACGGATATTGCTCTTAGTAGAACCGGTTTCAATAACATTACCGCAAGCACAAGTGATGGTTGTCTGCTGATAGTTAGGATGAATGTTCTCCTTCATTATCTCTCACCTCTTTCGTTTCTCCATAGATAACATACGAATTATAACATACCATCTCGAAAATTGCAAGGATTTTTTTAGATTTTTCTTGTAAAGTTTCCGTTATCGGACAAAGTGTTTGTTTTCACCGCTATTTCTCATCTTTTCTATTTGATCTGTACATTTTCAATCCCATATTCCAGCATCAGGTTGATAATCTCGTTTCCGGAATCATTACTTTCTTTTGAAATTCTGTCCAATTCGTCCGGAACCTCCTGACGAATACGAAGTGATATGATTTTTGTACCATCGTCACCTCGTTTTTTGATGATCAGCGGCTTGTCATTCATAAAATACGCCCCCATCTTTTCGTATATATTATATGTTGACAGGAATTTAATAAAAATGTTATAATATTCACAAAAGATGATAATGTTTCGTAAAATATCTATCCATCTCACATTATTAACAAGGAGGGAATTACTGTGAAAAGGAAATTTCTGAAAAAGCTTTGTGCCGCATCACTTTCTTTACTGATGGTCACCGGCACAGGAGCAGCAGAACTGATACCGTTTATGTCGGATACGCTGACCGTTTACGCAACCGAAAACACCCTGCAGGAAACCCCGGCAAGCAGCTTTAGTTTTTTAAATAACACTGACGGAACGCTAAATCTTTACAGATTCACAGGTTCTGAAACAACTGTTGTCATTCCGGAGAAGGTCAACGGAAAAGCAGTTACTTCTATTGATAGATCTGCGTTTGCCGGCAGATACAAACTGTTAAGCGTTACAATTCCCGGCAGCGTTACTACAATCGGAAGCTCTGCTTTCAACAATTGTACCAAATTGTCAAGCATTACAATTCCCAACAGCGTGAAATCTATAGGGGATTCTGCATTTTCCGGTTGCACCAATCTTGAGGAAATAGCCTTTACTAATTCAGTTACGGAGATAGGGAAAAATGCTTTTATAAATACAAAATGGTACAATGACCAGCCGGACGGGGATATTTACGCAGGCAATGTTTACTATACTTACAAAGGCACAATGACTGCAGGTCATGCTGTCACGATCAGACAGGGTGCAGAAGGGATTGCTTCGTATGCATTTTACGATCAGACATTGCTGTCACAAATTACTATTCCGGACAGCGTTACTTCTATCGGCAGTTTTGCGTTTTACGATTGCAGCAATTTATCAAGCATTACGATTCCGGACAGTGTCACTTCTATTGAAAGGTGTGCGTTCACGAAGTGTTCCAACCTGTCGGGCATCACGATTTCTGACAGTGTCACTTTCATAGGTGACTCAGCTTTTGCCAAAACCGCTCTGACAGCAGTCACCCTTCCTGACAGTCTGGAAAAAATCAACAATTCCGCCTTCAGCGACTGTACAAATCTTGAAAGCATTACGATTCCGGACAGCGTTACTACAATCGGAGGCTCTGCATTCT
>JBGUWM010000058.1:0-5322 GCA_045221175.1 Acutalibacteraceae bacterium | reverse complement strand
AACTACCCCAAAGGCGGACACGGGTGCAGCGTCACGCTGCCGCACCCGGCAGGCGAGACCCGGGGGACATCGGTGATTGGTTATATTAAAGCTGTCCGTTATTTATTTGAGAATGGTATAAGACAGAAGAGACAGCTTGTTAAACCAGCTTGACGTTATCGTCCCCGATGCGCTTTTTAAGCTCACGAAGCATAACGGGATTAGGAGAGACGTGCATATCGGCCGGGGTTGCCCAGAGTATTTTTGTATCGGTAAAGAAAATGTAAAGCGGCGTTGTACCGTCAAAAATAGCGGTGATTTGCAGAGCACGGCGATATGCGTCGGATTCTTTGCAGGGAATCCGAAGATAAAGCCCTTTTTTGACCTTCTTGTAGGGATTTGCTGCCGCAGAAGGGGGAGGCGTTTCGTAAGACGGCGCTGCTGTTAAGAAAGGTTTGTCAGCCGTACCGGAGGGCAGTTCCTTAGGCGCGGGCTGCATGGACTGACAGATCAGCTTCGGTTCGTCTTCGTCACGGGTACTGACGGTTGCAAATACCCGCAGAATGGCTGATTCACGCAGTAAATTGCCATATTCCTGCAGCGTATTCGGAAACACGATCATTTCAAGACCGGCATATTTGTCTTCTATATCGACAAATGCCATCTGCTGATTGTTTTTGGTGGTTTTCAGCTTGACTTTGCCGATGATCACAAAAACGTCAACCTTTTTTCCGTCCGGATAGCGGCGGTTTTCATTTTGAAGAATGTCGCTGAGCCGGTCTGCTTTCACCTGACGAATGGCGTCGTCGTATTCAGACAGCGGATGCCCCGAAAAATACAGACCGGTGCTGCTTTTTTCCATATCCAGCAGTTCTGCCGGAGAATATTCTGACAGACGTGGCATAGATGGTTCTTCCGGTTCATGCGAGTTCATGCCGAACAGATCAAGCTGTCCGTCGATGCGGCTGCTTTTTTGTTCGGCAAGATAATGCAGAGTGGTGTCAAGAGATGCAATCATCTGGCGGCGATTGGCACCGAGGTGATCAAGTGCGCCGCATTGTATCAGACTTTCCAGTGCTCTTCTGTTCAGTTCGGGACCGTAGAGTCTGCTGCAGAAATTATAATAGCTGGTGTAAGCAACGGTATGTCTTTCACGAACGATTTTTTCAATCAGGTTTCTGCCGAGATTTTTAACTGCCATCAGACCGAATTCAATGCTGTTATCCCGTACGGTAAAGCCGGCACTGCTGCTGTTGACGTTCGGCGGCAGTACGTTCACCCCGTGGCGGCTGCATTCGTCGGTATAAACCGCTACCTTGCCGGATTGATCCAGTACGCTGGTCAGCAGGGAAGCAAAATACGGACAGAAATAGTGCTTTTTCAGATAAGCTGTCTGATAAGAGATCAGTGCATAGCAGGCGGCATGGGATTTGTTGAAGGCGTATGAGGCAAAGCTTTCCATCTCCGAAAAGATTGCCTTGGCAGTCTCTTCCGGAACGCCCCTTCTGATACACCCGTCTACCAGCACGTTGCCGTTTTCGTCTTCCAGACCGTAAATAAAGACCTTTTTTTCCTGCTCCATTACGCTCTTCTTCTTCTTTGACATGGCTCTGCGGACAATATCTGCCCGACCGAGGGAATAGCCTGCCAGCGAACGGAAAATTTGCATAACCTGTTCCTGATAAACAATGCACCCGTAGGTGACTTTCAGAATCGGTTCCAGAAGAGGGTGACGATAAGTGATCTTTTCGGGATGATGACGGTTTTCGATATAGCGTGGGATAGAATCCATCGGACCGGGACGGTAAAGTGAAATGACGGCAATGATGTCTTCCAGATTTTCGGGCTTGAGCTGCATCAGGACGTTTTTCATGCCTTCTGATTCAAACTGGAACACGCCTTCTGTGTCACCGGCTGAAAACAGCTCAAAAACACTTTTGTCATTATCGGGAATGTTTTCTATGCGGAAGTCAGGCTCTGTTTTGCGGATCATCATTTCGGTATCGTGCAGTACCGTCAGATTCCGCAAACCGAGAAAATCCATTTTCAGCAGTCCCAGCTCGTCCAGCGTTGTCATGGTGAACTGTGTGACGACAGCCTCATCGTTCTTGGCTAAGGGAACGTAATCACTGACCGGCTTTTCGGTAATGACAACACCGGCAGCGTGGGTGGTGGTATGGCGCGGCATACCCTCTAATTTTGCGGCGGTATCCATCAGTTCCTTGATTTGCGGCTCTTCATGATAGAGCTTTTTCAGCTCATGCGATACTTTCAGCGCTTTTTCTATAGTGATGTTCAGCTCATTTGGAATCAGCTTTGCCACCTTGTCACATACACTATAGGGAAGACCCATTACTCTGCCGACGTCACGCACGGCACCTTTGGCTGCCATAGTACCGAAGGCTGCAATCTGCGCTACATGGTCGGCGCCGTATTTCCGGATAACGTAGTCGATGACCTCCTGCCGTCTGTCTTTGCAGAAGTCTACGTCAAAATCGGGCATGCTGACTCTTTCAGGATTCAGAAACCGTTCAAAAAGAAGATTGTATTTAATAGGGTCGATGCCGGTAATGCCGATGCAGTAAGCTGCCAGACTGCCGGCACCGGAGCCTCTGCCGGCACCTACGGGTATATCGTGCTGTCTGGCGTAGCTGACATAGTCATTGACGATCAGGTAGTAATCGACATACCCCATGGTTGAAATGGTATGGATCTCATATTCCAGACGGTCGATCAGCGACTGATCCGGCGTCTGACCGTAGTGTCGGTAAAGTCCCTGATAACACTGCTCCCGAAAATACTCTGTGTGATCCTGATGACCGGGTACGTCAAAATGAGGGAGTTTGAGTTTTCCGAACTCAAACTCTACGTGACATCTTTCGGCAATGATTGCCGTATTGTCGCAGGCCTGCGGATAAGCCGGAAACAATGAACGCATTTCTTCTTCGCTTTTCAGATAAAACTCTTTTGTCGGAAAACGAAGGGGATTTTCTTCGTCGAGCGTATGTCCTGTTTGTATACAGAGCAGTATATCCTGCACACGGCTGTCTTCCCTGCGGACATAGTGACAGTCATTGGTGACAACCAGCGGAATGTCACACTCTTTTGACAACTGTATCAGTAGGGGTGCGATGCGCTTTTGTTCTATGATGCCGTGATCCTGCAGCTCCAGAAAAAAGTTGTTTTTGCCGAAAATCTGCTTGTATTGCAGCGCTGTTTTTCTGGCGCTTTCGTAATCGTTTTTCAGCAATGCTCTCGGTATTTCGCCCGCAAGACAAGCTGACAGGGCAATGAGTCCTTCGTGATACTGTTCAAGCTGTTCCAGGTCTACTCTCGGCTTGCCGTAAAAGCCTTCTGTCCATGCCAGAGAGTTCAGCTTGATCAGGTTCTGATAACCCGTATTGTTCTCACACAGCAACACCAGATGACGGCTTTCTCTGTCATATTCTGCAGAGCGGTCTGTGTGGCTTCGTGGCGACACATAAACCTCGCAGCCGATTACAGGCTTGATTCCTTCCTGCAAGGCTGCTTTATAAAAATCGACAACGCCGTACATGACGCCGTGATCGGTAATTGCCAAAGAGGTTTGTCCCAATGCCTTAGCCTGTTTTACCAGATCGCCGATGCGGCAGGCACCGTCCAGCAGACTGTATTCACTGTGTACATGAAGGTGTGTAAAAGCCATCACGCAATCCCCCTTTCTTACTGTCCGACAGTATTATGATGACAGCGGCAGTTTAATTCTTGAAGTACATATATAACTGACACTTGATCATGCCGTTATAAAGCTTGCGGCGTTTGTCTGCCGGTCTGCCAAAACTGATTTCAAAGCCGTCGTCCGGGCTGATGATACTGTAGCTGTGACCTGCTTTTTTTTCGAATTTTTTACCCATAATCCGATACAGCTCCCTTGCCTGTTCCATGTCGAGCAGGCGTTCGCCGTAGGGCGGATTGGTGATAACGGCGGCACGTTCGTATTCTTCGGCGTAATCCCTTATATCCCGCTTTTCTACGTGAATGCGGCTTTCTACACCGGCTTTTCGTGCGTTCTCTTTGGTCAGTTCTATTGCTTCGTCGTCAATATCATAGCCGTATGCCTGAAACTCTGCGTCAAGACGAATGCTGTCGGCGGCTCTTTCCCTTTCGGCACTCCATACGCTTGCCGGAATGATACTCCATTTTTCTGCGGCAAAGCGTCTTTTCAGCCCCGGGGCAATATTCAAAGCCTTCAGTGCCGATTCTATCAGAATGGTACCCGAACCGCAAAACGGATCTATAACCGTACTGAAAGGGCGCACTCTTGACAGGTCTGCCATTGCTGCTGCCAGCGTTTCTTTAATCGGCGCTGCAGTTGCATTCTGACGGTAGCCTCTTTTGTGCAGCCCGATACCGCTGGTGTCCAGCATGACGCTGCATTTGTCCTTGATGATCAGAAATTGTATCTGATGCAGGCTGCCGCTTTCTTCCAGCCACGAGGTGCCATAGCGACTGCCGAGCCGTTTGGCAACGGCTTTTTTGATGATCTTCTGACAATCCGGTACGCTGCTCAGCTTTGAACTGACGGTGTGTCCCTTGACAGGGAATGCGTCTTTTTCTCCGATGAAATCTTCCCACCGGATTTTGCTGATTCCCTGAAACAGATCTTCAAAAGAATATACCTCAAACTCGCCCAGCAGAATCTGTATCCGTTCGGCATATCTTGAACACAGGTTTGCCCTTGCCAGAGCAGAAAAATCGCCCTGAAACAGTACCCTTCCGTTTTCGGCGCTGACGCCTTCTATATCCAGCCGCCGCAGTTCATCTGCACAGATTCCTTCCAGTCCCATCAGACATGGTGCTGCAAATTGTATGTTTCCCATTTTGATTTCCTCATTTCGCAATTCATAGATGTTCATCTATACAGTATTCTATCCTATCCGCTTTCAAAAATCAACCGTTGCAGTGGCAGGATTGCGGCTGTTCAGGGAAGAAGCGGCGTACACTTGCCAATGCGCTCCTGCTTTCAAAACGGGTCAAAGGAACTGTTACCGACACAAATGCTTTGCAGGTATCGTGCCGTGACTGCACAAAGCGGCTGCGAATTTCCTTCTGATGTTTCTTTGCTTTATGAAAATGGTACGCTTCCGTTTTGAAGGCGCCTGATACAGGAGTTTTCTGACAATAGGCTATATGTTGGTGCGATACTATCAAAGGGCTGCTGTGGGCTGTATTGCTTGAAGCAAACAGTATTTCTTCAATCAAGGCTTTACCGGTTCAGCCGTCTGCTGTGGCAGCAAGTCCGGCAATTCCGGCAAAAAAAGGCGACAACAACGCTTCATTCCAAGGGAAAAGCGGGGGGGGGTT
>JBGUWM010000057.1:0-7010 GCA_045221175.1 Acutalibacteraceae bacterium | reverse complement strand
CCGAGGAGCTAAAGCTCCTGCGGTGAGGTTGCCTCGTCGCAGCCGATGTTAAGCGAGCTTACATCGGGCTTTGCTCCGAGTTAAAAATCACAAAGCATATAAATGAAAAGGTTGGCGAATCTTTTATGATATCTTCTTTTTGTGAGATAACAGTATCAGATAATTATACCGTCAATGGAGGAATGGTTATGTCTGCACCTAAAACAAGAGAAAAAGTAATTGTCAGAACCGGCATTATCGGCATTGTTGCCAACGTGATTCTGGCAGGCTTCAAGTCTGCCGTTGGTTTTTTGTCCGGGTCTATTGCGATTGTGTTGGACGCTGTTAACAATATGAGCGACGCCCTGTCTTCCATCATTACCGTTATCGGAACCAAGCTTGCAGGAAGACCTGCCGACAAAGCTCATCCGTTTGGTCACGGCAGGTACGAAAACATAGCGGCTGCCGTTATTTCCGTCATTATTCTGTATGCGGGTATCACTTCTTTGATTGAATCTATCAAAAATATTATTCACCCCGAAACACCAACCTATAGTTATATTACCTTTATTGTTGTAGGGGTTGCCGTACTGGTCAAAATTGTCCTTGGCTTATATGTGCGTAAAACAGGTAAAAAATGGAATTCCGAT
Organism: Acutalibacteraceae bacterium; assembly: GCA_045221175.1. Taxonomy (GTDB): domain Bacteria; phylum Bacillota; class Clostridia; order Oscillospirales; family Acutalibacteraceae; genus UBA1213. Next base: position 6,381 of record JBGUWM010000057.1, on the reverse strand, counting down.
GCGCTGGTCAATTCCGGTACAGACGCTTTGCAGGATGCGGTGATCTCCGCCTCTACCATCGCCGCCGCAGCCATATTTCTGATTTGGGGTGTATCGCTGGAAGCGTATCTGGGTGTAATAATTGCCGGCTTTATCATCAAGGCAGGCATTGAGATGATACGGGACACGATCAGCAAGCTGTTGGGAGAAAGAGCCGACGGAGAATTGTCCGCAGCCGTAAAAGAAACGATCTGTCAGACAGAAGGTGTTCTGGGGGCTTACGATCTGGTTATGACCAGCTACGGACCGGACCGCTGGATGGCTTCGGTGCATATATCTGTCCCCGATGAATGGACAGCCAACAAGATAGACACTGTCAGCAGAGAGATTATGCACCGTGTTGCCGTGACGAATCATGTCATCATTACCGCTGTGGGTATCTATTCTCATAACACAAGCGATGATGAAGTCATTGAAATGAGAGAAAAGATCAGCGAACTGATCGCCGACGAACAGTATGTTTTGCAGATTCACGGCTTTTTCTGCGATACCGCTGCCAAAACTGTCCGGTTTGATCTGGTGATTGATTTTGATGTGCCGGATCAGAATGAACTGATTGACGGCATTCAGAAGAAAATAGAAGCGCTTTATCCCGATTACACCATTTGTATTCAGCCTGACTCTGATTTTTCTGATTAAGAAATATTGATTAATTGAAATACTTGACAAATAATTCCAATTGAGTATAATTAGCTTATGCTAAACGCATATCGGAATAGTAGGCTATTATCCGTATCAGCTCAGGCAAAAAAAGGAGGAATACAAATGGAAAGAAAGAAAAAAAATGAAAACCTGCGATATCTTGTTCTGACCGCCATCTTAAGCGCCATGGTCTATGTACTGACGGCGTTTGTCAAGATCCCGACGCATCAGGGCTACATTCATGTAGGCGACGGCATTATCTACCTTGCTGCCGCACTTTTGCCGATGCCTTACGCCATGCTCAGCGGCGCCATCGGTGCCGGACTTTCGGATTATCTGTCCGGATATCCCATGTGGGTGCTGCCGACGGTGATCATCAAGGCGCTGAGTGTAGTCGCCTTTTCCCGTACAAAGCCCTCTATTATCAACAAAAGAAATATTTTTGCCGTCATTCCCGGCGCACTGATCTGCATCGGCGGTTATTATCTTGCTGCGGTAATACTTTACGGAGATTGGGGTGCCGCACTGACAGATATTCCCACCAACGCCGTTCAGACCGTTGCTAGCGCAGCATTGTTTATCGCCTTAGGCTTATCCCTTGACAAAGTATCCTTCAAGGAACGGTTTTTGTTAATGCCCCGTAAAAGCCACCATTAAAACATAGTGTTTCCGATCTGAATACTGTTCGTGCTCAATGACATATTGCTGTTCTGTGCAGTATCATCATCTGTATAGTGTTATCATTTGTACGGTGTTATGATCTGCGTGTTACGATTCGTTATGCAAAGAAGGCATTCATCACCCGATGAATGCCTTCAATCTTATCTGCTGATCTGTCAGTAATGTGTCGGTAACGTGCTTGCAATGTGTCAGTTATGCGTTGTGACGATCATGCGTTCATGCGATGCCGATGACTGTCTGTGATCTGCCGTATTTCAGTTTACCTTGAATGCAGCATACGAAATGCCGATATTCTGTCAAAAAAAAGCCATTCATCATAACGATGAATGGCTTAAAATTTGTTAGTTACTTGGTAGTTATGTGTTAGTTACCGTCTGAAATCTACCGTATATCAGGCAAATCCAAAGCGATAAAACCCGCATAAACACAGTATTTTCGATAACCGCCGAAAGGCTTTGATTATCTCTTTGAGAACTGAGGCGCACGACGAGCTGCCTTCAGACCATACTTCTTTCTTTCCTTCATACGAGGATCACGGGTAAGGAAGCCGGCCTTTTTGAGCTTCGGACGGAGGTTCTCGTTATCATACTGCAGAAGAGCACGGGAGATACCGTGACGGATAGCGCCTGCCTGACCGGTAACGCCGCCGCCTGCAACTCTGCAGACAACATCGAAGTTAGCTTCCATGCCTGTGAGAGCGAGAGGCTGACGAACGATGAGCTTAAGTGTTTCAAGACCGAAATAATCGTCGATATCTCTGTCGTTGATGGTAACCTTACCGGTACCTTTATAAAGTCTTACTCTTGCGACAGAGCTTTTTCTTCTGCCGGTGCCGTAAAAATAGGGTGTCTTATCGTACATAATAAAATGCCTCCTCTCTAATTATTCCAGAACGATAGGCTGCTGAGCCTGATGCTTGTGTTCAGCGCCCTGATATACGTGGAGTCTGGTCAGAGCCTTGCGACCGATGGTGTTGTCGGGGATCATACCCTTAACAGCGAGCTGCAGAGCCATTTCGGGTTTTGTTTTCATCAGCTCGTCATATCTGACGGACTTCATGTGGCCGATGTAGCCTGTGTGATGATAATAAAACTTCTGCTCAGCCTTTTTGCCTGTGAGAACAGCTTTTTCGATGTTGGTAACGATTACGAAATCGCCGCAGTCAACGTGAGGAGTAAAGGTGGGCTTATTCTTACCACGAAGAAGATCTGCAACCTGAACAGCAAGACGGCCGAGTGACTTACCGGCAGCGTCAACGACATACCATTTGCGTTCAACTTCGCTGGGTTTAGCCATATAAGTTGACATAATAATTTCCTCCCTGAATTCCAAATAATTCTATTCTGAAAGCGCATCAAAACGATTTGCTTCAAGTCACAACATAGATAATAACACAACTTTTCAGGCAAGTCAAGCGTTTTTTTGAGATTTTTAATTTAGATCCGCCGCAACTCTCAAAATCTCCCGAAAACGCATATATTCTCGTGAATACTCAATTTCGATTTTTGCTTTTGCTAATTGTCTCAAGGGGACAAAGCCGCATGAACAGCGCTTTTGACAGCAGTCCGGTCAGAAGAGATTGCCGTTGGAAAGCGGCGGTTGGGCAGTTGTTTGTATTGATATTTTATGATCAGTATGCTATAATCCGTTTGGATAAAAATGTAAACCGAAAAAAACGGAATTGGTATACAAAGAGATACGGAAGTGGTTACAATGAAAAAGCGCATCATTGAAATGTTGGAAAAAGCGGACGGTTATGTGTCGGGTGAAGAGATCAGTGAAAAACTGGGGATCACACGCAGCGGTGTGTGGAAGCATATCAACAGCCTGAAAAGCGAAGGCTATGAAATCACATCTGTACGAAACAGAGGATATAAGCTGAATGCGTCACCTGACCTGCTGTCGGAAGAGAAAATACGGCAAAGAATGCATGGCAGCTTGTTAGGAAGCCGAATCACAGTGATGAAAACGGTGGATTCAACGAACGAAGAAGTCAAGCGCAGGGCGCATGAAGGCGCAGAAAGCGGTTTGATTGTTGCGTCAGAGAGTCAGACGGCAGGAAAAGGACGGTTCAGCCGAAAATGGAGCTCAGGTTTAGACGGGGGACTGTATTTTTCGTTTTTATTAAGACCGGAGCTGCCGCCGTCAGATATGGCAGGCATCACACTGGCGTGCGGTCATGCGGTATGTCAGGCCATCAGGGAATACACAGGCTTGCCGGCGCAGATCAAGTGGCCGAATGATATCATCATCGGACGAAAAAAAGTATGCGGTATTCTGACAGAGATGGCAGCCCAAAGCGATCAGGTTGATTATGTTGTCACAGGTATCGGTATCAACGTCAACAATCCCTCGTTTCCGGAAGAAATCGCAGATAAGGCAGACTCGCTGTATTTGGAAACCGGAGAGAAACTGGACAGAAACGAGTTTTTTGCCTGCGTGATCAATCATCTCGACAGGGTTATACAAAACTATCTTGTAAGTTTGTCGATAGAAGACATCGAGCAGTTCAAAAGTCTGTGCGCCACGATAGGAAGGGAAGTCAGCGTACAGCGGGGAAACATACAGTACAAGGGTAAAGCGTTTGACGTAGCCCCCACAGGGGAGCTGATGATCCTGACGGAAGACGGCAGGGAGCTGTCGGTTAATTCCGGAGAAGTGACAGTACAGGGAATATACTAAAGCTGTTATCATATCAAAAGAAGACCTTAGGGAAAAGAATCGCCGTCATTGTCAAAGGCTGCGGTTTCCGATAATATGCTTGGAGGGTCGTTGTATCATTCATCAAGCTTTGTTTTCGTGGGTGCCGGTTTTTTCTCCTGACGTTCATTGCTTCATATATTAAAGCTGCTCGTTATGGATCGGAGAATCGTATGAAATGTGAAAACACCACAAAAAGAGCGCAGACAAAGACGCCGTCAGGCGGTCTTGTCTGCGTTTTGCTGTCAGTTCTTTGTTTGAAAATATGTTTGAAAAACAGAGGAGAAGGATCAGTCGTTCACGGCATATTTGCGGATAATATCCAGATGGCTGAAACGCTCCGGGGTTTCGATGCCCTTTTCTTTCATAAGGGCAGACGCCATATCCAGCAGCCGGCTCTTCGTCATATCGCCCTTGTAGGCGGATTTTTTGACCATCAGTCCGAAAGAAGCCAGTAAAGCAGCGGCAGGCATATTGCAGTTCTTTGCCTGCTGCAGCTCCTGCAGGGTAACGGATTTTGTCATGACCAGATTCTCTCCTTCGGGAGATTTGTAATGCACTTCAACAAAAGCGATTTCGTCCTGATTGTCGCCTGCCGACACATTGACAAAACGCCCCTTATACTTTTGCTCCGCCTTGCCACGTTTCAGTTCGATCAGAGCAGCGACGTTATGCTCCGACCCCATGCCGTCCACGGCTTTTTCGGTATTATGAAATTCCTGCTGCGTCAGTTTTCTGTCGTCATAGCCCAGCAGACGGTACTCACTGACCAGAGCGGGGTTCAGTTCTACGGAAATCTTGACGTCCTTTGCCACGGTGACTAAATTAGATACCAGCTTTGTCCAGAGCTCGTCTAAAATATCGGCAGGATTCGCCACGAAGGTATAGTTGCCGTTGCCGTTGCGGGCAAGGGTTTCCATCTTGTTATCCTTAAAGTTGTTTTGTCCGTAGCCTACAATGGAAAGATAGATGCCGGTTTTGCGTTTGTCATAAATCAATTCTTCAAGACCGCCTTCACTGGTAACGCCGAAATTAAAGTCGCCGTCCGTGAAGATAAAGATCCGGTTGTTGGCGTTTTCGTCGAAGGTTTCCTGCAGATAGCGATAGGCATTTTCCAGACCTTCGCTGCCGTAGGTACAGCCGCCGGTGCCTTCAATCTCCATCACAGCGTTCACTAACTTATCCATATTGCCGCAGTCAAGCTGTTTGGCAACGGTAGTTGTTTTATCGCTGTAAGAGATAATGGAAAGGGTATCGCCCTCTTTCAGCTTGCTGATGATAGCGGCGATGGACATCTGCGTCAGGATCCATTCGTCTTCCATGCTGCCGGATACATCAACCAGCAACACCAGATTCTGCCGGCAGTCCTTGTCTGCCTTTTTGCCCTTAAAGCCCAGAAACAGCAGTTCATGGTCTTCGTTCCAGGGGCATTTGCCGCTTTCTGCCGTAATGCCGAAAAGCTGACCCTCGTCCGGCTTTGGAAGATCATATTCATAGGAATTGATAATCTCTTCCATTCGGACAAAGGAAGGATCCAGTGAGCTGTGATTATGGATTCTGTTTCGCAGATAATTCCACGATGCCGTATTGACGTTGGCAGAGAAGATGACCTGTGCATTATCCAGCGGTGAGTGACTCTCGTTTTCGGGGACGTTGTGTGTTTCGGCGGTATTCAGCGGCTGAGGCGGTTCGGTGGGAACGGGTTCTGCCATTTCTACCGGCGCAGGTAAACCGTCCTCTACTTCTTCTGCCATCGGCGCAGAACGCATCGCCATAGGCATGGCGCCCGGCATACCGGAAGCCATCGGCATACCGGAGGACATAGCGCTGCGGCCTGAAAAAAAGTCTCCGTCGTCCATGTCTGATCTTCTGTAAAATGTCCAGTTATTGGAATAGGTAAGGCTTTTTTCGACCCGGATATCAGCGGAAAAGCATTTTTTGCAAAGCTTTTGCACCTGATTTTTCCGGAAGCCGAGTTTTTCATAGAATTGCTTCATTTCATCGAACTGCTGCTGAGAAAGCGTATAGTACTGTTTGCGGTTGAAAAACATAAAAATCCCTCCGTACTAATGTATTTACGCTGATATTATCATATTTCTTCGAAAAAGTAAATGGTATTATCGCATAAAACCGGATTTTTTTGTGTAAAACAACAGAAAACAGCATAACGAACCCCTTACCCCTTGTCCCGTTTTCGCTTACCGTTGCGGAGTGCCTCCACTGTCGATTTCGTTTTTGAAGCATATTAAGCGACGATGCAAAGATCGTTACCGGAACATATTCGTCCGGTGCGGTCACGCACATAGCAGGCACGGTGAA
>JBGUWM010000056.1:0-4098 GCA_045221175.1 Acutalibacteraceae bacterium | reverse complement strand
CGATGGAGGACTACGAGGAAAAGAAATTCGTAGCCAAGTCCGAAAACATCACCGTCGGGGATTTGCTCGATATGTGGGTTGAGGAAGAATTGAGACCCGGCAATCTAAGCAACGGTACGGTGATGTCGTATGTGGGTACGGTGGCACGAATCAAAAAGCACCAGATAGCACAGCGAAAGCTGAAAACGGTGACAGCCGACCATCTGCAAGCGTATATGGATTTGCTCAGCTTCGGCGGCAAGAATCCCGACGGCACAACGGCAAAGGCTCTGAGCAAGGGCTACATACGGTTGTTCTCGGCAGTACTGCAAGGAGCGTTTCGGTTTGCGGTCTTTCCGAAAAAGCTGATAACATTCAATCCAATGCAGTACGTTGTCTGGCGGCAAAAGAAGAATGTCATTGAGCTGTTCTCGGACGTGGACAAAGCGGCAACGCCGACGGTTACTCACAAGCAATATTTGAAGCTGACGGAGTATCTGAAAGCAAAACAGAATCCTGCTCTGCTCCCGATACAAATAGCCTACTACACGGGGTTACGAATCGGCGAGGTCTGCGGCTTGACGTGGAGCGACATTAACCTTGACGAGCAATATCTCACGGTCAGGCGCAGTATCCGTTACAACGGCGACAGACACAAGTTTGAAATCGGCACGACAAAGAGGAATAAAGTCCGCACGGTGGATTTCTGCGATACGCTGTCAAATATCCTGCGGCAAGCAAAAGCAGAGCAGGAGAAGAACGCAAAGGACTACGGCGAGCTATACAGCCGCAACTTTTACGTTGAGGTTACAGAGAAAGACCGCCAATATTATGAGGTCTATTCTCTGTCAAGCACCGAGGAAGTCCCCGACAGTTACAAGCCAATCAATCTTGTGTGTTTGCGACCTGACGGAACCTATGAATCACCAAGTACAGTGGGGACAGTATGCAGGGCAATCCGAAAAAAGGTTGAAGGATTGGAGAATTTCCACTTTCATATGCTCCGCCACACGTTCACAAGCAATCTGCTGTCAGGCGGCGCAGCGCCAAAGGACGTACAGGAGCTGCTCGGACATTCCGACGTCAGTACCACAATGAACATTTACGCTCACGCTTCAAGAGAAGCAAAGCGCACCTCAGCCCGACTGCTTGACAAGGTGGTCGGTGAATAAAAAACTTTCCCTTGTTTGTCCTCATAAGGGAAAAAACAAGGGAAAGTAAGCATAATTTGAGTATGAGCTGCGGTATTTAGCTGATAATTACTGAGGTTTGATAGGAAAAATCGGATAAATTCCGATTTATCTTGCTATAATTATATCATTTCAGCCTGATTTTGTCTATCCGTCAAACAAAAAAGACCTTGATGAAAACGAATCCATCAAGGTCAAATTCATAAAATATGCGTCAGTACAAGTTGCTAAATACATTTGAGAATAGGATGGATCTGTCCCAAATTCTGTGTAAACTCAAAATCGCGGTGTAAAATAGAGCAAAAATTATTATTCAGGGGCGAAAGCCCCTTGTTAACAGTATAAACGGAAAACGGATTGCATGTCAAGGGCGGCGGCTTTTGCCGCCGTTCATTTTACCCTTTACATGCGAGCCGTTTTCTGTTATTCGGGGATCCGGTCACCGAAGAAAATCGCCATTTGGGCGTAAATTACGCTCCAGTCCTGACGACGACCGGTCCATTTTTTCGTAATGTCTATCATGGCGAGATAGAGCATTTTAAACAAGCTGTCATCTGTCGGAAAAACAGACTTGGATTTTGTCACCTTTCTAAGCTGACGGTTAAAGCCTTCTATGGTGTTGGTGGTGTAAATCAGACGCCGTACCTCTTTGGGATACTTAAAGTAGGTGCTCAGATTAGCCCAATTATCCCGCCAGGACTGCGAGATTTTGGGATATTTCTTGTCCCAGTGCTCAGAAAAAACATCCAGTGCTTCCAATGCGGCAGCTTCATCTACAGCGGCATATACAGCCTTTAAATCAGCCATAAGCGCCTTTATGTCCTTGTAAGACACATACTTGCTCGAATTGCGAAGCTGATGAATGATACAGTTCTGAATCTCAGTTTTAGGGAATACCGCTTCAATGGCTGAAGAAAATCCGGTCAGATTGTCCGTGCAGGCGATAAAAATATCCTCTACACCACGATTTTTCAAGCTGTTGAGAACGGTTGCCCAGAATTTGGCGCTTTCGTTCTCTCCAACCCACATTCCCATTACATCTTTCTTGCCGTCAAGATTGATGCCTATGGCAATATATACTGCTTTTTTGATGATCTGACCTTCACTGCGCACATGGTAATGGATAGCGTCGAGAAAAACTACTGCGTAGATTGCTTCCAGAGGTCGCTGCTGCCATTCTTTAGCGATGGGAAGGATTTTGTCCGTTACCCGGCTTACCGTGGTATCCGAGACTTCAATGCCGTAGATATCCCGGATATGCATTTCTATGTCTGAGGTAGTCATTCCCTTTGCATACATGGACAGAATTTTCTCTTCCACGTCCTGACTGATACTGGTTTGATTCTTTTTCAGAATCTGCGGATCGAATTCGCCTTTCCGATCGCGAGGCACTGACACCTCAACATCTCCGAAGCTGGTGCGCAGTGTTTTTCTACTGTGTCCGTTCCGGCTGTTTTCTGTGTCTTTGTTCTTGTAGTCGTACCTGCTGTAGCCGAGCTCGTCATCCAACTCTGCATCCAGACCGTTCTCCAAAAATTCCGCTATGGTTTCTTTGAAGAGATTCTGAATATCCTCCATGCTGCTGACTCCGCCGGTTTGCAGGAGCTCTCTGATTTTTTCTCTCCGGGCTTGTTCCTCCGGACTGCGTTTTCTTCTGCTGCTCATTATTAAAACCTCCAATACAGTGCTTCTATTCTACACCATATCGGAGGTTTACACAAATTTTGGGATGGTCTCAACCTCGCCCCTGTTATGAAGTGACTTTTGTCAACCCGGCAAATTTACCAAAAGTGCAAATATATAATTGTGCAAAATATCAAAGGCATGTGAAAGGAGCTGAAAGAAAACAGTCTCGCGGATTAGCCATTCTGTTATACGTGGATTGGTTACCGCAGGCTAATGGTTTCGCCGCAAGCTCTATTATCTACAGGCGTGGATCACTTTCACAGAAAACTGTTTTAGTGCCGACATAGGGGCGTCATAGATAGCTAAACCTTAACATTTCGATCGGCTCCTTTCAGATACCTTCGAGTATTTCAAACAATCAGATAACAAATCAAATCAATTCATATCAGCGCAGCTGCGCATCGTAGTAGTGCTGTGGGAATGTGGGAAACCGGTTTCACCGTTTTCTGCATCAGCATAGTTTTGGACGGTTTTCCATATTTCCACGGCTCTCGTCGTAGTTGTCTGTCATCAATCCCCAAATGAAACAAGCCAACTCTCTTGCGATGGCGGTTTTAGCAATATTGCTCTTGGAATGCAGCGAAATCCTTATATATTTTCTTTTCAGCCTTTCGGCACATTTATCACAGTAAGCAATAATTTTTGGATCCATGCCCGTTTGACGCTTTTTCAGTGCGGCAGATTTCTTTCCGATCGGCCCTTTTGAATAGCTTTGAGCAGCCTCTGTCAGCAGTCTGCGGACATGGTTATTTCCTTGTTTGGTAATTCCCAGCTGATGACGGTTGTTGGAACTGGAATACTCTCCCGGAACCAGACCGAGATAGGCGGCAAAACTGTTCGCAGAGGGGAACCGGGTAAAATCACTGATTTCGGAAATGGTTGCCATTGCAGTGTGTGTTGCGATTCCCGACAAACAACTTACTTTTTTAACGGGTTCCCTGAATCTTTCCGTTTGTGAGAGCGCTTCGATTTTAGCGTCAAAAGTTTCTATTTTCTCACAAAGGACGTAAAAAACGGCGATATATTCCTCGAGGGCTTCTCTCAATACAGGTTGATTGAATTCAAGCTTTTCAAGCCAGTTCAAGTGCTTTTTTGTCCAGTAAGATTTACCGACCACGCCTTTGTAAGTTTTGCCGTTTCGGATACAGAACGCGGTGATCTGCTGCTTGACACGCTTTAAGGAATTATTAACGTCATCACGCATTCTGATGTACTCTTTAACGGCGTTGTCCTCGTCTGTCGG
>JBGUWM010000055.1:0-6015 GCA_045221175.1 Acutalibacteraceae bacterium | reverse complement strand
TGCGGGTGTCCAGTGGACACCTCTGCGAAGCAGAAGCACCGACCGAGCCGGCAGGCGAGACCCGGGGGACATCGGTGATTGGTTATACTGTTTCTTAATTAATACATGACAATATCCGAGACATGACAATATCCGGGGGCGGCTGTGTGCCGACGGACAGCAAGAATTTTTGAGAGATACATTGGCTGAGATTCTGCCGGCGAGAGCGTTTTTCCGGCTGAAAGTTCTTTCGTCTGAGAGTTTTTTCGGCTGTGTGATATCCGACAGCAAAGTCGGAATATGCCGAACGCCAAAACAGCCGCCCGAGAGGTGCAGTAACCTTCGGGGCGGCTGTGTTGATAGACAGCGGAACAACTGAGCGTTATTTTGTCACGGTGAGGGACAGCGTTTTGTCGGCAATTTTTCCTGCGGCGTCCTTGATATATACGATGACGTCATATTTAGTGGCTGTTGCAGGCTGGTACATAATAATATTGGTTGAGCCGTAGTCACGAAGCTTGGACCACTTGGAGGAAGATGCTTTTTTGCAGTAGACGGCATATTGATAAGGCTGTGTACCGCCCTGGGCAAAGCAGCGGACTTTTACCTTTTCACCGAGCTTAATGCTGTCGGCGCCGAGCTTGGAGGTGTTGGTTAAGGGCTTTGTGACAGAGAGCTTCATGTCTTTACGCACGATTATGCCGGAAGCGTCTTTGGCGGCAACCCGGATTTCGTAATGAACAGCAGCCTTCGGCGTTACTTTGACGCTTGTGTTCGTTTTATAGCCCTGCACGACAGACCATTTGGAAGTGCCGGCTTTGCGGTAATATACAGCGTAAGTTACAGGAGAATCGCCGTTTTTTGCGGAACAGGTGACGGTAACGGAATTGCCGAGCTGAACGGAAGCGGCGCTGATGGTGGAAGTATTGCTGAAACCAACGGAAGCGGAGTAAGGCAGGCTGTTGTTTTTGGCATAGCGTTCGGCGTAGCTGTCCTGCTTGACAAAGAGCGTCAGCTTCTGACAATTCTGGAAGGAATCTTCATCAATGAAGGTGACGCTTTGAGGAATGGTCACTTTGGTAAGATTGGAGCAGTTTTCAAAAGCACGGCTTCCGATGCTTTTGACAGTAGAGGGAAGGGTGATTTCTGTCAGCGCCTTGCAGCCGCTGAAGGTCTGGTAATCCAGCATGGCAACACCCTGAGGAAGGTTGACGGACGAAAGATTCTCACAGAGCATAAAGGCGGAGTTGCCGATTTGAGTAACATTACTCGGAATCGTGATGTTTTTCAGCGAAGTACACCGGAAAAAGGCAGCGGCGCCGATTTTTGTTACGCCGGAGGGAATCGTGACCTGTGACAGACCTGTACAGTCAGCAAACAGCCAGTCAGGGAGTTCCTTCAGGTTTTTGGGAAGGACGACCGTTTTCAGCAGCTCGCAGCCGCCCAAAGCCTGTTCGCCTATGGCGGTGACGGAATTGGGAATAGAAATGGACGTCAGTCCTGTGCAGCCGGAAAAAGCGTAATCACCGATTTCCGTAACGGAATCGGGAATGATCACACTGGTGATAGCAGGGTAATAGGAGAAGGACTGACTGCCGATTTTAGAAACCTTTTGATTGTTGATAGAAGAGGGAATGACAACGGCGGTGTCCGAGCCGACGTAATTGGTAATGGTCAGCGTATTGTCGCTGTTGACTTCATAGCTGAAGCTGTCGGCAGAGGTGACGGCAGAAACCGACAGTGAAAAAGGCATGACTGCGGGTAACGCTGCTGCGGCGCTGCCGAGCATCAGGGCGGATAAGGATACGGCGAAGGCTTTTTTGAAAAGCTTGTTTTTCATTGATGAATACCTCCATTTGAACAATAGTGAGATTTTGACCTGTTCTTTTCCTTATTGTACCGTATTGAATTACTAAAATTAATACCCGTATCCTAAAAAAACTATGAAATATATCCTAAGCAAAACAGGGTGATACGGTTCATCTGCCGTGATGACAGCGTGCAGCCATGCGGTTGTTTACATTCAGCCACGATGTATCAGGCGCACTGCGCACGGCTGAAGGTCAGATGCTGTGCCGAGCGTGTTCTGCGCCGCAGAATATAATTGCCCAGCGTAAAAAACAGCGCCATGGTGCAGAGCGGCAGAAGCATAAAGCTCAGCTTGAGCAGCAGGGGCATTCCGGGCAAGGTGATACACTGAATATTGCGTACCAGCGGAATCAGCTCGGTAAGAGTGCCGAGAATAACGGTGGTGTTCAGGGCAGACAGACGTGCCTTTGGCGAAAAATGACGATTGTTAAGCATCGTCAGATGAAGCAGCAGGATCACTTCGGGAACAGCGTCCCAGCCGAAATGAAAGGCAAAGCCGCCGCCGGGCAGCATCATCATCAGCACCATTGTCAGGCGTAATGCAGAGGCTGAAATCAGCCAGTTTTTGCGATGCTTTGCGGTATGAAGAGCCGGAGAAAGCGCCAGCAGCAGGAACAAACCGTAGTAGCAGCAGCCAATTGCACTGAGCCAGCCTGAAAAAACGGCAAAATCTGCCGAAGAGAATCTCATCTGCTGAAAAAAGCTCCGGTAATGGGGCAGCGCAAAAAAACTGCTCAGGTGCAGGCTGTATAATATGCCGCAGATACCGGTCAGCAAAGCCGCAGTCCTGACAATAAGCTCTCTGCCTGAAGTTTTATGTTTTTGATTTGCATTGATGATCGTCATCATATTGCACCTCCTGAAGAATAATAATGGGAACGGCTTTATTATAGCGTATATTTGTTCGCTTTGTCAAGAAAAAAGAAAATTTGTTCGGGTAAAAAAACGGACAGCTATGGTAACCTCGCTTTGTTTGGACATTCACATCGAGCAAGCTTTTCCCCTTGGTCAGGCACACGGGGCAAACCCTTTTCGGCGGAAAAAGGGTTGTTCCCCGTACCCCTTTCCTAAAACGGTTGATTCTTCCGAAACCGCTGACTTTATCCATCAATATAAAATAAACACGCAAACGAGCTTTCGGAAGAATGAACGGCGAAGCTTGTATCTGTCGATCTTTAGAAATTGTTTTCCGTGGTAATATCCTGTGTGTTCCGTGCTGTATTCATGTATTATCTGTAAGGTATGCGATTGATCCGTGGGTTGTTTATGAGGTATCTGAGGACTGCCGGAGAGCTGTCCGTGAGATATTCGCAAATAATTTGTTGGGGATTCATGCTTTTTTTGTGAATTTTTCGTGAATGATTCGTGAGTTATCTGTGAGTTGGCTAAATAAGGTGTTGTTTTTTTTTGACAAATGTACTATAATGGCAGTATATATGATAATTTGCGGCATGAATGTGTGCCATGACAAAAAACGAATACTGTTATCGGCTGTGCTTGAAAAACAGGCGCAGCACAAAAGCCGCTCAGATGCCGGGCCGCTGCTTTGCGGACAGCGGCTTTTCTGTGTGCGGAGTGATAATGGTATGAAATCAAGATAGAAAGAAACGGAAAAAAACTATGTCTAAATTATTGAATATCATTCGCAGTCACCGACAGATCGTGCTGTTTCTGTGCGACATGGTGCTGTGGAATCTTTCTTATTACCTTTCGTTTGCATTGCGTAACAATAACTTTTCCCTTGCCGGAGAAACCACTGTGTTTCTGACAGGTCTGCTGCTGCTGAATATCTCGTTTTCTGCGGTATTTTTGCTGTTCCGGCTGTACGATAAGCTCTGGCGCTATGCTGATACCGAAGATTTTTTCTATGCGGGGATAGCGTCGCTGTCGGCGAGTCTGGTTTTCATGGCAGCGATGATGATAACCGGAGCGGTAAATCCGGCGCTGGCGGTCAATTCCAAGGTGTTTGTCACCAACGCACTGATGTCAACGCTGTTTGTCATGCTGTTCCGCATTATCTACCGCCTGAACAAAATTCTTGAACGGCGCAATCTGGCACGAAAAGCCAAAAAGCGGCTGATGATCATCGGCGCAGGCGAGGGAGCGCTGTCGGTACTCAGCGAGCTGTCAAAAACACCCGGCAATGAATATATCCCGGTATGTATTGTAGACGATGATAAAGAGAAGCTTCACCGCCGCATTGCAGGCATTCGGGTAGAAGGCAGGACAGATGAAATTCCCCAGTTGTGTGAAAAGCTGGGAATCGAGGTAATCCTGTTCACCATTTCGCAGATCAGCGTAGCAGACAAGAAGCGGATTCTGGACACCTGTGCCAAAACGCATCTTGAAGTCAAGATTATTCCGAATATCTACAACCTGATGACGTCCGGCGTGCCGATTACCTCTTCTATCCGGCAGGTTGAAGTGGAAGATCTGCTGGGGCGTGAGCCTGTGGTATTCGACACCGAAAAATACGGCAGTTACATTGTGGGGCAGACAGTGCTGGTCACAGGCGGCGGCGGATCCATCGGGTCGGAGCTTTGCCGGCAGATTGCAGGACTGAAGCCCAGACATCTGATTATTTTAGATATTTACGAAAATAACGCCTATGACATTCAGCAGGAGCTGATCCGCAAGCACGGCAGTGATCTGTCCTTTGAGGTGCAGATTGCCTCAGTGCGGGATAAAAAGAAGCTGGATTATATTTTCCGTACGCATCACATAGACGTAGTGTTTCATGCGGCGGCGCACAAGCACGTTCCGCTGATGGAAACAAATCCGGAAGAAGCGGTAAAAAACAATGTTTTCGGCACGCTGAAATTAGCGGAGGTTGCCGACAAGTATCATGTCAAAAACTTTGTGCAGATATCCACCGACAAAGCGGTGAATCCGACAAACGTGATGGGTGCCTCAAAGCGTATCTGCGAAATGCTGATACAGATGATGGGCAAGAAAAAAGACAGCAAAACCAATTTTGTAGCGGTGCGTTTTGGCAACGTACTGGGCTCTAACGGTTCTGTCATACCGCTTTTCAAGGAGCAGATTCGTACAGGCGGGCCGGTAACCGTCACCCACCCCGACATTATCCGTTATTTTATGACGATACCGGAAGCTGTTTCGCTGGTACTGACGGCAGGCAGTATCGCCAAGGGCGGCGAAATCTTCATTCTGGACATGGGCGAGCCGGTCAAGATCAAGGTACTTGCCGAAAACCTGATCCGTCTGTCGGGGTTCAAGCCCCATGAGGATATCAAAATCGAGTATACAGGGCTTCGTCCGGGCGAAAAGCTTTATGAAGAGCTGCTGCTGAACGAAGAGGGCATTACCAAAACCGACAATAAGAAAATATACATCGGCAAGCCGATTGAATTCAACAATGAAGCCTTATTCCGCCACCTGAAGCAGCTTTATTATGCCGCTCACCGCAACGACAAAGACGCCGTAGAGCAGCTTATTGCCGAAATCGTTCCTACCTTCCACCATGCAACAAATGAAAACGCCGAACTTCCTCCCATTGAAGAAGAAACCGGTGCGTGACCGGCGGAGTGCCTCCGCTCTCTAATCCGCCCTCGTTCGCTATCGCTCACTCACTTCGTACAGATTTGCAACTTCAGTTCCGCAGGCGTCCGGCACGGGCAGCGGCAATCCGCCGCTGCTATTTTCGCATTCCGCCGTCACAAGCCTGACGGCTTGCTTGTGGCTGCTTTCTCTGAAATCGAAGATTCGTTTCACGCACCCACTTCACCGTGCCTGCTATGTGCTTAAAGTCTTTCATCAACGTTTTCGGGGTGCGTGACCGCACAGGACGAGTCCGCTGACGTTCGCTAACGCTCACTCACATCATACTGATTCACAACTTCAATTCCGCAGGCATTCGGCACGGGCAGCGGCAATCCGCCGCTGCCAATCACGCATTCCGCCGTCGCATCCCCTAAAGGGCTGCTTGTGGCTGCTTTCTCTGAAATCGAAGATTCGTTTCACGCACCCTCTTTACCGTGCCTGCTGTGTGCTTGACCGCACAGGACGAGTCCGCTGTCGTTCGCTGACGCTCACTCACATCATACAAATCTGTTAATTCTATTCCGCAGCCAAACGGCACGGGCAGCGGCAATACGCCGCTGCTATTTTAGCATTACGCCGTCGCAGCCCCAAAAGGGGTGGTTGTGG
>JBGUWM010000054.1:0-2297 GCA_045221175.1 Acutalibacteraceae bacterium | reverse complement strand
AGGAGCTAAAGCTCCTGCGGTGAGGTTGCCTCGTCGCAGCCGATGTTAAGCGAGCTTACATCGGGCTTTGCTCCGAGTTAAACAGACGTCTATGATTCACGAGCTTTGTCAGTGGGATTGGTCGGTGCTTTTGTAATGCAGAGCCGCACCCGCTGAAGGCTATGGGGTTCAAACGTCTATCGGCGTCAGGTCAGATACACTTTTGGAGCAGCATATCTTGTCCGGTATGATCAAAAATAGTAGCAATCACCTTTTCGGAGCAGGCAGGGGAGTAGCAGAAGCTGTCGATATGGCTGCCCGTAAAGAAATATTCCGGGTCACCGGGGCGATAGTCATAGTCAAAGGTGTCGATGATAATCAGCTTGATTTTCATCCGGTTAGGGATAATATTCTTGATATAGACGCTTGCCTGTTGACCGGGACGAAGATTTTCCTTCATTTCGGCAAGACCGGCAAGATTCGGGGTCAATTCTACGAAGGCACCGTAATCTTCAACAGAACGGATAATACCGGCAACCGTTTCACCGACGGAAAAACGCCGGACGTTTTCTTCCCATGTTCCGAGCAGTTCCTTGTGAGTCAGGCTGATTCTGCCGTTTTCCACAGACTTGATCACAGCACGGATCTCCATCCCCACCGACAGGCGTTCTCTGGGGTGTTCAATGCGGGAAACAGAGATAGCGTCGATCGGCAGCAGTGAAACGATACCGCAGCCGATATCTGCAAAAGCACCGAAAGAGTCCAGATGAGTAACTTTAGCGTCGATCACATCACCGGGAATCAGTTCGCTGATATATTCCTTCATACATCTTTCCTGAGCCAAGCGTCTGGAGAGAATCGCCACGGTTTTGCCGTCGCTGTTTTTTCTGAAATCTGTTATGACGAAACAAACGGGTCTGTTCACTCTGGAGATAACAGCAATATCACGAACCGTACCCTCACGAATACCGATAGCGCCTTCCTCACGGGGGATAATTCCCTTAACAGCGCCCAGGTCCACTGTAAGGTTATGAGAGGAATCGCATACAACGGCTCTGGCTTCCAGAATTCTGCCTTCGTGATAAGCCTCAGTCAGAGCGGAGAGAGACTGTAATGCATTCAGATTCTCCACCGTACCCAATAGTCTGCCTTCAGGATAATATCCTGTCATTTTGCTTTCATTCCTTTCTGATGAGGCGGTGCCTCAATACTTTTTCTCAACATCTATATGACACCGCAAGCATAGTTATGACGGAGAATCGAAGGAATAAAATAAGCTTGCAATTTACCCTTATGTATTATACAATAAGGGTATACCAAGATACGAGGAGTGTTTTCTGATGAGCGAAAACAATGATAATATCCGGTTTTTGTCAGCCATTTCATATATTCCGTTTTTATTCATTGTCGGTCATTTCGCCGTGGAAAAGGACAATCCCGATTTACGGTTTCACAAGTATCAGGGCGGGGTTTTGTGCGGTGTCTTTTGCGGGCTTTATCTGCTCGAACTTCTTCTGATACTGATGTTGTCTTTTTCTTCCGGAATGCAGGCAATTGCCGGTTTTTTGCTGACAGGGGGAATCTCACTTGCTTACGTTATTCTGATTGCGCTCGGCATATCCTCTGCTGTAAAGTTTCAGCAAAAGCAGTTGCCTTTTATCGGTTTTTTTACGGTTCGATTAAGGGAACAAATGGACAGCAGGCGTCGGTAAGCTCCGTCTATAAAACGATTATAGCATATTGGCGGTATCGAAAAATGACAATAAAAGGGTGATCATCATGATGAGTGAAGATATCATAAACGTAGATTCATACGATTTTGACAGCCGGATCGAATACGGCATAACAGGGGTATTGTTTTTTTCTCAGTTTTGTGTACGCAGCCGAAGTCTGATTCCCATCATTGAAGAGTTGGCGGATCAGTACTATGACAGTATGCGTTTTCTGGCGTTAGATGTAGAGCAGTCACCGGATATCGCCTCAGTTTTTGCTGTTGAAGCTACACCGACGGTCATTTTCTTCAAAAACGGACGCCTGAAAGAAAGGGTGGCAGGTACTAATCCGCCGGAAGCCTATGCGGAAGTCATCGACAGTTTACTGACGGAAGACAACTAAGTGCCGAGGAAACCTGACTGAAAACATGAAATATCGTAGGGAGAAAAACGCTGATAAAGAGGCAGAGGCTGCCGCAAAACAGAAAGTTTTGCGGCAGCCTCTTTTACTTTGGGCTCTATAACCAATCACCGATGTCCCCCGGGTCTCGCCTGCCGGCTCGGTCGGTGCTTCTGCTTCGCAGAGGTGTCCACTGGACACCCGCA
>JBGUWM010000053.1:0-33210 GCA_045221175.1 Acutalibacteraceae bacterium | reverse complement strand
AATATTCGAGGGAATAGAGAGAATTTTAACAGTATTATCTTGATATAACTATGGAATTCGCCAAAATTACCATAGTCATATTGACTAAACCCTCGAAATATTGTATAATAGAACCGTTGAAGTTCGAATAGAAATATTCGAGGGTCAAGCTGCTTTGGTTGCGCCAACAATCATTGCAGCTTTTTTCTTTTGTTGTTCGATACAAGCAAGGACATCACCCCTTTTTTATACAGTGTAACACTATATATTGTATATATCAATATACTGAACGCAATATATAGTATTAAACATGATTATTTCCAACTATACATAGGACATTTTCCCGGAAAATCTGTCCACTCAAGATATTCTTCTTTTTGCAGACGACCAAGTACAATGAAAGCAGGAACACCCATGCGCTTTGCAAATTGCTCGATTTGATTCCATTTGTTAAACTGATCGTTAAATACGAAATTTTTAAATTCGCTGTCGGGTATCAAACAATTTCTTGCAAAAAAATCAGCATTGTTTTCCATTTCATCTGATACGCTGTCAAAATCGACAAAGCGTGTATCTAAATCTCCATCAACCAGATGACCTATTTCATGAAATAACGTAAACCAGAAACGGTCAGCTCTTTTTCCTCGAATTGTAAGACAAAGCAGAGCTGAGCCATTATCAAGTTTTTTGATGAATCCCTGAACCGGTGCTCCCCTGAAATTGGGTACAACAAGAAAAATAACTCCGCATTTTTCAAAAATAGACTGGATTTCTTTTAACGCATGGTTTATATCGGTGTGTGACAAGAGTATTTGTTTGATATCCGGAATACATTTTTTCAATCCAATTGGATCGAATGCATTATCCGAAGTGAAGCTTTTTGATTTAAGCTCACATAATCTTTGCCAAGCAAAAAGAACATATGGATCTACTTTTATGTTGTCTTTAATTTGTGCCCTATACGCTGCAGAATAAGGAATGTCAGGAATAGACCTCAGATCGCTTACACCAAGAATACTACGAAGCTGAATTACTTTTTCGGGATTGCCGCAATCATTATGCATGATCTTATGAGTCAGAAAATAATCAATTATATCCTTAAGATTCTTCAAAATATTTGTTTCCTCGGATGTGATATTGTTCTCTTCTTCAAACTGAACTACTGCAGAATCATATTCGGCTTGAAGACCAAGCCAATAAGAGGCAGGTTTTCCAAGTGCATATTCAAGTTTTTTGGCAAATGAGGGAGATATATTTTTGACACCGTTTATTACTGTACTGATATGCTTTTCCGTAACGTCTGTGCGTATAGATAATTCTTTCCTTGACATATCGTGGTTTGTTATTTCGTCAAGAAGATAAATGCCAGGATGTTTTACCGGTATTTCTGATTTTTTATCCATACCTAAAACCTCCGTTATATAGTCTTAACAGATTTACCTAAATGGTAAATCACTTTTTTATTATTCTATCACTATTATGGTAATTTATCAAGAACTTTTCTGAATAAATTGATTGTATGTCCTTTATTATATAATTTAACTCGGAGCAAAGCCCGATGTAAGCTCGCTTAATATCGGCTGCATTGATCCAACCTCACCGCAGGAGCTTTAGCTCCTCGGGGTTTCAGTGGGGGATGATAGCCCCTACTGAAAGTCCGAATGGCATGGAATCATATAACCAACCTGCCGATGACGGCATTCGAAAGCAAAAAACCTCTCGGCGTCAGCGCAATATGGTCTTCGCTGACTTGCAAAAGCCCTGTGTCTTGCAACTTTTCCGCCCTTGAGAACACCTCACGGGGAATATCTTTCCCAAAACGCCGGCGGAAACGCTCATTTGTCACGCCTTCTGTCAGACGAAGACCCAACATTAGAAATTCCTCTTCATCCCCACCTGCTCCGTCGTCCGTGATGCTGTTCTGCCAGAAACTCTCAAAGGAACGGCCGCAATAAAATCGTCTGCCGTTCATAAAAGAATGGGCAGAAGGTCCGAACCCCAGATATTCTTCATCATGCCAGTATTTCAGATTATGCTGTCCCTGATAACCGCTCTTGGCGAAATTGGAGATTTCATACTGTTCATAGCCATATTCATGCAATGCCTGAACGGCTGTCAGATATAACTCCGCCTGTCTGTCGTCATCACACAGCAAAGCTTTATCTCTGCGTTGAGCGTAGGGCGTATCCGGCTCAATCTTCAGTAAATACGCAGAAATATGCGTCGCCTGCTGTCGGGCGCAGAAGTCAATGGACCGGAGCAGCCGTTCTTTTGTTTGCAGCGGAATTGCCAGCATCAGATCCAAAGAAATATTCTCAAAGCCTGCTTCTCTTGCCGAGCGGATACAATGAACGGCGTCTTCGGTACGATGCAGCCTGCCCAACTGCCGCAGTTCGTCATCGTGTGCGGACTGCAGTCCAATAGATATTCTGTTGACGCCGCCCTGTTTCAAAGCCGCAAAATCAATGTCACGCTTTTCCGGATTCACCTCAACGGTCACTTCCGCCTGCTGCAGTCCGAAATGATCTCGTACGCACCGTACCATACGGCAAAGTCTTTGAGCGCCGATCAAGCCCGGCGTACCGCCGCCAAAATACAGCGTATCCGCCTTCGTCGGATATACAGACGCCGCCTGTACAATCCGCTGACATATCGTTTGGGTATACTGTTCCCACTGCTCTTCACCGCTGCAGACGGAGAAAAAGTCGCAGTAGGGACATTTTCTTCTGCAAAAAGGAATGTGAATATAGATACCCGTCATTTTTGTGTACCCTTCCGCAATATCAGCATCATCTCTGCAAACAGCGACAACAGCGCACCTGCCAGCAAAGCGATATCGCAGCCCATAAATGCCCTGAAAGATGCTGCCAGCCCCTCATAGGTCAGTTGATCGCTCATCGTAAGAAAATAGATAAAGCCATTGATTTCACCCTGATCCAGTGAGCCGAGAGCATGGTCAATCAGCAGTGTAAATATGACAAAAGCAATCAGTATTACGATAATTGTACCTGTAACTACCGGCTTTTTTGGTTTATTGATGAGAGCAATCGCCAGCACTGATAAAAACAGTGCTCCACTGATAATGATAATAATTGGATTAATCATATTTTTTCTTCTCCGTTTTGGAACAGACTCACAGTTCAGGAGTATCCTGTCCGATCAGCAGCGCCGTTTTCAGAACAGCGGTCTGCGTTTTAGCGTCAGGCAATTCGCCGTTAAGCACCATCTGTACCGCTTTGTCCAGTGGAATACGCAACACATCAAGAAATTCATCTTCATCAAGCATTTGTTTTTCAAAGCGGTCCACCCTGCAAAAATAAAGGTGAATAATTTCACCGCAGTATCCGGGACTGGGATACAGCTTGCCCAGCGTCATATACTGCCTGCCGACGGCGCCTGTTTCTTCCAGAAGCTCTCTCTTGCCGTTTTCTAAAGGATTCTGCCCTTTTTCAAGCTTGCCTGCGGGCAGTTCTAACAGCACCTCTTTATACGGATAGCGAAACTGTCTGACAAACAACAACTCATTTTCATCTGTCAGCGCTGCCACGCACACGCCTCCCGGATGTCCTACCACCTCTCTCATGGCAGTTTTTCCGTCCTCCAGCTCAACCGTATCATGCGTCACATGGATCACATGACCGTCAAAGATTTCTTTCGATTCCAGCGTTTTTTCAAAATGCTTCATCGCTGTTCCTCCATACCCTTGTTTTGTTATTCCTCTCAATTATAGCCTATTTATTCATGATTGTAAACCCTGAATCTGTTACCGGATCGTGTCGGGCAGTTCCGGGAAAAATCAAACAGTCCTGAGTACAGCACACGCTCTTAAAAGAATCGCAGCACCCGTGAGCATTCCATCAGTAAAAACTGTCGGAGCAGATAACCCTCGAAGATACTCCCATCGTGCTTTCCGCCTTAAGCCCGACAATCCCCTTGCCATTGCTGCACTGCGGTCGGAAAGAAACAGTTGGCAGTATTTGCTTTTCTGCCTGCGCTATGACTTTTTAACCAAAAATCAGGCAGAATATCAAATTTAATATAAAATATTTACATTTTTCCACTTTACATAAAGCAAAAAAAGTGTTAAAATTATCATTGATACAGTGCGTAAACATTGTGTCTGTATAATGATACTCTTTAAGATGTTGCAAGCATGATGCGACAAATCTTAAAAATAAAAAGGAGGACATTTTAATGGCAAGAAAAATGAAAACCATGGACGGCAACAATGCTGCGGCTCATGTAGCTTATGCGTTTACCGAAGTGGCAGGTATCTATCCTATCACACCGTCCAGCCCGATGGCTGACTACGTTGACCAGTGGTCCGCTCAGGGCCTCAAAAACATCTTCGGTACAACTGTTAAAGTTTCCGAAATGCAGTCCGAAGCAGGTGCTTCCGGTACCGTTCACGGCTCACTGAACGCAGGTGCGCTCACAACCACCTTCACCGCTTCTCAGGGTCTTCTTCTGATGATCCCCAATATGTACAAAATCGCCGGTGAACTCCTCCCTGGCGTATTCCATGTTTCTGCACGCTGCGTCGCTTCTCACGCATTGAACATCTTCGGTGATCATTCAGACGTTTACGCCTGTCGTCAGACCGGCTTCGCTATGCTCGCAGAAACCAATACTCAGGAAGTAATGGATCTGGCTCCTGTTGCTCACCTTGCAGCAATTGAGGGCAGAGTTCCCTTTATTAACTTCTTCGACGGCTTCAGAACCTCTCACGAGATTCAGAAGATCGCTATCTGGGATTATGAAGACCTGAAAGAAATGTGTAATATGGACGCTGTCAAGGCTTTCAGAAAGAGAGCTTTGAATCCTGAGCACCCCGTTATGAGAGGTTCTCATGAAAACGGCGATATCTTCTTCCAGCACAGAGAGGCCTGCAACAAGTACTACGACGCCGTACCGGAAATCGTAGAAAAGTACATGGGCAAGATCAACGACAAGCTCGGTACCAATTATCAGCTCTTCAACTATTACGGTGCAGAGGACGCTGAAAGAGTCATCATCGCTATGGGTTCTATCTGCGACGTAGCAGAAGAAGTAATTGACTATATGAACGCAAGAGGCGAAAAGGTCGGTCTTGTAAAGGTAAGACTGTATCGTCCCTTCAGAGCTGACAAGCTGGTAGAAGCGATTCCTGCTACCTGTAAGAAGATTGCTGTTCTGGACAGAACCAAAGAGCCCGGCGCTCTGGGCGAGCCTCTGTTCCTTGATGTTATTGCAGCTCTCTCCGCTCAGGGCAGAACCGGTATCCAGGTAGTCGGCGGCCGCTATGGTCTCGGCTCCAAGGATACTCCTCCTTCAAGCGTATTCGCTGTATATGATGAGCTGGCTAAGGACGCTCCCAAGGCTCAGTTCACAATCGGCATCAACGATGATGTCACCTGTCTCTCTCTTGAAGAGAAGCCCGCTCCCAACACTGCAGCAGAAGGCACTATCGAATGTAAGTTCTGGGGTCTCGGCGGTGACGGTACTGTCGGTGCTAACAAAAACTCCATTAAGATTATCGGTGACTATACACAGAAGTATGTTCAGGCTTACTTCCAGTATGACTCCAAAAAGACCGGTGGTATTACCATTTCTCACCTGCGCTTTGGTGACAAGCCGATCAAGAGCCCCTATTATATCAATCAGGCTGACTTCGTTGCCTGTCATAACCCGTCCTATATCCTGAAGGGCTATAAGATGGTTCAGGATGTCAAGCCCGGCGGTGTATTCCTCATCAACTGCCAGTGGAGCGCAGAAGAACTGGATCGTCACCTGAACGCAGAAACAAAACAGTACATTGCCAAGAACAACATTCAGCTCTATACTGTTAATGCTATTGACCTTGCACAGCAGATCGGCATGGGCAAACGTACCAACACCATTCTGCAGGCTGCATTCTTTGCACTGGCAAAGGTTATGCCCATTGAAGAAGCTGTACAGCACATGAAGGATGCTGCAACAAAGTCCTACCTCAAGAAGGGTCAGGATATCGTAGACATGAACCACAAGGCTATTGATGCCGGCGTAACTGCCTTTGTTAAGGTAGACGTTCCCGCTGCATGGGCTGAGGCAACAGATACTCCTTCTGAAAGCAAGCTCTGCGGTAAAGAAAAGACCGTTAAGATGGTAGAGTCTATTCTTGAGCCCGTAGACAAGATGGACGGCGATTCACTGCCTGTATCTGCATTCATTGACCACGTAGACGGTACCTTTGAGCTGGGCGCTTCTGCTTATGAAAAGAGAGGCGTTGCTGTTATGGTTCCGGAGTGGAACGAAGCAACCTGTGCTAAGTGTAACAAGTGTTCCTTCGTTTGTCCTCACGCTACTATCAGACCCTTTGCTCTGTCTGAGGAAGAGGCTGCTGCCGCTCCTGAAAACACCAAGATTGCTCCCAAGCCTGTTGTTAAAACAGACTATAAATATACACTGGCTATCTCCCCGATGGATTGTATGGGCTGCTCTGTCTGTGTAGGCGTCTGCCCGACCAATTCTCTGAAGATGGTTCCTGCTGAAACACAGTATGATCAGCAGAAGGTATTTGACTACTGCGTAGCCAACGTAACAGAGAAGCCTGAGGTTGCTTCCAACGCTACCATTATCAGCAGCCAGTACAAGCAGCCCCTGCTTGAGTTCTCCGGCTCCTGCGCAGGTTGTGCAGAAACTTCTTACGCTCGTCTGGTTACTCAGCTCTTCGGTGACAGAATGTATATCTCCAACGCAACCGGTTGCTCCTCTATCTGGGGCGGTCCTGCTGCAACCTGTCCTTACACTGTCAACAAGGACGGTCACGGTCCTGCATGGGCTAACTCCCTCTTTGAAGACAACGCTGAGCATGGCTTTGGTATGTACCTCGGTCAGAAGGCGATCCGTGAAAGACTCATTGCCGAACTGGAAGAAATTGCTGCCGGCGAAAAGGCTCCTGAGAGCGTAAAGACTGCCATTGCTGAATTTATGGCAACAAAAGAAGACGGCGAAAAGAACACCGCTGCTGCTAACGCTGTTATTGCTGAACTTGAAAAGCTTGACTGCGACTGCAAGACAAGACTGGATGTTCTTGAAAACAAAGAATTCCTTGCCAAGAAGTCCGTATGGATCTTCGGCGGCGACGGCTGGGCTTATGATATCGGCTTCGGCGGCGTTGACCATGTACTGGCTTCCGGCGAAGATGTTAATATCATGGTATTTGATACCGAGGTTTACTCCAACACCGGCGGACAGGCTTCCAAGGCTTCTCAGATCGGTCAGGTTGCTCAGTTTGCTGCTGCAGGTAAATCAATCGCCAAGAAGAGTCTGGCAGACATCGCTATGTCTTACGGCTATATCTATGTTGCACAGATCGCTATGGGCGCTGACCAGAACCAGACCCTCAAGGCAATCAAAGAAGCTGAGGCATATCCGGGTCCGTCACTCATCATCGGCTACGCTCCCTGCGAGATGCACTCCATCAAGGGCGGCATGAAGAACTGCCAGGCTGAGATGAAGAAGGCTGTAGACTGTGGTTACTGGAATATGTTCCGCTACAATCCTGCTCTCAAGGCAGAAGGCAAGAACCCCTTCATCCTCGACAGCAAGGCTCCCACAACCTCTTACCGTGACTTTATCCTTGGTGAGGCTCGTTACAGTGCTCTTACCCGTTCCTTCCCTGCAAGAGCTGAAGAACTCTTCAAGAAGGCTGAGGACAAGTCCGTAGATCGTTACGAAGAACTGAAGCTTCGTGCAGGCAAATAATCCAACGGCTGCACTTTCCGGAATCTGCCGAAATCTGTTTCAGACTTCGGCATTCCGCAAGCAGACAATTCTTTGTTGATCCAAAAGAATAAAAAACAAGCCGCAGGCAATCTTTCGGTATGAAAGATTGCCTGCGGCATTTTATGTCTTTTATTAACGATTGTTGACTGTACTTATGTATGATTGCTGTTTTCTTTCCGGGCAGCAGACTTTTAACACTGCGCCTCACCTATTAGAGACGCTCATGTTTTGCCACAGCATCACTCTTCATCAGTGTGTAAGCTTTGCGTAAGTAGATGCTGTACAACACCGTCTGATTGTCAGTATTTATGAAAAGACAACTTCATTCAGAACCTTTTCATACTTTGCCTTATCATTCTGGCGGCAGCAAAGAGCCACCTGATGATAACCGCCCTTTTTCATACGGAACTTTTGCAAAACGGAAATATTGTTTCCGTTCGTATCGGTAGTATCCAGCTTGCAGACCACTTCTTTTTTATCCGTCGTATATACCTTTGCTGACGGAAACTGCTTTTTCAGATAGTCCATCATTTCATGATAAGTCAGTGTATTATCCTCAACAGAAGACAACAACAAAGTGGCGGTTCCTTCCCGGTTTTGAAGATAAATTCCGTAGAGGGGAGCATAATCGTTATTCAGCACACAAAACTCCTGCGGAAAAGTAATGTTCAGCGTCAGTACACTGGAAGTAAAATTCAGTTTTCCCTTTCCTGCCCGGGACACACCCGCCGGCAGCACTGTCGGTGCAGAATTGTCCGTGCTTTCTGAAGGCTGAAGCGTACTCTCCTGCTGTTTGTTCTCCGAGGTCTCCGAACGGGAAACCAACGAGCTTTCCTCTGCAGAAGATTCATCTGTCACAACACTGACAACAGGCCGGTCAGAGGAAGAAGCTGAGGACGGTTCCTCAGAATTCTGTTTGCAGGAACACAAAGATATTAAAGTCAGTAATAAAACAGAAAAAACTAAGATGTGCTTTTTCATTTTCCGGTCCCCTTTTCTGCAATAACCTGTGTCGGAACATTAACCTTTGCGTCTTGATGTTTTGCCGAGAGTCTGCTTGCCGAAACCCTGACGATGCTTTTGGGAACGATCCGCAGAGTGTTTGCCTCCGTGGCGTTTGTCAGCTCCATGTCCCCGCACATTTTTGCCGTAGTTGTTCTGTTTTCTACCGGTCTGTTTTTCTTCAAACGGTCTGAGCTTGACCGGTCTGCCGCAGACTTTTGCCCCGTACATCTGATCCAGCACGTCTTCCATTGAATCGGCAGGAATAGCAACCACCGAATAATCGTCAAATATCTCGATTTTGCCGATATCAGAACCATGCAGAAGGCTTCGCTCGGTAATAGACGCTACAATATGATTTGGTGCGGCATGACTGGAGCGGCCGATATCTATGACTATTTTGCTGAAATCGGTATTGCCGTATCTGCCGTACTGTTTTTTCTCCTGTCTGATATCCGCAATCTGTATTTCCTTTGCCGCAAACTGCATCTGTAATGCTGTCGCCGCAATGTCAAACAGAGAATACCCCTGCCCCAGCAGAAGATTCACCATATCGGCATATTGTTCGCCTTTGCCGGACTGCAAAGCTTCTGTTACACTCTGCGCATTCTGTTCATGCATACGGCTGCGAATCTCGTCCGAGGTCGGCACGGAAATTTCTTCCGCTTTTCTTTTCAGAGCATGAACAATATCCATCAGCTCCATAACCTGACGCCTGCCACTGCAAATAGTAACGGTTGTTCCCTCTTTGCCTACCCTGCCGGTCCTGCCGATACGATGTACAAAATATTCGTTATTCTGGGGTATGTCATAGTTGAAAACAAATTCAACGTCATTGACATCAATGCCTCTTGCCGCCACGTCAGTCGCCACCAGTACAGAGGTTGTTCCGCAGCGGAACCTGTCCATTACGGCGTTTCTCTGTGACTGTTTCAGATCGCCGTGCAGAGCGTCGGCATTAAAGCCGCTTTTTTGCAAACTTTCACTCAGCTCGTCTGCCGTCTTTTTGGTATTGCAGAATACCATCGCAAGCTTTGGCGCATAATAATACAGCAACAGCTTGAGTGCGTCGGTCTTTCTGCCCATAGGAACATCCACAAATTGCAGAGCGATATTATCCAGCGTCAGCGCCTTGCGGCTTACCTGCACCATTTTAGGATTTTTCTGAAACTCGTTGGTAATAGCCAGAATGGAAGGCGGCATTGTCGCAGAAAACAGTACGGTCTGTCGCTCAACGGGTGTTTCACGCAGAATCGTTTCCATATCCTCTTTGAAACCCATGCTGAGCATTTCGTCCGCCTCGTCAAGCACCACGAATTTCACATGATCCAGCTTCAGTGTTCGTCTTCTCATGTGGTCCATAATTCTGCCCGGTGTGCCAATCACGATATTGGCTTTCTTGAGCTGTGTAATCTGCCGATCCATCGGCGCACCGCCATAAACCTCTACCGGTCGGATACCGTGAATGTATTTTGTCAGCTTTTTTATCTCTTCACTGCACTGCAGCGCCAATTCTCTGGTAGGGCACATAATCAATACCTGAACGCTTGGTCTGTCTTCATGCAAATCTATTTTCTCAATGGCAGGAATGGCAAACGCCATCGTTTTTCCGGTTCCTGTCTGAGATTTCCCGATAATATCCTCTCCGTTTCGGATCAGCGGAATCGCCTGCGCCTGTATTTCCGTAGGGCTGTCAAACGCCATGTCATCAATGGCTCGCATGATCCTGGAATCCAACATCAATTCTCTGAATCCCGTTATCAAACTTTGGTTTTCCATCAAGTTCCTCTTTCCTTTTTCCTTTTTCGGTATGTAGTCATTTCATTTTATCAGAAATGACAGTGCTTGTCAAATCAGCACAGTCTCTCTCTGCTCCCGGAAGTCTATTTTCCCGGCAGACACAGAGGAAAACCTTGTACTATCGGAAAAGCTTTTCCCGGTCTTGCCTGTCGGCTCGGTCAATGCTTCCGCCTGCAGCAGAGGCAGTTACCGGAAACCTCTCTCCTTTCCTGAAACCGGAAATTTCATGCAGATCGGTCATTCACTCCGGAAGCAATAGAAATCCTTCTGTTCCTTACCATAAAGTGTCAGTTAAATCAGACTCAATTTATCAAAGCACCACAATCTATATGCATTTCAGGCAGTCAATATACAATATATAGTATATTGTATAACAAAGCAGCAAAAACATGACTATATAAAAGAATAATCATTACTATTTTTTGTATGTTTGCACGATATTTTTTTTAATCCCCTTCAACGGTTGACAAAAGGTAAAATCCGCTATATATTTAAACCATGAGGTATTGATCAAGAACGGCTGTTCCAATCGTTAGTGACACACTTTTCGTTCCGTATGACAACATTCAACGACAGACCGTCCTTACTGTTATTTTTGGTTTGAGAGGAGTACATTCATGAATAAAGCATATTCCGAAGCCTGGGACGGCTTTGAGGGAAGAATCTGGAAAATCGAAGTAAATACAAGAGATTTTATTCAGAAAAACTATCGTCCCTATGACGGTGACGCATCATTTCTGGAAGGGCCGACAGACGCTACCAATCAACTGTGGGCAGAAGTACAGAAACTGCAGAAGGAAGAAAGAGCCAGGGGCGGCGTACTGGACATGGAAACCAAAGTGGTATCCGGACTGACATCATACGGCGCAGGTTATATCAGCGACAATCCTGAACTGGAAAAAATAGTGGGATTGCAGACAGACAAGCCCCTGAAACGAGCATTTATGCCCTTCGGCGGTATTAAAATGGCAGAGCAGGCCTGCCAGACTTATGGCTACACACCTGACAGCGATCTGCACAAGATTTTCAACGAATATGTCACCACACATAATCAGGGCGTTTTTGACGCTTATACCCCCGAAATGAAAGCCGTACGCCATAATAAGATCATCACAGGTCTTCCGGATACTTACGGAAGAGGTCGTATTGTCGGCGATTACAGAAGAGTAGCGCTGTACGGCATTGATTATCTGATTGAACAAAAGCAAAAGGACTTTGCCAACTGCGGTGACGGTACCATGACAGACGAAGTGATTCGTCTACGGGAAGAAATTGCCAAGCAGATTAAAGCGCTCAAGGGCATGAAAGAGATGGCAAAGATATACGGATATGATATATCAATGCCGGCGAAAACCGCAAAAGAAGCCGTACAATGGCTGTATTTCGGTTATCTGGCTGCTATCAAAACCCAGAACGGCGCAGCAATGAGCGTCGGCAGAGTTTCCACCTTTCTGGATATCTATATTCAGCGTGACCTTGACAAAGGCTTGCTGACCGAACAGGAAGCGCAGGAACTGATTGATCATTTTGTCATGAAATGCCGCATTGTCAAGTTTGCCAGAATTCCTTCTTATAACCAGCTTTTCTCCGGCGATCCCGTATGGGCTACGCTGGAGGTTGCAGGAATCGGCTGTGACGGCCGTTCCATGGTCACCAAAACCGATTTCCGCTTTTTGCATACACTCGAAAACATGGGACCCTCTCCCGAACCAAACCTGACAGTGCTGTATTCTTCGGCATTACCCGAAAACTTCAAGAAGTATGCTTCCAAAATTTCTATCAACACCAGTTCCGTACAGTATGAAAACGATGACGTCATGAAACCTGTATGGGGTGATGACTATTCGATCTGCTGCTGTGTATCGGCAACGCAGACAGGTAAGGAAATGCAGTTTTTCGGCGCAAGAGCCAATCTTGCAAAATGCCTGCTGTATGCCCTCAACGGCGGCGTTGACGCCAAAACCCGTGAACAGGTGGCGCCTCCTTATCAGCGCATCACTTCGGAATATCTTGACTATCATGAAGTAATCTATCGCTATGAAGTCATGATGGACTGGCTGGCAGGGCTTTATGTCAACACGCTGAACCTGATCCACTATATGCACGATAAGTACTATTATGAAGCCGCAGAAATGGCATTGATTGATACCGATGTTCGAAGAACCTTTGCTACCGGTATTGCCGGTTTCTCTCATGTTGTCGACTCTCTGAGTGCTATTAAATACGCAAAAGTAAAGGCAATTCGTGATGACGCAGGAATTTGCATTGATTTTGCCATAGAAGGCGATTTCCCTCGATACGGTAACGATGACGACCGTGCCGATGACATTGCCGTATGGCTGCTGCGAACTTTCCTTGAAAAAATCAAGAAGCACCACACCTACAGAAATTCCGAGCCTACTACTTCTATTCTGACCATCACGTCAAATGTTGTATACGGCAAAGCTACCGGCAATATGCCTGACGGCAGAAGAGCCGGCGCACCGCTTGCGCCCGGTGCTAATCCGAGCTACGGCGCAGAACAGAACGGTTTGCTGGCATCTCTCAATTCCGTGGCAAAGCTGCCCTACCACTGGGCGCTGGACGGTATCTCCAATACGCAGACGATCAGCCCCGACGCTCTGGGACATGAACCGCAGGAGAGGATCAATAATCTGGTGCAGGTTATGGACGGTTACTTTGACCAGGGCGCACACCATCTGAATGTCAATGTATTCGGTACAGAGAAGCTGATTGATGCAATGGAACATCCCGAAAAAGAAGAATATGCCAACTTTACTATTCGTGTTTCGGGCTATGCTGTCAAGTTTATTGATCTGACCAAAGAGCAGCAATTAGACGTTATTGCCCGTACCTGCCATAAAACTCTTTGATTGTATAACCGTTATTATTTTGTATAAACATCTTCTTTTCCACAACCCCTTCGGAGGTTGTGGAAAACTATTATCCGAAGGGAATGTCTGTTGTTATGGAAGAAACTGCAAAAGGATATATTCACACGTTAGAAAGCTTCGGATTGGTAGACGGTCCTGGTGTGCGATTCGTCGTATTCTTAAAAGGTTGCCGAATGCGCTGTCAATACTGCCATAATCCGGACACATGGACAGGTGAAGGAACCTTGCGTACCGCAAAAGAACTGTATGAACACGTCCGGAAATACCGTCCCTATTGGAAAAATAACGGCGGAATCACTGTCAGCGGAGGAGAACCGCTGCTTCAGATGGACTTTGTAACAGAATTTTTTTCGCTTGCCAAAAAGGAAGGTGTTCACACCGCCATTGACACTGCCGGAGAGCCGTTTTGTACAGACCCGGATTATCTCCATCGCTTTGACAAGCTGATGTCTGTTACCGATCTTGTGATACTGGATCTGAAAATGATGGACGAAGAAGCCCATAGAAAACTGACCGGCGTCGGCAATCAAAACATACTGGAAATGGCACGGTATCTTTCGGCAAACGGAAAAGACCTGTGGATCCGTCATGTGCTGGTACCGGGACTGACCGACAGTAAGGAAGACCTGACGCAAATGCATCAATTCATTTCTGAGCTGAAAACCGTCAGAAAAGTTGAAGTACTGCCTTATCATACCCTTGGTACGATCAAATGGAAGGAACTGCATCTGGAATACCCGCTGAAAGATGTTCCTGTGCCGTCTGACGAAGAAGTTCGTCAGGCAGAAGAGTTGCTGCACACAAAGGAATTCGCATAATGAAAAGGGATTGTATCTGCAAAACTGATACAATCCCTTTTCTTTCTTGATACAAATGTCAAAACTGCAGTGTTATATAAAACAATACAATCAATCGCAATCAGCGTGGATAATCCTTCATCATACAGCGCATCGTCTGACATCGGCATTTTATTTATCAAACTCTGCTCCGCTTTCCTGCTGACAGTCAGTTGACACCGCTTCATGATCTGATCAGGCTGACAATGCATTGAGTGTGCTTATCCATTCATCATACAGCGCATCGTCTGACGGCAGCACGTAATAATGATCGCTGTTTGTCTGACGGCAGGTAATATACACACCTGCATCTGTTATCTGAATATGAAAGCTCTGATAAGCTACGCCATAAACCGTCATATTCCCTTCCGCTGTAACAAGAATATCGGCTGTTTGCATTTCCTCTTTCACAAACAGATTCGTACTGCTCCTGTATGTCATCTTCATGCTATCGACAACACATCTGACGATCGTCGATACCTGATATCGGTTAACCGTCACGGTTTGTCCCTTTATCTGCACCTGAGCCACTGTGTTCATCGGCAAATAGAACGTATCGTAGGGCTCCTCGGCAGCCTGATCTACCGATGCCGGTTCTTCAGCAAAACGATCCTGTTCCTGCGATATTTCCTTGTTGTCTGTTATCGTCTGACTGTCCTCTTCGATATTTTGTGCTTCATTCATCTGATTGGAATACTGTGAATGATAGGAGTCTTCCGTCGTATTGGGACCTGCACCTTTCCAAAAACCGGACTCCTCACCGTCAGCAGGGGCTGTCTTGACAGACGTATAGTTTTCTACTTCAACCTGATTGAATTGAGTAGCAACCACTATCGAAACAACCGTCACAAGCAGCAGCACCGCAGCCATTGCCGCCATATACGGCACCATGCGAAGCAGCAAGGGCTTTTTGTCCGGAACCGGCGCAGACATTTGCGGACTGTAGGGAATCGTCTGATTTGCCTCAGACACTATATTGTCAAAAAAGCCCTCCGGAAAGGTATGAGGCGTCTGATCCCACGCTTCTGTAAAATAAGTATGACCATAGGTTTTTACACTATCCTGCAATAAGCTGTCAAAATCCTTATCCTTCAAGAATCCCCGCCTCCTCTAACTTGGATTTAAGCCGCGCTCTTCCACGGTGCAGACGCACCTTGACATTATCAGCGGTCAACTGAAGCTGTTCTGCAATTTCGTTCACGCTGAGATCGCAGTAATATTTTAACATGATGACATCGCCGTATTTGCTGTCCATGGATCTGATAAGCTGAAAAACAATTTGTTTGATGTCACGCTGTTCCGCTCCTTCACTGATATCCGGCAGAACCTTATCAGCATATACCTCCTCCACGGCAGTTTCTCTCTTGCGGTGATTGTAGATTCTGAACGCTGCATTTCTAACTATAATAATCAACAAGTTGCGGGTTTGGTTACGATCCAGATGCTGATATTTTTCAAAATTACGGGCAAGCGATAAAAAAGCATCATGCACAGCGTCTTCCGAAGATGCCGTATCCTGCAGGATCCGATAAGCATAACGGTAGAGCATATCACTGTACAACCGATAGATTTCTTCAAAGGAACTGCGGTCCTCCGGAGATTCAATCATCGACATAAAAATCATCAGCATCATTCTGCACCGCCTTTCTGTTTTAATGATTCATCTTCTGCTGTTGTTCAACAGAAGATATCCGGAAAAATATTTTTCCATCACTGCAGGAACTGTTCTCTGTTTGCACAACGTAATATTCAAATCACTCGCTTTTTCAATAGCTTCAACAATTCCCTCTTCATAACCTGCTTCTGCATCTCCGCCCTGATCCGAAGTAAATTTTCCCCCGCCGGATCAGATGCAATGCCGCTGTGAGATTCCAACCAAATACAGCAACTGATTCAAAGCTGATGGTATGTTATCACTGCTCCGCACACGCTAAAAACCGGTCCTGAATGATATAAATTACATCCTTGGTCAGTCTGACAGCTTTTCTGAAATATCTGCATTCGGCTTTCCTCTTATCAATCCGAGAATGTCGGGGCTGAATCCGGATTTTCACCGCTTCATAAACGACGATCGTTCAAACTGACGATATATATTCTGAAGTACATGATAATAGATTACAGAAATTCCTATGGCAATCATTTTTTAAGGTGCCATAGGAATTGATTTGCTCAGTTTATCCGTTTTGCCGTTTGAGTTTATTCAAAAAGTCTGTAAAATAATCCGGCAGCGGTGATGAAAAAGTCAGTGTCTGCCCCGTTCTTGGGTGAACAAACGAAATATAGTAGGCATGCAGACACTGTCCGTTGAGAGATACAAGATATTTTTTCCCACCATAAACAGGATCCCCCGCAACCGGATGTCCGATATAGGCAGTATGTACACGAATCTGATGAGTGCGTCCTGTTTCAAGAATGAGTTCCAGATGGGTGTAATTACCGAAGCGCTGCAGCACACGGTAATGCGTGACGGCATTCCGTGAATTTTTCTGAGTAACTGCCATTTTTTTCCGATCCGTATGGTGCCTGCCGATCGGCGCATCAATCGTTCCCTCGTCATCCCGTACATTGCCGCAGACCACAGCCTGATACTTTCTGGTAAAGCTGTGTTCCTTGATCTGCTCTGCTAACAGATGATGGGCAAAATCGTTTTTTGCCACAATCAAAAGGCCGCTGGTATCTCTGTCGATGCGATGAACAATTCCCGGACGAAGAACGCCGTTGATGCCCGAAAGGGAGCTGCCGCAATGATACAGCAGCGCATTGACCAGAGTACCGTTTTCGTGACCGGCAGCCGGATGTACGACCATTCCCCTTGGTTTGTTGACCACCAGAAGATCATTGTCTTCATAGACGATCTCCAGCGGAATCGGTTCCGGTATGGCTTCCGGCAGTACAGGATCCGGTATGGAAAGGCTGACTTCATCTTCGACATTCAGCTTGATATTCTTATTCGGCACCTTGCCGTTAACCGTAACAAGGCCGTCTTCAATCAGTCTGACAGCAGCCGAACGGGTCAGTTCTTCTTCAGCCTCTGCCAGATATTTATCCAGCCGCATTCCGGAGTTCTGCGAATCCACAACCAGTATTTTAGTCTGCATCTGTATCACCGTCATATTCGGGCAACGCTTCCGAAGCATCGCTTTGCTCTGCTTTTGCTGCTTCTTCAGATTTTACTGATTCCTCTGCTTTTGCTTCTTCATGCTTTTCTTTTGTTTTCACTTCAGCCTTATTATTGCTTTGCGTCAGAAGCACAATGACAAAGAACACCGCTCCCAGTGTAATACAATAATCGGCAAAATTACATACCGGCGGGAAAAAGGACAAAGACAGATAATCCACCACAAAGCCACGGAATATTCTGTCGATCAGATTGCCGATACCGCCGCCGATAAGCAGAATGGCGGACGTCCAGAATAATTTGCCTGTAAATTTCTTTTTAACAATCAGCACAACAAAAACAGCAATGAGCACCGCCGTAATCAGTGCAAAGATCCAGATATGATTCTGAAACAGACCGAAAGCCACCCCACGGTTTTCAACATAAGTGAGAGAAAACAGATTGTCAATTACCGAAACACTGCCTACCGGCGCAAGATCCTTGACAATGAAATATTTGATAAGCTGATCCACAGCCGCCACAACAGCAGAAATCAGCAGTATAATGGTCAGGGTCATACTCAACCTCCCTATTTTGATCGCTATCATGTGAGCCGTCTTAAAACATCTTTGTCTTTTTGACAAACACATGATAAGAAAAACATTTCGCACTCTCATACAAAAGAGTGCGAAATGTGCAGCGACAGATTGATCCTGCCGCAAAGTTCTATTCTGAAATAAACCGATTGTCAAATGATCACGGTTTTTTCTGACAAAGCTTCCGGGATCAGCCGATGACTGCAGCACAACGGGCGCAGAGAGTTTTGTGTTCAGGATTCTGACCGACTGTTTTACTGTAAATCCAGCAGCGCTCACACTTTTCTCCCTCAGCATGAGCAACAGTTACGTCAAGGCCTTCCTTTTCGCCCTGCTCAATAGCAACTTCCGAAACGATAAAGGCACTTGCCAGTTCTTTTTCAGCTTCCTTCAGGAAGTCATACTGCTCACCAACAGCCTTCAGCGTAACCTTAGCCTCCAGTGAGGTACGCAGTGTCTTGTTCTTTACCTCAACCTCAATCGCTTTTTTCACTTCGTCACGAGTCTCGTGGATCTTGTCCCATGTTGCCACAAAGTTATCGTCAAGCTGTACGCCTGTCAGCTCAGGCATATCGTTAAACAGCACATGAGCGGCATTGGCTTTGCTGTCATGGGGCATGAACTGCCAGATTTCATCGGAAGTATATGCCAGAATCGGCGCAATCATTCTTGCCATAGCGTCAAGAATGATATATATGGTCGTTTGTGCAGCCCTTCTGAGCTGACCGTCCTTCTTTTCTGTATAAAGGCGATCCTTCAGAACATCGAAATAGAAATTGGACATATCCACGACGCAGAAGTTATGGATTGCCTGATATACCTGATGGAAGTCAAATTTCTCATAGCCGTCACGGACTTTGCTGTTCAGCGCATCAAGCTTTGTCAGCGCCCATTTATCCAGCGGCAGCAGTTCTTCCATCGGCACCATATCAGTGTCCGGATTAAAGTCACTGATATTACCGAGAATATATCTTGCAGTATTTCTGATCTTTCTGTAAGCCTCGGAAAGCTGTTTAAGAATGTCGTTGGAAATACGGACATCGGAGTGATAGTCGCTGGAAGCCACCCACAGACGCAGAATATCGGCGCCATACTGGTCGATAATCGACTGGGGACTCAGACCGTTGCCCTGTGACTTTGACATTTTTTTGCCTTCCATATCAATAACCCAGCCATGAGTTACGGCAGCCTTATAAGGAGCCTGACCTCTGGTAGCAATGGCTGTCAGCAGTGAAGACTGGAACCAGCCTCTGTACTGATCGGCGCCTTCCAGATAAAGGTCGGCAGGCCATCTGAGATAAGGTCTTTCTTCGCAAACAGCCGCATGAGAAACGCCCGAGTCGAACCAGACGTCCATAATATCTTTTTCCTTATCAAATTCCCGGCAGCCGCACTTCGGACAGCTCATACCCTCGGGAACGATTTCAGAAGCGTCCTTCGCATACCATGCGTCTGAGCCTTCCTTGGCAAACAGATCGGCAACAGCGTCCATCGCTTTCTTTTCGATGATCGGCTCCTGACAGTTTTTGCAGAAGAAGATCGGAATCGGCACACCCCATTTTCTCTGGCGGGAGATACACCAGTCTTTTCTTTCACGAACCATAGAGGTGATTCTGTCTTCACCCCAGCCGGGAATCCACTTGATGCCCTTGATTGCCTCAATCGCTTCGTCCTTGAAGTCATCCACAGAGCAGAACCACTGTTTTGTTGCACGGAACAAAACAGGCTTTTTACATCTCCAGCAGTGCGGATACTGGTGGATAATCTTTTTGAGAGCAAACAGAGCGCCTGTTTTTTCAAGATATTCTGCAATCGGCTTGTTGGCTTCTTCCGTCAGAAGACCGGCAAACATACCTGCTTCTTCTGTCAGACGACCGTGAGCGTCAACCGGAACAACCATCGGCAGTTCTTTATAATTACGGCATACCTCATAGTCATCAACACCGTGACCGGGTGCAGTATGAACGCAGCCGGTACCGCTTTCCAGTGTGACGTGATTGCCGACAATTACCAGAGAAGTACGGTCAATGAACGGATGCGCTGTTTTCATATATTCCAGTTCGGCGCCCTTAATAGTACCGATCACTTCATAATTCTCAATACCGGCAGCTTCCATAGCGGACACATACAGTTCCTCCGCCATCACATAATACTCGCTGCCGCTTTTGATGACGCTGTAATTAAAGCGTGGTCCTACACAGATGGCAACGTTGGCAGGAAGCGTCCATGTTGTTGTTGTCCAGATAACGAAATAGGTATTCTTAACATCGGCGCCCATGGCAGAGAGCTTGCCCAGATCATCGGTTACACGGAATTTAACATAAATTGAATGACAGGGATCTTCCGCATATTCGATTTCTGCTTCAGCCAGAGCAGTTTCACAGTCCGGACACCAGTAAACCGGCTTCAGTCCTCTGTAAATATAGCCCTTGGCTGCCATTTCGGAAAAGATTCTGATCTGCTTGGCTTCAAAGTCGTGGGTCAG
Organism: Acutalibacteraceae bacterium; assembly: GCA_045221175.1. Taxonomy (GTDB): domain Bacteria; phylum Bacillota; class Clostridia; order Oscillospirales; family Acutalibacteraceae; genus UBA1213. Next base: position 12,775 of record JBGUWM010000053.1, on the reverse strand, counting down.
GGTGATATAAGGATTATCCCACTCACCGATACCACCCAGTCGCTTGAACTGCTTTCTCTGGTCGTCAATATAGCCGAGGGCAAAGTCACGGCAGATTTTTCTCAGCTCTACAACAGACATAGAGGTGGAATTACCCACTCCAGCCTTAGCTCTTGCCTTCAGCTCTGTCGGCAGACCATGGGTATCCCAGCCGGGAACATAAGGTGACTGAAAGCCCGTCATATTCTTATATCTGACGATAATATCCTTCAGAACCTTGTTCATGGCGTGTCCGAGATGAATATTACCGTTGGCATAGGGAGGTCCGTCATGCAAAACATAAAGAGGCTTTCCCTCATTCAGTTTCATCAGTGTTTCATAAACCTTGTTTTCCTCCCAGCGTTCGAGCATAACAGGCTCCGATTTGGGAAGACCTGCTCTCATAGGGAAATCTGTTTTGGGCAGATTCAGCGTACTGTTATAATCCTGCGGCATGGGTTTTCTCTCCTTTTTCATTTGTTTAATAACAAGCCAAAATCCGACACGCTAAAATGTGTCGGATAATTTCACTGACATTTACTTTTCCTGTCTATCTTATTCGATATCGTCAGGATGACCGCCGTCAGATGTATCTTCTTCCGTATCGCTGATACGAATGGGCTGGCGGTTATTGTGTTCCTCACGGAACGCTTCTTCGGCTTTGCTGGAACTGAAGATCATTCCGTCATCAATCTCGTCAATGCTCATCGGCTTCGGTTCTTCTTTTTGTATTTTAGAAGTCTTCTCATTGCTGAAAATGGCACGAATCTCATCAGCATTGCTGTCAACTGCTTCCTTTGCAGACTTATGAGCTTCGGCAGGCTCTGCAATACTTTCCGCACTGCTGATGTCGGTCAGCTCCGGCTCTGCCACTTGTGAGGAAACTGTCTTTTCGTCCGACTCATCTGCACCATCGGTCATATCAGCCTCAACCGTTTCCGCCTGCTGTTCTTTGCTGAAAGCTTCCTGAGCCTTACTGTTGGTACGAATCTCTTCCGAAATCTCCTTCACCTTATCGGCGTTCACCATTTCAACAATAATCTCCGGTTTTTCGTTTTTAGCTTCTTCCACAGCCTTCACAGCATCTTCACGGATATCCTGTTCCACAGAGGCCGGCGTAACCGGTGTAGCAGGCGGATAACTTTCGTCCATTTTTTCCTGATACTGACGAAATTCCTCTGCCTTAGGCAGTGAATTGATCAGTTTGAGATGATTCTTATATGAATCAATCAAAGCGTCCCTGAAGCGGGTCACTTCCGCCTGAATCTGGATAATGTGCCGTTTTTGCTGTTCGATGATCTTATTGTTCTCATCAATGCTGCCTGCAGAACGGGACAGTGCGCTGTTCAGAATCGTCTGTGCTTTGGTATCGGACTCCGACAAAGTAGCATTTGCCCGGATTTCTGCGTCAGTCAGTTTCTGAGCAGCGGTTTCTTCCGCATTTTTCAAAATCGCATCCGCCTTTGCGTTAGCGTCACGCACAATTTTCTTTGCGGTAATTTCCGCTGTAATAATTGCATCCTGTACGCTGTCCGCCTGTGCCTCGTGCTTGATGATCTGCTTGTTAAGCTGTTCTATACGAGCCTGCAGTTCCTTATTGGCAAGCTCCAATTCTCTTACCTTTTCTATCACACCGTCAACGAAGGTATCCACATCTTCTATTTTATAGCCGCCGATACCTGCCCGCCGAAAGCTGATATTTTCAATTTCTTCCATTGTAAGCATACAATTTTTTCCCTTCTGTTCCGGCATACGACGCTGCATCACAACCGGATTGTTTTATCAGAAATAGATATTGTCGCTCTCTACCTCATCCATGACATCCTGTCCGGACAGTTTGACATTGCTGGGCATAACAATATAAGTTTCTTCTGCAACTCTGCTGATTTTGCCGCTGTGAGCATAGGCTACACCGCTGAGAAAATCAATAATTCTCTTGCCGATATCCTTATTGGTCTGTTCCATATTCAGAATAACGGTATGTCTCTTGATAAACTCGTCTGCCATAGCGGTAACAGTGCTGTCAAAGCTTTCGGGCTTAAAGAGAACGAACTGAACCTTTGAATCGTCATGCAGATTGATAACATTATCCGCACCGTCATCTGCAGCGCTGTCAGCCAGATCGTCAAACTCATCTGCAGCAGCCTGGGGCTGAGCCGCAGGAGCCTGATCCTCTTCTTCCTCGCTGTAATAATCGTCGTAATCCATATCCTCATCGGGCTGCTTTAAAATATTTCTGAACTTTTCTCTGAATCCTGCCATTGTATTGTTCCTCCATTATCTGTAAATTCTGGCGCCAAACAATCTTGAGCCTACTCTGATCATGTTGGCGCCCGATTGTATCGCTTCCGAAAAATCGTCGGACATTCCCATTGAAAGAAAGTCCATACTTACATTATCTAATGTTTTGGCTGAAATGTCAATAAATAATTGATACATCTTATCAAAAAATTTACAAACATCGGCTTTTTTCTCGCAAACAGGGGGAATCGCCATCAAGCCCTTTACCCTGATATGCTTCAAGTCAGCGCTCTGACACAGCAGCTCTTCGACGTTTTCGGCATAAACGCCCGACTTATTCTCTTCCCTGCCGATGTTCACTTCCAGCAGGATATCGGTTGTCACGCCGTTTTTTTCAGACTGCCTGTCAATTTCCTGTGCCAGACGCAGACTGTCCACAGACTGGATCATCGACACCTTACCGACAATTTGTCTGACTTTATTGGTCTGAAGATGACCGATAAACTGCAGGTCGCAGTTTTCAAGATCATACTCGTCATATTTTGAAAGCAGCTCCTGCACCCTGTTTTCACCGATATGCCGCAGTCCCAGAGAGATGGCATAATTGATAATGGCAGGTTCCACCGTCTTGGTAGCCGCAAGAAAACGGATCTGATCTGACGTTCTGCCGGAAGCGGCGGCGGCACGGGCGATCTCTTCGGTTATTTCTTCATAGTTTCTTCTGACACAATCCAGACGGTCACGCATTTCTGCCGATAATTTTTCCTGCATACAGATTAGCTCCTTCCACAATAATCTCATCATATACCTGAACGGCATTATCCTTACGGAAAGTTTTTCCCTGAGGATTCATACTGCTGATCACCACGTCTTCTCCGGAAAACAGCGGTACAATCTCACGGAAGGTCACCTCGTTGCCCATTTTGACATAAACGCCGGAGCAGACTTTCGTTTCTGTTTTTTCCTTGCCGTTTTCGTCCTCAACCGTTCTTGTCAGCTCCTGCTCATGCACAGCAGACTTGGGTATCTCAATGCCCCGGAATGAGTTGAGAATAATGGAAAACTTTCCTTTACGAAGGGCTGCCATTTCATCGTTCATAAAGGTTCCCCTCAAAACGACAACGGCGTCTGACGATTTGCTTTTCTGGTTAATGGAATACAGTTCCACATTGATCTTGTCGCTGGACACCACGGGAATATCAAGCTGCAAAGTACCCGCATTTTTCACCTTGAGTGCCTCTTCGGCGCTGATGGGACAGGCTGCATACCAGTAAACGCCGCTGATACATTTTCCGATCACGTTATCGTCCTTTTGCTGTTGCTTTATAGCGTCCTGTGCCATATCATCCGGCATGATTTTTTCAAGCTGGTTAATATCAAAGCTGTTTTCATAGCCGTCTATACTGCTGACAAAATAACCTGTCACCGGCGCTTTAATCTCCTTGTTTTGCTTGCCGGACGACAGCTCTTGTTCCAACTGCTTGCAGCGAACCTCCAGTTCACTGATTCTCGTGCTGTAATTCATCGACCTGCCTGTGACAAGCTGTCTTTCGTTAATGGCATAAAGTACGTCCTGAGCGCAATCCTCCGCCGAGGACAAGCTGCCTTCGTTTCTGGCGGCATTTGCCTTTATCAGATCATCCGCAATACTCTTGTCCAGCTCGGCAGGTGTTTTTGTCAGAGCGTCCGAGTTACTTTGCAATTGCTTGAGCGATTCAATCTGTTTTTTTAGTTTTTCGCATTCCCGCTTGGTGCCGGCTGAGGCAACGCTGTCAAACACACCTGCTACCGGTTCTTTAACCGACACTTTTTCTCCGTCGTTCACCATGTATGAGATCACGCCGCCGCTGCTGTCTGCTTTGACAACCGTTTCCTCATGAATGATGAAGCAGTCACTCACAATGGCATCATAGGCAACAGCTTCTTTCGCCGAAATCGTCTTCACCTGCGTAAAGCTGGCACGACAAATGACAGAAATAACATAAGTGATGACCAAAATCGTCAGCACCGCCATAATACCTCTTCTGATCAGTATTGTTTTTTCCATAATCTCACGTTTCCTGTTCCTTATTTACCACGCCGTTTTCCTCCAGCAGCTTCCGTGCTTCTTCAAACACGTTCTGGCAGCGGTCTACTTCTATCCACTTGATGTATTCATCACGCTTGAACCAGGTGATCTGCCGTTTTGCATACCGTCTGGATTCCATCTTCAGTTTTTCGGCTGCAGCGTCCAGCGTGATTTTTCCGTCAAGATAGGGCTTCAGCTCTTTATAGCCGATCGCCGCTGAAGAAGTAATGCTTTTTTCGGAGGAATAAAACTGATCCGCTTCCGAAAGCAGTCCACGCAGCAGCATTTGATCCACACGGCTGTTAATCCTCTCATATAAATTCTGTCTGTCCGCAAACGTCAGACCGATTGCCGTCACATCATACGGCGAAGGCTCCAGCTTTGACAGAGAAATCTGCTCTGTCATCGTAATGCCGGTAGTACGGTACAGCTCAATGGCACGAACGATTCTTTTGCCGTCGTTCGCAGAAAGCTTTGCGGCTGTTTCCGGATCAAATTCTGCCAGTTCCTTCAAGAGAACCTCTCCGCCCTCTTTTTCATATCTTTCATTCAGTTCATTTCTGAGTGCTTCATCAGGCTGTTCCGGAGCAAAGGTAACATTATCAATCAACGAACGAATATACAGTCCTGTTCCTCCGCACAATATCGGCAGCTTGCCTCTGGCAATTATGTCGTCAATCGCCTGAGACGCCAGACGAACGTAATCCGAAACAGAAAAGGTTTCGCTTGGATCAATAAAGCTCATCAGATGATGGGGTATCCCCTGCATCTCTTCCTCGGTAGGCTTCGCCGAAGCAATCTCCATTCCTTTATAGATCTGCATTGAATCGGCAGAAATCACTTCTCCGTCATATTTTTTGGCAATTTCAATCGCCAGCGCTGTTTTTCCGGAAGCGGTAGGTCCTACTACTGCCACCAGTTTTTTCTTTTTGACAGAGGCTGTCATATGTTTGATGGCGCTTGTTTTTTTCTGGTCATTCTGAATAATAATCTTCATCGCATCCACCGCCGTTTTAATGGCTGCGGTAAGATCAAAGTCATCTGCGTCCTCATAGCCCTTGTTTTTCCTTTCCTGATTCCACAAAGCATGAAGCACACACCCGACACGGACGTTTCTTGCGGAAGCCACTGTAAACAGTGCAGCCGTTTCCATTTCGGAAGCAAGCACCCCCAGACGCTTCCATGCGTGCCATTTGTTTTTCAGGCGGTAATCCACCGGCATACTTTCCGGTGCATGCTGTCCGTAAAAAGAATCCTTACTGTGAACCACACCAGTATGCACACGAAAGCCGTTGGCCTGAGCAGCTTCTGACAGCGCTTTAACGATACTGAAATCCGCCGCTGCAGGGAATTCCGGCGGCGCATATTCTTTGGAGGTACCTTCCATTCTTACCGCCGCTGTGGGAATAACGATATCCCCCGGAATGACGCCCTCATTGATTCCGCCGCAGGTACCTGTTCTGATGGCTGCCTGTAAGCCTGCCTGACACAATTCTTCCAGTGCAATCGCAGCGGAAGGTCCGCCGATCCCTGTTGAAAGCACAATCACTCTTTCACCGCAGAGCATTCCGCAATACGAAACAAATTCACGGTTCTGTGCCAACGGCTCTGCATTCTCAAGATATTGCGCAATCAGCGGCACCCTTCCGGGATCACCGGGCAGGATCGCATATTTTGCCCCCTGTTCCTTTGTAATTCCTATATGAAACAATTTTTCTTCATTCAATCCAAACACCCTCTGTTAGTACAGAGAAATCTATTTCTCCGACTTTTATGATAATAGCAGGTTTTCTTTCCTGTCAAACAGCTTCATCTTCCGGCGTTTTCTGTCAAATCTATCACAATACATACACAAACTCATCGCCGGACAGCCCACTCTTCAGATACTCACCTGTGCCAATCGGACGTTCTCTTTTTATCCGTTCAACAATATTATTGCCCGAACCGGGCAGAACACTCTCTTTTAGTCTTCTCTGAACACTCTCATTTGATCTTCTCAGAGCATTTTCTTTTACTCTTCTCAGAACATTCCCTTTTTCCTCAGAATCACATACATGATCAACATCAATACGCCTGACAGTAAAATCGGGAACCACCAATAATTATCAATCGGCAGCCCCGTTACGATATTCATACCGTAAAAACCGGATATAACCGTCGGAACAGATACCAGCAGCGTTAAGGACGCCTGAATTTTCATGATGACATTCAGATTGTTGGAAATAATCGAAGCAAACACGTCCATCGTACCTGTCAGAATATTCAGATGAATGGCCGCCATATCCAGCGCCTGTTTGATCTCGATGAGCACATCCTCCAGCAGGTCCTGATCCTCATCATACAGCTTGATGTATCTGCCTCTCATAATTTTTTCCAAGGTCAGTTCGTCCGCTTTCAGCGAAGACGAAAAATACACCAGTGATTTTTCAATATCCAGAAGCTGATGCAGTTCTTTATTCTGTGCCGAGCGGCGCAGTTCACGCTCAATACGGTTATTGATCTTGTCAATCTGCTTGAGGTAAAGCAGATATTTTGTTGCCATGCGAAGCATAATATGCAGTACAAAATGTGTTTTATAGGACGTAATAACATTTTTGACAACGCCTTCGGAAAACTCACTGAGAACCGTATTTTCACGCAGTGCAACGGTAATGACATTTTTGTCGGTGAGCATAATGCCGATCGGCATGGTAGAATAGGTAATATTGGTATTGACCTTTTCCACTACCGGTGCGTCAATAATAATCAGCGTTGTCCCCTCTTCGCTGTCAATATGAGAGGACTCCTCTTCGTCCAGTGCGGAACGCATCAGCTCAGGGGGAATCTTAAACGTATCCAGCAGATACTGCACTTCATCATCTTCCGGGTCAATACAGTTAACCCAGCACCCCGCCTCACATTCCTTTATCTCTTCAATCCTGCCGTCTACGGTCTTGTAATAACTTATCATGTTCTGCGCCTCGTTTCTTTTTCAGAGAACGCAGCCGGTCACCGCATTCTCCCGCATATTTCGTATTCGAGTCTTAACTTGTCCTGAATAAGGATCGGGATTCACGGTTAACCACCTCACAAAATGCAAACTGATATCAGGTCTTCTTAAAAATGCCGATACCCGATATTCATTATAATATTTTCTCTTATGTTTTTCAAGTAGACTTTACAATTTGAAATGATTTTTCACATTTTGCCAAAATAAGCTTCCTTTGCCGCATTTTGTGTCAGCATTGCAGGTTTTTACCGCAAAAAAAGCGTCCGCCTGTTAGGGCAAAACGCTTTTTTCAATATTGCCGTCAGCCTTCACGGTCATTTATAGGCAAAGCCGTGTGCCGTCAGCAGATTTTCATATTCATAACTGCGATAATTATATTCCGGCGACATTCCGTACCAGTAATGGTACACATAGCCTCCGCCGCCAAGATTGTTGTTTTCTACCTGTGTATCAAAAACCAGATGTCTTCCGCAAACTGTCACGTCTGTCCAATAATGACCTCCCTTGCCGCCTGCACGCATTCCTACCAGACCCTCTACCACATTTGCTTCAATGCCGATTCTCCTCATCAGTACAGTAAAGGCAGCAGCAAAGTTTTCACAGGTTCCCACGTGATTTTTCAGAATAGGATACGCCATAGTGACAATAAAAGAATCGCTGTCGTATACATATTCTCCGGGCAGTTCAACAGGAATATAACCGTAACCATAGGTGCAGTTCTGAGCAAGATAATCGTAGCAGGCTCTCACCTTCTGAGCCGTCGTCATATTGCCGGTAATAATCTGTGACAAGATACCCGAAACAAGAGAATCCAACTGACGGCAGTTTGTTTTCATAGGTGCGTTCAGTACGGACTGATTCAGCAAAGCATCTACCGCATCTATATCCGGAAAATAAGAGCCGCTCTTATCACCCCAGACGATTACGGCAACTCTTGCCTTTTTACCGTTATATGCTGTCAGGGTAATATCGGTTGTTCCGGCGCCCTTTGCATGGATCACACCGTTATGATCAACAGTTGCGACGCTTTTGTCTGCTGAACGGTAAGTAACGCTGCATTGTGCGCCGTCGTCCGTCAAAGGAATGATACGGAACGTTTCTCCGATATCCAGTACCGCCAGATCGTCCTGTACGTCAATGGAAGGGGGCGCTGCTGTTACCTGGACACGACAAACGGCAGAAACACCGTTGAAGAGTGTGAGCGTCACTTTGGCAGAGCCCTGTTTCCGTGCTGTAAGGTTACCTTTTGAGTCGCAGGACAGTACCGAAGTGTCGCTGACAGAAAAGCGGCGGATATGAGAAGCCGTTTGTTCCGGCAGCGCAGGCGTCAGCCTGACTGTCTGACCGACGCCAAGCGCCAGATCGGTAAAATTCAGACTAACGCTTTTCGGTGCATTTTTCACCTGAATCCGGCATTCATCGGCAGTTCCGTTATACAGCCTGACCGTAACCGTAGCCGTACCGGTTTTTTTACCCTGCACAAGGCCATGCGCCGTACAACTCAGCACAGACGGATCACTGACCGAATAGCTGCGTACTCTTGCCGCTGTACCCTTGGGAATATTGCAGGTAAACTGATAGTTTTCTCCAATCCCGAGAGTCAGACTTTTGGCACTGAGCGAAGCCTTTGACGGTTCTCGTCCGACCGTCACCCGACAGGAACACGTCACACCGTTGAACAGTGTCACATGAACCGTTGTCGTACCGGGTTTTCTGCCGACAATGCCGCCTTTTCCGTCCGACGTGACAAAACGGTTATTATCAACCGTATAGTTTCTTACCCTTGCGGCAGTCCCCTTTGGTATATCGCAGGAAAAACGAAAGCTCTCACCTACACCAATCAACAGTTCCTTTGCGTTGAGCGAACAGGAAACCGGCGCTTTTCTGACAGTCACCCTGCACGAATCGGTCACTCCGTTGAAGAGTCTGACAGAAACTGTCGCTGTGCCTGCTTTCAGCGCTTTGACCGTACCGTTGGCAAAGGACAGAATGCTCTTATTGCTGACCGTGTAATCTCTGACTCTTGCCGCCGTTGCAGCCGGCAGACTGCAAGAAAAGCGATAGCTTTCTCCCACACCCAGCGTCAGTTCTCTGGCGCTCAGGCTGCAAGAAGAAGGCGCCTTTCCGACCGTCACCTTGCAGGATGCCGTCACACCGTTGAACAGCCTGACACTGACGGTAACCGTACCCGGCTTCAGTCCTTTTACGGTACCTCTGTCAAAAGAGAGAATGTTTTTGTTGCTGACCGTATAATCTCTGACGCACGCTGCTGTTCCGTCAGGTACGGTACAATAAAAGCGGTAAGTTTCTCCCACGCCTATCGACAGCTCTTTAGCGCTGAGAGCGCAGGAAGCCGGCGCTTTTTTTACCGTTACCTGACAAACCGCCGATTGTCCGCTGACAGTTCTGACCGTGACAGATGCCGTACCGGTTTTTCTTGCCGTAACAAGTCCGTCTTTGACAGTCAGAACAGCCGTATCCGATGATACCCATTTTTTTACACTGTCACCCTTGCTCAGTACGGCTGCAAGCTGATAGCTTTCGCCTTTGCCCAATGTCAGAGCATTACTGTTCAGACTGACGACTGCGCTCTGAACAGCCGTTGTCATCATACTGCCGAAACCCTCTGTCAATCCCGCAATTCCTGTCAGCAGCAGGGTCAGCACCGACAATACCGTTACAATCCACAAAATCGTCTTCTTTTTGATATTCACTGGCATTTTGCTCTTCCTTTCTGTTTTCTGAGAATTCTGTATTTAATAAACAACATCGTTTTTTCTTCTCCGTTGTCCCGCAGCATTTTCAGCAGCAGTTCCAACAACTTAGCCGTCTGCGGATGGATCAGATAATGATCCTTGGATTTTTCATAATAGTCATAGGCATCTCTGTCCGTATAAGCCTCTCCACGATAGTTTTTGCAGGCTGCCACCCTGTCACAGAACATCTCCACCACATATTTAACCGGCATTCTCATTCCGGTCATCTGATGTCCTTCTTCCAGACTGTAGTCGATCCAGTATTCCAGATGATGCTTGTTTCTGCCCTTATGGTGCAGCCACGCTTCACTGTAGCCGACGGCTTCACGCTCTGCCGCATTGGGGCTGCGGTTTCCCTGATAGTACCTGGCACCCACCATAAACTCCACCGGCTGATATTTTGACAGATCGTGCATCAGACCCTGACGATACAGCCCTGCCTTAAAACAAAGCTCCATCACCAGCATTTTATGATGATTGATGGTTTTCAAATGCTCCAGCCACTTCATATATTTCACCCTTTCTGCGAACTCCGATTTATTATAACACACTTTTCAAAAAATTACAACCCTGTAACACAATGACAAAACCGAAACCATCTATTTTTGTCGTGATGACCACTTTTGATAAGCCTCATTATCATAAAATGAAACAATCATTCAAAGCAGTGCGATTGACATCAGCGGCGAACGAACAACGTCTGACGGCACAAAAAAGCGCCGCCGCTTTATGAAAAACGGCGGCAGCGGAAACAAAAGCGGATCAGATTGCCGGAGAAACACAAAAACAGACAGACCCCGACAGACGACATTTCAACGGAAAGCATCGGCTGTGCGTCAGGAGAAAGCGGCGCAAAACCATCACAGGGGTGACAGACTGATAAAATAGCCGGGCAAAGCTACAATAGCAAAAAACAGCAGACTGATAAGCGTAAAAATCAGGATAAATTTTTTGCCATTCTGAGGATATTCCCGCACATAGATGCGGTAATTGATAACGGACGCAAGAGAACCGATAAGGGTACACAAACCTGCCGAATCCAGTCCGTACAGCAGCGCACCATGATTATCAGAAAAAGGATACAGCACAATACCGGCAGGCACGTTGGAGATTATCTGACTGAGCAGAATGCCCCAGATATATTCGTGACGAGCCACTGCACGGCTGAGAAAGCCCGCAATATGTTCATTGGCAGCAACAGAGGAAGAAAAAATAAAAAAGCAGAAAAACGTCAGCAATAAAACATAATCCGTTCTGAGAAGAATTTTCCTGTCAATGATCAGCACTGCTGCGGCAACGCCGACAGCTACATATCCCCAATATTCCGTACGGCTGAGAATGGTTGCCAGTACCACGGCAAACACGACCAGATAGGCAATTCTTTGTCCCCTCCGTTTTTTATCCCAGACACCCGCATACGCTGTTCCTGCAATATCTGTTTTCTGACGAATATCCTTTCGGAACAGAAATAAAACAAAGCATACCAGCAACACTCCGGAAATCGCCCAGACCGGGAACATATACACTACAAACCGCCATGCGGATACGCCTGACCTTCCAAAGATAAACAGATTCTGCGGACTGCCGAAGGGCGTCAGCAAAGATCCTCTGACAGCGGCAATGTTTTCCATCGCAAGCACAGGCAGGATAAACTGTTCTTTTTGACTGGCACGAAAGAGAATGATCGTCAACGGTACAAAAATGATGAGTGAAATATCATTCGTCACAAACATTGAAGTAAAAAACACGCCGAATACCAGAAACAGCGAAAGCCCTGCCATAGAACGCAATTTTCCTGCTGTCAGCAGCAGCGGACGAAAAATGTTCTCCTTTTTGAAGCCCTCAAGCACCGTCAGCATCATAAACAGAATGCCCAATGTCCGCCAGTCGATATGTGCAAACAATGCAGCAGACGGCGGTGTCAGCAGCAGCGACAGCAGTGCTGCCGCTACCGAAATACAAAGCATCAATTCCTTTTTTACAAAACACCAGATCCGGTTCATACTCATCACCACTTTGATTGTAGCATAAACCGTTTCACTCCGCAACACAGAAAGGAGCTTTTGCGCCTGAACCTGCGGTGCCGTACTTTGGTACAGGATATGTCACTCAGTGCATAATTCAAAGCTCCTGTTTTACAATATACCACCGTGTCTGCCAACCTGAAGCGAGATTATTTTTTCTGCACATACTTGATTGACTGCCGCATCATGAACTTCAGATTCAACGTCCGGAGTATTCCTCACCCCCTGCGGTACACTACCGTGCGGCAGATTATACAACCGGAAGATTTAACGACAACTTTTGACAGTGGATTCTGACCATCGGTTTTGAACGAACGTATGATCGTGTGTCTTCTTGCAGGTTTTGCGTATGTTCCGGACAGGCATTTCATTCTATTTCAAACAAAAAACACCATGTTCATACAAAACGCAAATCAACCAATACAAAACATAACCATCAGACACACACATTTATTCATGGTCAGATATGAACACAGCCAAAGAGACCGCTTGTCCATGCGTTCTCTTTGGCTGTCGTTAATGTTCCGTCTGACATCGGCAGCAGCGCAGCAACTGATCCTGTTATCATTCATGCCTGTGCGCTGTTCTGCTGTTTTTAACTCGGAGCAAAGCCCGATGTAAGCTCGCTTAACATCGGCTGCATTGATCCAACCTCACCTCAGGAGCTTTAGCTCCTCGG
>JBGUWM010000052.1:0-7142 GCA_045221175.1 Acutalibacteraceae bacterium | reverse complement strand
TTTTTTTCGCGGCGACCATGGCGATTGAGCGGTTAGGACTTTTCTTTTTGTTTCCGCTTGGGTTTTATCTGGCGGCAGTACCGTATTTACTTCATCGGTACATTGTCAAAAAGAAATTCTATCAAATTCCCGACGCGGAAAAGTACTGTCAGACTTTTGAACTCACACAGCCTGAGGGGCTGGAGCTGTTTGAGCAAGCACCGGCGTTTGTGTACTTCGGCATTGTTCCCGATGACAAAACCTTGCGGTTCATCTACAATTTTTACAGAAAATGCGGTTCGCTGCGGCAGGAACAGAGGCTCCGCTTGATACATGTTACCTGCGGTATGATGAACCGCCGCTACGGCACACTGTTTCAAAACGGTGACGAAGGGTTTTGGTGCGTTTCAAGCGAGGATGTTGATATAAACAAATATACGGCGATATGCTATTACAGCCGCATGACCATATATGACGGATGGCTTCGCGCTTTGCTGGAGTAGAAAGCAGCCGCCGAATCGTTTTAGCTGAAAAACATATGAAAGATTATGAAGTGAAATTTTAGGAGGATATTATGACAAAAGAAGAATACATCAAAAGAATGAAAGAGGATAACGAATGGGCGCCCGGCTGGGAAGCGATTGACGCGGAATTTGACCGCCTGTATCCGGGGCAGAAGCCTGCGCATTTCGGAACAAATATTCAGTCGCGCGCGATGTTTGGCGGAGATGAATATTTAGACGGTTTTTCCGTTTACGACATGGGCAACGGTTGCCGCCATATCGTAACCTATGGCATGACAGAATTGTATGCTGACGAAAAAGCCTTCGACGGCGAATTCAGCCGCTGGGGTTATGAGATGACATTGAAGCTCAAGGCTGATTCAGCGGAAGAATGTATGTGGGCATTGGATATGCTGTCTAACCTTGCGCGCTACACCTACACATCGGAGCGCTGGTTTGAGCCGTTTGAATGTATCCACGGCGGTACGCCGCTGCACGCAGGAACAGATTCCAAAATCACCTCATTGATTACCGTTGCCGATACCTCGGCACAATCACTGGACACACTCAACGGAAAAGTCGATTTTATTCAGCTTGTCGGTATCACCGAGGAAGAATATCAGGCAATTCAGCAGGATTTGGAAAACATCCATAAGCTGATTGAGCTGATGAAGCAGGACAACCCTGACTTAGTGACGGATATAAACCGCACAAAATCGTATTTATAGGGAGAGAATGCAAATGACGCTTGAAAGAGCAGATTGGCATTGGGACAGCGCGGAGAAGCAGTACCGTGAGAAAAACAACTGTTCCGGTGCGCTGACTGACGAACAGCAATGGGAAATTTGGTTGAAAGCGGCAAATCACATCGGTTTGTTTTTGTGGTGGATAATCGACAGAGGCTTCGAGGGTGAGAATCTGGATGCCGGAGAATGCGACATGGTCAGAAACGGACAGATGACAGGAACAGAATTCTTCATGCGCTATTGTGACGGTAAGCTGTGGGACGATGATATCCGAGAGGATGTTTTGCCCTTTGTCAATGAATATTTTAAGGGCGCATATCTTAACGATTACTGCAGCTGCTGTATTGACGAAACTGAAAAGCCGCTTTATGAAGTCATAAGCGATAAAGCGGATTATGAAAAACTGCGTGAAAAGATAGATACTGCCTATCGTACATTTTTATTAAAATAACTATTCAGTAAAGCGATTGAGTTCTATCGACAGGAATTAATTCACCAAGGTGACGTTACCTTTAGGATAAAAAGAGTAAAGAACATAAAACATAAACAAACGCTACGATTTTATTTTCAATCGTAGCGTTTAGTTTTTTTCCTATTCGATTTTTAATTTTTCCGTTAAGAGCCTCACGCTTTATGAACTTCTGCTTTTATTTATTCTTTCTCCATATGCGCTTCGCCCCATTTATACAGCTCGTTGAGCGTAGGCAGGAGCGCAAGTCCTTCCTCTGTCAGGGAATACTCCACCTTCGGCGGTATGGTGTCGTACTGAACGCGGTTTACTAAACCATCCTCCTCTAATTCCCGCAGGGATTTTGTCAGCATCATATTTGTGATACCCGGTATGCGGCGTTTCAGCTCGTTGTATCGGGTGTTTTCTTTTTCGTGCAGATACCATAGAATCGGCAGCTTCCACTTTTGTCCGATAATCTCCAGCGCGTGAAGAATCGGGCATTTCTTCTCGGTGACGTCGGTCATTGTTTCGTCAATGGAATAGGTAATTTCTTTTTTGTCAGCCATAAAGTCAGTCCTTTCAAAGTAAGGCAGTTTTTTCTGCGTACTTGTAATTTTCTTACCTAAGTTCTATGATAAGTATAGCAACAGAAATCCGAAAGGTCAAGGTGATTTTATGAAAAGGCTATTTGAAGAAGTAAAGCTCAACAATTTGACAATAAAAAACAGGCTTGTCCGTTCTGCAACTTGGGAAGGTATCGCCGCGGTCGACGGCAGTATCGACAAGCGCAGTTATGAGATTTATGAAGAGCTTGCCAAGGGCGGCGTCGGCTTGATTATCGGCGGGTTTACGAGCGTTGCCGATAATGACTTTTATTTTGACGGAATGATGCGCCTGTCACACGACAGTCCGATTCCGCAATATAAAAAGCTGACAGATTTGGTTCACCAAGAGAATTGCAAAATTATCGCCTAGCTTGCGCTCGGCGCGTTTTACCGCAGAGGTGTGCAGATCGAGCCCGATTATATGACGGTTGACGAGATCAAGACGGTTATTCAGCAATTTGTAGAAGCCGCAAAGAGAGCCGAGAAAGCGGGCTTTGACGGCGTACAGATTCACGCGGCGCATTTCTTCTTTCTCAGCCGATTCATCAGTCCGAGGGTAAATCACAGGACGGACATCTACGGCGGTAACGCCGACAACCGTATGCGGATTTTGATTGAAATATTATTCGGAATCCGCGCTGCCTGCCCGTCGCTTCACATCACGATTAAAATTAATTCAAGCGACTTCACCTTCGGCGGCTTGGAACAGGATGAGAGCCTGTATATCTGCAAAAGACTTGCGAAAAACGGCATTGATTCAATCGAAGTCAGCGGAAACGGAACGTCGGTTGCAGGAATCAAGGCGCACGTTAATGAAGCGTATTTCCTCGATTTAGCCGTAAAGCTTGCTGACAAGGTTGATGTTCCTGTTGTTCTTGTAGGCGGTCTGAGAGCGAAGGACACAATGGAAGAAGTGCTGAACAAGACAAATATTGAACTGTTATCCTTGTCCCGTCCTCTGCTCCGTGAACCTGATTTTCCGAACAGATTACATAACGAAAACAACGCGGTTTCAAAGTGCATTTCCTGCAACCGCTGTTATTCTTCCGACTGTCACAGGTGCGTATTCAGGAGGTAATTATGCGTTAAGAAATTCAAGTTCCGACCGAGCGCGGCGTACTGCTCGACGGCGTGTTATTCCATAAAAAGCAGACCGATACCGTGCTGATAGCGATAACGGGAATTCACGGCAATTTCTATTCCAATCCGTTTTATTACAACATCGGCGATACGCTGAATGATAACGGTTTTGACTTCATCTACGCACAGACAAACGACGCTTTCGGACAGATTAAAACCTACAATTATAAAACCAAACAAAGTGACACTATCGGCAGTTGGAACGAGCGGTTTGCCTATACCGACGACGATATAAACGCTTATCTTGATTTTGCCGAACGTCAGGGCTACAAGCACATCTACCTTGCAGGTCACTCGCTCGGGGCAAATAAAGTAATTTACTATTTGTCCCGGCATCACGACAAAAGGGTGAAAAAGTTCCTCTTGTTAAGTCCTGCCAATTTAGAGCATATGATGAGCGGCGTGACGGACTATGAACGCCAATATATCCGCAATCAGGTTGTGAGCGGAGACGGTGAAAAAATGCTGCCGTTCTATTTTATGGGCTGGGTGGCGTGTATCGCTAATACCGCCTATGATTGGGCTTGCACCGATATGCTCAACAACGTCCACGTTGAAGCTGACGGCGACTTTTCACAGGTTGCAAGCATAACCCACACTGGCGCGTTGCTGATTGGCACGCTCGACACCTTTACCTACGGCGATCCGTCGGGATTTCTCAAAAACATCAACAATCATACGCAGCACCCCGAAGATAATAAATTGATCTTTATTGAGGGTACAGGGCACACCTATCAGCAAAAGCATCAAGAGGTTGCTGACAAAATCACGGCTTTGGTAAAGGAGTGGAGAGATAATGAAGGTTGAAAAAGCCGTTATCAAAATCAAAAGCACCATTAACGGCGACGAAATCTTAAACGAGTACAGCGGAGAGTACGCTTATGAAAACGGCGTTCACAACATTGCCTACAGCGATTATACAGGCACCGACCTCACGAAAAACGGGATCCAAGCCACAGATACCGCCATGCTCCTGCACCGTGCCGGAGCGTTTGAGGGCGATATGTTCTTTGACTTGAATTCCGACACGATTGTAAAATATAACGCTTTGATGGTTCAATCGGGTTTTCTGCTCCATACGCAGAGCTATTCTCTGACCGAGAAGGACGGAGAAATTATCATCAAGGTTTCATACACGCTCCATGACGGCTCAGGTCAGGACGAAATCAAGGGGACACAGGAGATAACGGTTAAATGGGAGGATAGCGATGAATAAAAGCAGATTAGAAGCGTTTAGCGACGGCGTAATCGCTATTATTATCACAATTATCGTTTTGATGATAGATATACCCGAGGGTGATGACTGGGCTGCACTCGGTAAAGTGCTGCCGCTGTTTTTCTGCTATGCCGTCAGTTTTTTGCTGATTGGTATGCGCTGGGCTAATCACCACCATTTGTTGCAAATTACACAGGCGGTCAACGGCAAAATTATATGGGCAAATCTCCTTTATCTTTTCTCTCTGTCGCTTTTTCCCGTATCGACAGGCTGGGTTGCGAGAACTTTGTTCGCTCCTGCGCCGACTACCGTTTTCGCCGCCCTTAATCTTTTTGAAACGCTGTCTTTTGTGGTTTTGGAACATTCGATTATCTCCTCACACGACTGCTTGATGATTAAAAACGCTGTCAGAAAAAGCAAAAAGGAAATTGTCACTCTCGCTTTGGAATCCGCCGCTGTCGGAGTTTCATTTATTCCGCAAATTCGTCTCTGTTCGTATATCTTACTGCTGATAATGTCCGCGCTTTGGATCGTTCCCGATTTGAGGATGAAAAGAGTTTATCAAAATACAAATCAAAAATAAAGTAAGCCTGATGACTTCAATCGAAATCATCAGGCTGTTCTTGTGTTTAAACCAAATTATCTATTATTTTTATTCTCTTACCGTCAATAACCAGTAAGCCTTCATTTTGCATCCTTCCGAGTTCACGGGATAAGGCGCTGCGGTTTACACCGAGGTATTCGGCGAGGGCGGTTTGCGTGAATGGAATCTTTACATAGCCGTCCTTGTCATTCGGAAGTGTGCGGAGATAGATAAATATGCGATCACGCAGGCTTTTCTGGCTGAGTACCTTATACGGATATTGCCACCGATCATGGTTTTAGCGATGCGAGTACGGCAAAAAGGGTTTGTAAAAGAGCGATTGACAAATTCATAATTCAAATAGATATATAATTAAAAAAGCTTAGAGGCGCACTGCAATTATTTAGGCTATGGAAAGATTGTTGTTCGTTACCATAGCCTTTTTACGATTACTTATATAACTAACAGTTATATTTATATAAGCAATCGGTTATAAGCAATCGGTATTTTACATTTGTTGAATTTCATTTTATAATATAATTACCGATAATAGAAACGGAGGTTTTTATATGAAAAAAATATTGAGCATACTGTTAGCTGCCGTAATGGCGCTCTCGCTTGCGGCTTGCGGAGGCAATTAGAACTCGGGTTCATCTTCTTCGGGAGAAACCGCGACTAAAGCGGCGGAAACAAAGGCTGAAAGCAATACGGCTTCAAGAGCCGCAAATACCGGCAGTAAGGTCTTGGTTCTCTATTTCAGCGCGGCAAATACAAAGGACGTTGACGCGGTTACAACCGCTACGCCGATGGTGAACGGCACTTCCTCGGTGAAGTGGATTGCGGACATCATTCACGATGAAGCCGGCGGAGATATTGCGCCGATTATCCCGTCAAAGGATTATCCGCATGAATACAACGCCTTGGCAGACGCAGCAAAGGCAGAGGTTGACAATGACGAACGCCCGGCATTTGAGGCGTTAGAGGTAAATCCTGCCGATTACGACACCATCTTTATCGGCTATCCGATTTGGTGGTACACTATTCCGATGGTGCTGGAAACCTTCTTCGACAAATACGATTTATCAGGTAAGACGATTGTTCCGTTCAATACACACGCAGGCAGCCGTGACGGCGGAACATACAAAACCATTCAGGAACGTGAGCCGAACGCTAAGGTCTTGGAAGGCTTGGCGCTCGCAGGCTCCGACGCGGGGTCGGACAGCGCAAAAGCATCCGTCACCGAGTGGATAAAGGGACTAAACTTGGAATAACTTCCTCCGTACCTGCTGAGATAACCGCCGGCACCGAAACACAACGCGGTTTTATCAACGACAATGTTTATCATTCGGCAGAGTACGGAGAGATTCACTACAGCAGTTACATTCCCGAAAGCTACGACGGCAGCAAGCCCTATGCACTGTTCATTACCCTTCCCAGCTATGAGGGCTTGTATTTTCAGGGAGTCGGCGCAAATATGGTCGAGGACTTCGGCGTTGAAGCAATCAAATACAACAGCGAGATGATCGTGCTGTCTGCTCAACTGAGCGACTGGGGAGAAACCTCGGCAGAACAGGCGATTGCCTTGACGGAATATTTTATCAGTCATTATAACATTGACAAAAGCAAAGTGTATCTGCACGGCTACTCCGGCGGCGGTGAAACTGGCTCGCTCGTCATGGGTATGCGACCGGAGCTGTATACAGCCTTCCTTATGACATCCTCGCAGTGGGACGGCGACTTGGAAGTGCTGGCAAAAGCAAAAACGCCCGTCTATTTAGCGACAGGCGAAAATGACAGCTACTACGGCTCTCAGCCGCTGAAAAACGCTTACAACAAGCTGCGCGGCATATACGAATCACAGGGCTTGACCGAAACAGAGATTGATAAAATCCTCGTTCTCGACGTAAAAGACCAAGCGT
>JBGUWM010000051.1:0-13073 GCA_045221175.1 Acutalibacteraceae bacterium | reverse complement strand
TAACGATCTATACATAGTCGCTTAATATGCTTCAAAAACGAAATCGACAGTGGAGGCACTCCGCCGGTGCTTCTGCTTCGCAGAGGTGTCCACTGGGCACCCGCCCCCTCTTAGGCGGCGGGTGCCATTCGGACTTTCAGTGGGGGTTATCATCCCCCACTGAAACCCCGAGGAGCTAAAGCTCCTGCGGTGAGGTTGGATCAATGCAGCCGATGTTAAGCGAGCTTACATCGGGCTTCGCTCCGAGTTAAAACAACGATAAGGTTCTGCAATCAATGCCGCAGGATTGAGCACACGAAACCTTTTTTATGGTATGGTTTCCTGCCGACAGCTTGTTAATCTGCCGCTGTTATGGGTCTGTTTTATCCTTTTTGTCCATGATAATTTGTATGTTGTTGTTTTCCTGCAAAGACGAAATAATAGCTCTCTGCGGCGGTAAGGCGGCAAAGCAGCGGCGGCTGAAAGCCACAGAACCATACAAAATGCTGTAAAGACTCATCTTCTTTACAACGCAAAAATTCCCGCAAGGAAATCCTTGCGGGAATCATTGTTACCTGATAAAAGGTATTCCGTTTGACTGAAAGATCAACAGGAATGACTCTTACTCAGCCTTTTTTCTTGTAGCAAAGAATACTACGCCGAGAGCTGCAACAGCAACTGTAGCAACAGCGATAGGCATTGTAGCGTCGCCGGTCTTTACAGTTTCGCCGGGATTTACAGGAGTCTTGCTTGTATCAGAAGTCTTGGAATCTGTGCCAGAAGTTGTATCGTCCTTAGAAGTCTCGGAAGGCTCTACGATAGAAACATCGTCAGCGAGCTTCTCAACGATGAATTCGCCTGTGTATGCAGACCATGCACCAGCGTTGTACTTCATCTTTGTCTTCTCAATGCCTCTGCCTGCCTTAGCTTCTACAGAAGTATCAATTGTGTAGATCTGGCCAGCGTTAGCAACAGGATCGAAGTCGAGGTCAGCTGTCTGATAGCCGATTTCGCCGGCTGCGATCTGATCGTCAGACTTACCGCTGCCGAAGATGATCTTCTGAGCGCCGTAAGGAATTCTTGCCTGCCATACATCTGTGCCGGGAACCTGAGTCATAACTGTGCCGGGGAATGCAACAGGATGGTTAGCGGGCTCACCGTTCTCGTCAACTTCCTGAACATAACCGTAGTCATTGTCCTCGAAGTCATAGGTTCTGCCGTATGCAGAATCCCACCAGTAAGCATAAACTGCTTCCCACTTTGTTTTGCTGTTATCAAAGTAGATGTACATATCACGAGTTGTCTCTTTGATCTCGGGCTTGGACTCTTCAGAAGTCTGAGATTCTTCAGAAGTCTGAGATTCTTCAGAGGTCTGAGACTCTTCAGAAGTCTGGGACTCTTCAGATTCTTCTACAGGCTTACCTGTGTAAACCCACTCGCCGTCGTTCAGCTTGTAGCTTACAGGCCATGTGATCATGTCGTCGCCTGATGTATCAAGCTTAACAGTTACCTTTGTTGTCTCAGTAACATTGATCTTGCAGTTTGTCTGGCTGTTCTTTGTTCTGTCATACTCTTCTTCGTAGCATGCCCAGCTGCCAAAGCCCTTTTCATCATCCTCGTCCCAAGAACCGTTTGTACGGATCTTGAACTCGTATTCACCGGCATCAACTGTGAATTCGCCCTGGATGATACCGTTGCCCATGTCATACATGGGAAGGTCGCCGCCTTCTGCCCAACCTGTCATTGAACCAACAAGACCGTAGATTGTGGGCTCGGGTGCGGGCTCTTCTTCAGCGTTCAGCTCATAAGTTACAGGCCAAACATTGCCGTCTTCACCGTTAGTGTCGATACGAACTGTCAGAACATCGCCGTCCTTCTCAGCGGTGATGCTGCAGTCTGTCTGGCTGTTGAATGTACGATCGTAATCAGCCTCGTACTCACCCCAGCTATCTTCCCAAGAGCTGTCAGCACGAACCTTGAACCCATAAGTGCCTGCCTTCAGTTCTACAGTACCAACGAAGATACCGTCGCCGTTCTCATCTGTCATGGGGATGTCAGCAGCGTCATTGCCCCAGCCTGTCATAGCGCCTACGATACCAAAAGTATGGTTCTGAGCGTATGTAGCAGCTTCGCCGTCGTCCATTGCATCACGAGCAGATACAGAAACAGCAGCCATTGAGCCAACGAGTGCAGCAACAAGAGCGATTCCTAAAATCTTTTTTGTCTGCATGATAAATCTTCCTCCTAAAATTAAATATCGTAAAGCTTCCCTAAGGAACCTTTATCTTTATAGATTATAAAATAAAACCGCAAAAAAATCAAGCTGAAAATATTTCTTTTTTCTTCAATCATTTTACTTTATGTTCATATTTTAGTTATTTTGACGAAATATTTCTTGCTTTATTTTTCCTAAATAGAATAATACATTTTTTTGTTGTGCATTTATACCATTTTATTACAGCCCTTCTTGTTCAAAAAGCTCTTTTTATTGGTTACAAATTTATTACAATATCCCATGTTACATTCACAATTCAAGCTGTTGTAAATTACACCCCGTACAGCCTGACCGAACGCTCCGTCTGTCAGCAGTGCCCGAACAGCTAACGGAAGATGCTGCTCTGTACTGACCGGAAATCAGTCAGACAAGAAGCTATGCTCCGGCAAGCTCTCTTGCTCAAAGCGAGCAACGCCTGTCATGACAAAATTGATTCCCGTGCTGTATGGAGGTACAGCATTGACAAACCATTTGCTCTGTTTTATAATGATTAAACAAAACTCAAAAGACAGGAGTGCCGTTATGAAATACTGCACAAAATGCAAGAAGCTCTATACAGACCCTCAGCAGGACCACTGCAGCGACTGTTCACGAGCACTGATCAGCGATCCCAATCATCATTCCCCCGTCAATGTTGTCACCGCAAACGGTTTTGAACTGGAACGCATCAAATCTGCGCTGACCGAACAGAATATTCCCTTTGCCGTTACACAGTGTCGTGATGACACCGGACTTCAGATTCTCAACACTGCGCCTCCCGAAAATTCACAGATTTCCGTTCCCCTGAGCTACTATACACAAACCATGGAGCTGCTGGTCGGCATCGGCGCCGTAAAGGAGGCTTCTGAGCTGAACGAGGAAGATGAAGAAAAGCTGCAGCAGGAAAGACAAAGCTTTGAGGAAGAGATGTCGCCGAAAAAGCGTTTCTGGGTAAAGCTGCTGTCCATTATTCTCTTTATCGGACTGATTGCCGCCGTTGTCTTCTTCGCAGACTGGCTCGGTCACTTCATCAACCCGAATTTTCATTAATTATTAAACAAGGAGCTAAGTTCCAACAAGCTCGCTTGATTGGAACAAGCGACATTTGTTATACTAAGCCAAGGACAAGCAAAAAGCAGGTGTACACAATCCGTTGTGTCACCTGCTTTTGGTTTATCGAAGGAACTTTCCGTGTAGTTCGCCTGTACTCTTTTTCCGCCACGACACAGTGAGCCAAAACAATGACCGTCAATGATATGCCGTCAAAGAGAAGGCACACAAGAGAAGGGATACAAACACTATGCCGGTATCACTATCGGTTTCCGATACCGAAGGAACCGACAGAGCAAGAACGGCAAACCCCGGCACTGTTCCGGCTTTGTTACGGAACAATTTCTGCTCAAAAAAGCCCCCTCAGCTTCCCTTCCGAAAGGAAAGGCAATCCGTACATTGTTCCTCAGACGGGTTGTTCTCATGTGTGCCTACATTAATTCTGTCAAGAGAACAGTAATCGCAGTCTATACAATGATGCACGCACTGTTCTACCGAACAGTGAATGCTTCTGTTGATGTTTTCCATTAAAAAGCACTCCTTTCCATCCCCTTTGTCAAGCCGATGCAACAGCATGACCGCTGCTGCATCAAAGGGCAGTAATAGTTTGCCCTGCCTGCGGTCTGAACATACGGGAGAGCTTTTTATATTTTTTTTAATTTAGTTATATTTTTTTAATTTATGTGAAATACAGACATTTTTAATTTACATAAGCTTCTATCCATTACTATATATAACCAATCACCGATGTCCCCCGCCACTTAGGCGGCGGGGGACATTCGGACTTTCAGTGGGGTTTTAATCCCCCACTGAAACCCCGAGGAGCTAAAGCTCCTGCGGTGAAGTTGCCTCGTCGCAGCCGATGTTAAGCGAGCTTACATCGGGCTTTGCTCCGAGTTAAATGTAATGCAGCCGCTTCTTACGGCAAAACGGAGAGAAGCTCTGCCGGAGTATGTACATACACGGCGTCAGGACAGAAGGTCTGCATTTCTTCCGGACTGCCATAGCCGTACAAACAGCCGATAAAATCCACACCGGACAGCACCGCTCCTTCAGCATCGTAGCGTGTGTCGCCGATCATGACAACGCCGTCAGCAGGCTTTACCCGAAGCTGCTCCAGCACATGACAGATCACCTTTGCCTTTGTTCTGCGTTCCGGCCCCGCCGTGGCGCCGCCGATCACTTCAAAATACGGCGCCAGCCCCAGCATTCTGATGATCTCTTCTGCAAAGGGCAGATACTTTGTTGTGGCTACCGCAAGACGCATTCCGTCATTCTTCAGCTTTTGCACCAGCGGTAAAATCCCGTCATAAAGCTGCTGCATATAAATACCTTTTTCAACAAAGTTTCTTTTATAGATAACAACGCCTTCCTCGGCTTCTTCGTGCGAAAAACCGCAGCGTCTCAGGCTGTCATACATCGGCGGTCCGATAAACGTACCCAGCGTTTTTTCATCAGGCAGCGGACGTCCCGTTTCTTCAAATATCTTTCTTACGCAGTACAAAATTCCTTCTCCGGATTGACTCAGGGTACCGTCCAGATCAAACAAGGCGATATGATACCGTTTCATCAAGCTCATCCTTTATGATTATATTTTTTCTCAGCCGTTTTCCAATCCCTTCATCGTCAGGGAAATTCTGCCTTTTTCAACATCTACTGACAAAACACGCACCTTTACGATATCTCCGACAGACAGAACATCGGAAGGATGACGAATGCGGCGGTTACTGATCTGCGAAATGTGAACCAGACCATCCTGATGAACACCGATATCCACAAATGCGCCAAAGTCGATAACATTTCTGACCGTTCCCTTCAGCTCCATGCCCGGCTTCAGGTCTTTCATGTCAAGCACGTCGGTTCTCAGCAGCGGCGGCGGCAGCTCGTCACGGGGATCTCTGCCGGGCTTCGCCAGCTCTTTGATGATATCCTGCAAGGTCGGTACGCCGACGCCGGTTTTTTCGGCAGCCTTTTCCAGTCCGTAAGCCTCTGCTTTGGCACCCAGCTCTTCCACACCGTTCCGGACGTCATTCACACTGTAGCCGCACAGCTCCAGCAGCCCCTTGGCTGCCTCATAGGATTCCGGATGAACCGCTGTATTGTCCAGAGGATTGTTACTCTCAGGCACCCGTAAAAAGCCCGCACACTGTTCATACGCCTTGGGACCCAGTTTCGGAACCTTTTTCAGCTCTGCACGGGAATGAAAAGCGCCGTTTTCTTCACGATAGGTAACAATATTCTTCGAAACCGCCGCAGACACTCCCGAAACCCTTGAAAGCAGCGCCGGTGACGCCGTATTCAGATCCGCCCCCACACTGTTGACGCAGTCCTCCACCACGCCGTCCAGCGCTTCACCCAGACGCTTTTGGGGCATATCATGCTGATACTGTCCGACACCGATCGCCTTCGGTTCGATTTTGACCAGTTCCGCCAGCGGATCCTGAAGCCGTCTGGCAATTGACACTGCGCTTCTCAGCGTCAGATCAAGCTCAGGCATCTCAGCCGCCGCCAGCTTCGACGCAGAATATACGGAAGCGCCTGCTTCACTGACTACCATATAGGATACCTTGTCTTCCAGTTCACCGATACATTCCGCCGTAAACAATTCTGTTTCTTTTGAAGCCGTACCGTTGCCGATGGCGATAATTCCGGCATGATACTTCTGAATCATGCCCTTCAGCGTCTGTCTGGATTTCTTCACCTGCGCTTCGCCGTGAGTGGGATAGATCACTGCGGTATCCAACACTCTGCCGGTTGGATCCACAACCGCCAGCTTGCAGCCGGTACGATACCCCGGATCCAGTCCGATGGCAGTGTACCCCTTTACAGGCGGCTGCAGCAAAAGCTGCCGCAGATTGGTGGCAAACAGCTTGATAGACTGCTCGTCTGCCGCATCCGTCAGCTCGGCTCGAATCTCACGCTCTACAGACGGAAAGATCAGTCTGCTGTATGCGTCGTCGCAGGCAGACTTAACAAGCTCGGCACAACGGTTCTGCGCCTTGATTAACAAACGATAAATAATCGTCAGGCATTTCTGCGGGTCGATGTCAATGCTGACCTTCAAAAAGCCTTCCCGTTCTCCACGGTCTACTGCCAGCACACGGTGTCCCGCTATGCTTTTTACCGCTTCACTGTAGTCATAATACAAAGAATATACGCTGTCTTTTTCAGGGTCGGAAGCTTTGGAACGCAGGTTTGCATTCAGGCGGATAATATTCCTGAGCCGTTTGCGTATCTCGGCATTATCCGATACGGTCTCCGCAATAATATCCAGCGCTCCGGCTATTGCCTCATCTGCCGAATTGACTCCCTTTTCTTCATTGATATAATCTGCCGCCGCTTCTTCAGGATCGGTGTTTTCCTGCGCCATGATCAGATCAGCCAGACCCTGCAGTCCCTTTTCTTTTGCAACAGACGCTCTGGTCTTGCGCTTCGGCTTGAAGGGACGGTAAATATCTTCAATCTCCGTCAGCATTTTAGCGTCCTGCAGCGCTTCGCTGATTTCCGGCGTCATCTGTTCCATGCCGTCAATCAAGTCATAAACCTCCTGCCGCCTTTTATCCAGATTCCGCAGATAATCCAGCCGCTCGCTGATCGCACGGATCGTCTGATCGTCCAGCGTACCGTGCATTTCTTTACGGTAACGGGCTATAAAAGGTATGGTATTTCCTTCGTCCAGCAGCGAGATGATATTGCCGGCATACTCCTCCTTGATTTTGAATTCCTCGGACAGTTGCTTTGCGTGATCCATGAGCTTTTTCTTCCTTTCTTTTCTCAACAGCCTCCGCTGTCAGACAATTAGTGTTTCCTTTTCTTTTTATCAAATTTCAAAAATGACGGTGTAAATTCTCCTCTTGAACGCAGTATCAGAATGACAGACAGGGTAATGGCCATTCCGCAGACGGAAAAGATAATAATGCCGATTAACAGCATACTGCTCCTGCGCTCTGCCGGCTGCAGCACCGGCACCGTATCGGGTGCGGATTCCGTAACGGGCAGAAGCTCTGTCTGACTGATCTGCGGATAGGGCAGATCCACTGTCGAAAACTCCGGCGCACTTGCTTCTTCATCGCTGACAAGTCCCGGCGGCGCACTGCTGCGGTCTGCCGGAATGACCGTGCGGATTCCCGACAAAAACAACAGCGGATTATGCTTCAGCTCACCCGCACTCTCCGGACGGCTTGCCGGTTCGGAAACTGTTACGGACGATTCTGTCGGCACACTGCTGTCCTCCGACGGGTCCGGCTCCGTCACCTCGCTGCTGCTCTCCTGAAACGAGCTGCTCTGTTCATCAGGCGCACTGCTGTCTGTCACTGTACGGGAGCTTTCTTCATCACTGACAACACTGCTCCGGGGAAAGCTTTCAGTACTGCTTTCGTTATCGCTGTCATCGCTGTTATCACTGGTTTCTACAGAGCTCTCTGTGCTGCTTTCCGCATCGTCAGAGATTTCCGGCTTACTGTCGCCGGAGAGCTGACTTTCATTGCCGAACGAACTTTCCTGACCGATATCTGAAGACATCATAATATCCGGGCTGTCCTGCACAGCCGAAATCTCATTCTCATCACTTTCTCCCTCTGCGTGAGCATTCAGCCATATTCCTGCCGTAAAGCCCAGCGTCAGCGCCGCTGATAAGATCAAGCATTTTATATTTTTCATCTGACCACCGCCTGTTTTGTTCTTCATCTGTTTACTGATTTCCATAAACGATAACATTCGTTGTTGTACTGATTTCCATAAACGATAACATTCGTTGTTGTAAGGTTATTGCAATATTCTGAAAGGCTGCTGCGATATTGATGCGAAAAATTTGCGGGATAATTGCATATCTTATATATTATAACATATTTCCGTCACCAAAAAAAGTCTTGTTTGTTATTTTTTATAATTTTATTTTATTCACAAAGATATTGACAGAGAACCTACCGACCGCATCTGCCCGAACGCTCCGGTTTCACACGGAAAAAGCCGACCGTTTATACAACTGTCAGCTTTTTCATGATCCGGAATAATACCTCACCCGGCTTTTCTGTTCCGGCGTTTTCTCTTGTCACTACTCACGGCGTCCCCTAAGGACACGCACAACCGCTGTTGATGATATGTTCCGTCATGTTCCGTCGGCTCACTCGGCAACGGAATGTTATCAGGATATCCCCAGACCGCCGACCCTTTGCTCGTGACAAGCATCGTGATTGCCGGCTCAACTTTCTGCTGACAGCAAAAATAACATTCCGCCGCACGGTATCAATGGTCAGGCGCCGGCTTGACTTCTGCCGATGAACGAATGTACTATTGCTTTGAAGGAAAATTCTCCGGTTTCAGCACCTGACACAGCACTTTTCCCAACAGATACCCTGTGTATCTTGCTTCCTCCAGTGTATTGGACTCTCCGCCTATTTCAATCAGCAAAGACCCCGTATTGACATTCATATTATACATAAAATCCGAAAAGTTGACCGGTCTTGCCATGCCCGGATACATAGCGGCGGCTTTTTCCTGAATGCGAAGGGCAAACCGCAGATTATACTCCCAATCTTCAAATTCCTCACAGCCGTCATAATTGTATCCTGCCAGAATCATCATCTGTGCACCCTGCCTGCCTTCCGCCGTAAAAACAGGCTTATATTTTTCCGTATCTGTACCGATGCCGTCACGGTGTATGTCCAGCACAACCTTGATGGACGGGTATTTTTTCAGATACTCCTCAATGGTTTCCAGACTTCTGTCATAGGCGCCGCTGTAGCTGGGATAGTCATGCAGCGTTGTATCATGAATCGTTCTGATTCCCGCCGCATTCAGTTGACGGGCAATTTCCTTCCCCACGGCGCAGACGTTTTCCGACTGCTCCGTTGACCGGGGAAAAAAGCTTTCATAAAAATAGCCCGTATCGTACGTCAGGTAGCTTTCAGACGTATGGGTATGATAGATCAGAACCTGCGGTTCATCTGTCTTTTCTATGGCAAAGCCCAGCTCTGCCTTTAGTTCCTGCTGAATATCAATGTCAGTTGACGCCGTGTTCTTCACCTGCACCTGCCCATAGCTGCAATTGCCCTCCGTTACCGAAAATTCATGGACGGGATACTGCTCCTCTCCCTCATGCTCCCGATCATAAGCCTTCAGCTCCTCAGCAGTGGGCGTATGTGCCTGAAATGTTGCGTCATCGGTCTTTGCCGCCGGACTGCTTACAGACTCTGACGGCTGATGCGAGGCGTCTTCCGTCTTTTTGCTTGTGCTGCTCTTGCTGTTCTTTTGCTCCTCTGTACTCTGAACGGCTGAAGACAAAACCGGGCTGCTCTCTTTTTCGGCTCTTTCATAGCCGGCATAGACAGCGCTGCCCGTTGGCATCGTCATTTCGGCGGCCGCCATTTCCAACACAGGTCGCAATTCTTCGCCTGATATTCTGACGAAAATACAAATCAGTCCTACCCCCGACAGCATTGCTGCCGTCATTCTGATCAGCCATTGTTTCAGTCGGTATTTCCTGTTTTTCATGGCACAACTCCCTTTGCCTGCTGTCGTTCTGAAAAGTTATTATCCCATCGGCGCTTTTGGCTTATTGACGCTATGAGCCGCCCTGTCAGGCACGCTTCCTTTACCTGCCATCACTTGGCAAAGCTGCTTTTCGCTCGGCACTCCTGCACTCCTGTTCTTTTGGTCTTTTGCTCGGCTGAATGCCCTGTCCATTTTTCAGATATCTGCTAACCGGTTAATGATTCAAATGACGTTTCTTGTCATTTATCTGTTCTTTTCCGATCAGCTTTCATCAGTGCTTTTACGCTTTGATAGTATTCTATGAAAAAATCGCTGTGATTATGATACCAGAGCCGCCAAGGTGTCAAAATCAAAATTCTGCTGCAGCGCACAGTTAACCGCCATTCCGACCAGCTTGGCGGCTCTGTCTGTCAGCACGTCGATATCCCCCGGGGTAACTGTCATGTGCTCCGAGCTGAGCAGGCTTTCCGCTTCTTCCGGTGATATGCTGCTGCCAATGCCGCTGAGCAGATCATAGGTCAGCGTAGCAGCGTCAACCACCGTCGGAACACCGATACCGATCACCGGAACCCCCAGCGTCTTTTCATCAAGACTTGCCCGATAATTGCCTACACCGGACCCCGGCGCAATGCCCGTACTGCCGATCTGAACCGTATTGCCAAGCCGGTGCAGGTTTCTGGCGGCAAGAGCGTCAATCGCAATCACCGCACCGGGTTTTAACAAACCGATCAGACCTGCTGCTATCTCGGAGCTTTCAAGCCCGGTCTGCCCCAACACGCCTGTGGTCACCGCTGCGACACTTCTCAGCTTGTCAAGACCGGTACTCTTTGCCAGTTCTCCCCGGATATGTCGGGTTGCCAGCACATGAGCTATACTCTTTGGTCCCAGCGCATCTGCTGTAATGGCACTGTTTCCCAGTCCTATCACCAACACCGTTCCGCTTTCCGGCAGCATTTCCCGTATTTCCTTCGCCAGCGCTTCTATATGCTCCCTTACGTCACGGAAATCCTCCGTCAGACGAAGGTTCTCTGCTGTTACATATTGCCCTACCGGTTTGCCCATACGTCCGGCAGCCTCTTCTGTCAGGATCTCTACTCTTGTCAGCTTCATTCCCTGATAGTCTGTTTCCTGCACCCGGACTCCTCCGGTATTTTTCCCCTCTGATAATGCCGCTTCCACAGCAAGGTCTGTTCGGATCGCCATATTTCTCATTCTTCCTTTCGTGAATGGCTGCTGCCGCTTTGTTACGGTCTGCTGATGGCTGATTTGCCGATGAGATGACTAATCAGCCGATTCTATACCACTTTTTCAGTCACTTGACGGATTTGGTTATTGACACCCGCAAACGATGGAAGTATAATAAACCTGTGTATGTCAAAAGACATTTAACAACAAATGATAACAAAAAGCTGGTTGATAATAATGAAAAAGATAATTTCAGCACTTTTAACGGTAGCACTTGCTGTTTCTGTCACCTCTATGTCTGCCTGCGGAGATAAAAAAGAAGAGCCCTCCGCCAAAAATTCAAGCAGCGCCTCTGCTCAGAGCTCCGAGAAAAAAAGCGCCGCAGCTTCTGTTGATCCGATGGAAGTCAGCGTAGACACCGACAAGCCGAAGATCACACAGGCTCAGATTGATGAGCTGAACAAAAAGCTCACCGACGCACAGGCTGTACCCACCTTTACTTCTTCCGCTGAAAAAATCGTAGGCAGAGACTGTGCAAAAGATCTGACTGTTGCCGTTATTGCAGAAAACTCAGGCAATTCCTATCATGCACAGCTTAACCGCAACTTTGTCAGGGCGGCAGACCGCATGGGCGTCAAATCCATTGATACGCCTGAAACAGACGGTACTGTGTCCAAACTGAACGACGGACTTTCCGAAGCTGTCAAGAAAAAGAATTCCATGGTTTTCCTGTCCGGTGATATCCGCAAGGATACCATTTCTTCTTATATCGAAAATGCTCAGGCAAACGGTATTGAGGTTATTTCTGCCGGTTCTATGGGTACCGGTCAGAAAGACAGCTACGTTGACTATACCGTGCCGATTCCCTACGAAAATGCCGGAGCGCTGATGGCAGACTGGGGCATTGTCAAAACACAGGGCAAGCTTAACGCACTGATTGTCAACTGTACCGATTCTGCACTGGCACCCACACTGTTCCGGGGATTCAAAGCGGAATTTGAAAAGTATGTTTCCGCCGGTGAAGGAAACTGCACCATCGTCAGCGGTACTTCCATTGAACTGGGCAACGGACTCGCCAATAAGATCAAAAGCGCACTTGACGTCGATCACAAAATCAACTATATCTTCGTTCTGGACGACGGCGCTATCAACGACGCTATTTCCGCCACCGTTCAGGCAGGTACGGACGTGAAGATTGTGGCAACCGGCGGTTCTTCCGAAGACATGGACTTCGCACAAAGCGGCAGTATTGAAATGCTGGTAGCCCAGAGCTACGAGTGGACGGCATATACCATGTTGGATTATGCTCTCAGATTATCCGGCGGCGCAGCCCTTCCGGAAAAGATCGACGTTCCCTTCCGTGTGCTGACAAAAGATGTTATCAAAAAAGCAATAGATGATTATAAAAGCGATTTTGACGGTTTCCATGAAATCTGTTTCGGCGACGCCTTTATAACCGGCTACAACGAGCTGTGGAGCTACTAAATCGCCACCTCTGAGCCGCAGTACCTTCCTATTTTCATCAACAAGACTCCGTAAAAAGGGGTCTTGTTTTTTTATGCACTGTTAATATTGACAATGTGAGTCGGAATATACTATAATAAAAAAAGATTTATTGATATTTTTTTATTCTGAATAACAATGTCAGAGGTGAATATGATATGAAAATTTGCGCTTCCTGCGGTGCTTCTCTGCCGGATCAGGCAATGTCCTGTGTTCAGTGCGGTTCCCGTGAATTCAGAGCACCTGCTCCTCCCCGTGGTTTTCAACAAACCGAACAAAACAACTATCATCGCAGACAACAGTATCATAACGATTATCCGGATCAGTATCATAACGGCTATGATCAGCAAAATCAATATAACGAAGAGTACGACGACGGCTACGGTCAGCAGAATCAGTATGCCGAACCGTACGACGACGGCTACGGTCAGCAGAATCAGTATGCCGAACAGTACGATGACGGCTACGGTCAGCAGAATCAGTATGCCGAGCAGTACGATGACGGCTACGGTCAGCAGAATCAGTATACCGAGCAGTACGATGACGGCTACGGTCAGCAGAATCAGTATGCCGAGCAGTACGATGACGGCTACGGTCAGCAGAATCAGTA
>JBGUWM010000050.1:0-2433 GCA_045221175.1 Acutalibacteraceae bacterium | reverse complement strand
TTCCGCAGCCTGCCGGGTGGTCACAGACTGCTTGACTGTTTCAAATACATTCAAATCATTTCCTCCTGAAAATAGGAAAGGCACCTGACATTCTCAATACGAAAATGGCAAGTGCCTGTTAGCGTTCCATATTCTGTTTTTTGTGAGTTTCCTTTTTCCGTGCGGCATCCTCAGCCGCCACAATCGCCTTGTTGCGGTTCAGCATTTCATAAATGGACGTTCTGGCTTTTTCTTTAATTTGCTGGGTATTTGCTTTCCTGACCTCCGGCTTCGTCAGCGCAGCCTTCATTACACTAAGAGCTGTCTGCATGGCTTTGGTGATTTTGGAAACCACATTGTCCAGTCGGGCGGCAGCGTACTCCCGCTCCTTTTTGGGAGCCTTGCGCTCTGGGGACAGCAGCCAGGACTTTGTTTCCTCCACCAGCTGAATGTCCTGCTTGTGTGTTTCCACCCTGACGGTATCGGTCACAACCTCCACCGCCTTATCATAGGCAATCTCGGAAACATCATCAATCAGAGCTTCCACATCATCCAGCTTCAAGGTCAGCTCGTCCAGCTTTTCTTCCTTTTCCTGAATGACGGCTTCCTGCTCCTGAATCGTCTGAGACTGAGCCACCAGCTGCTCCTTCTGCTTGGCAAGAATGAAGTCCTGCTTTTCCAGATACTTGCGACCGCCGTACTCCGGCTCCTCCTCCAGCTGCAATCCGTGCTTCCTGCAAATATCGAACAGCAAAGCCCGGCAGGCGGCATCATAGACCATTTTTCTGTTGTTGTGGCGACCCAGCTTCTTGTCCGGCTCCGGCAGTTCAAAGCCAAGGGCTTCCAAAGCTTTCTCCTGCTGGGGACAAAGCTCCCCGTACTGATTTTCACAGTCAAAGACATGGCGTTCATGGATGTGAGGCGTGCTTTCATCAATGTGCAATGCCCAGTCCAAAATGTGCACATGGGAACCGAAGCGTCTTTCCAGCTCCGCAAAAAATTCCGTAGCCACCAGAAAGAGGGTTTCCGCAGAAGCGTGTTCCTCCATCTTTCCGATTTGGAGCAAACTTTCCTCCGGGCAGGTCTTTTTATTTTTCAGGATTTCATCTGTAGTGCGGTTGCGCTCCGTGTGTCGGTTCTTTTCATTACGGGCATTCTGTCCATCCGTGTAATCGGAATAATGGGTGTGATAATAAATCTGCTCGACTTCTTCAAAGGTTGAAGCCAGCTCAATCTCGTCACTGTTCTTTTCTGCCAGCTGCCGATAACCGTTGTAGCAGTCCCAGTAGATGTTGTGTTCGGCTCGCTGCTCGTCAATGTGTTCGCTGTTGCTCACATCGAAATTACGGTCATTGTGCTTGGGATTGTAAACGCCATTCTTTCCGGCACGACCGTTGTGTTTTGTCAGTTTCAAACTTGGTTCCTCCGTTTCTTAAAGATTTTCCCCGCAGGGGGAGGGGCAGCGAAGCTGCTTCCTTGCTGCATTTCTGCGCCAAGTAATACCCAGTACTAAGCGGCGCAACGCCACTTAACTGGGCAAGGCTGCCGCCCTTGACCTGCACAGGGATATTGCATCTACGCTCCGCTTCGGTCCACGCAATACCAAGGTCCCCTGGACTTTGTGCGACCCTGTACCCATGCACAAAGGGGCTGCGCCCTCTGTACTCCTGCCCGAAGAAGCTGAACCTCGCCCTTTCCTCTATGGCTCCTTTCAGCTTCTTCGGCTTTTTCGCAACCCCCCAAGGGACTTCCGAAAAAAAGCCGCTGCCGGATTTTGCATTCACGCAAAAACTGACAGCGGCTTCTCATCTGACCTTGGCGGTCACATTCGATTTTCTCTCAACAGCGTTGAGAGCTTTCAAGCGAACTCAGGAGGAAACATCTTCGTCCTCTCTCGGAGTCAGCACATAAATCCTGTTCGGCTCTCCAATGCTTCGGCGCACCCGCATGATAAGTCCTGCGGTTTCCAGCTCGTTCAAAGAACGCTTCACCGTCATGGAACTTCTGGACAGAGCAGCAGCGATTGCAGTCACAGGGAAACAGACAAACAGGATGCCGTTCTCGTCCTCTTGTCCATCTGAAAGCATGGCATCCAGCATCCGGCAGTACATGACCTTAGCAGTGCTGCTGACCGGGAATCCCAGCAACGCTCTGGGAAAGGGCATACATGGCGGCAGCGGTGTGTCTATCGTCATAAATTCAAAATTCATTTGGTTGGGTTCTCCTTTTTCTTCGCTCGTTTGGATAAATAACGAGGGCAGTCAACCACAACCGCCCGAAAGCTCTGCCTGCATTCATGCTGGCACTTCCGGCACAGATCGTTGTAGCTGACACGCCCCCGGTCATTCAGGAAAAAGGAAAGTTCCTGTTTCCTCTTTTGGCTCATTCTCGGCACAATGGTATCCTCCCGATTTTGTGTATGGTTTCGGGGCGATTTTTAACCAAAACACCGCC
>JBGUWM010000049.1:0-6916 GCA_045221175.1 Acutalibacteraceae bacterium | reverse complement strand
AGAGTTGAAATAAGCGGATGTAGTTTAGTGGTAGAACTTCAGCCTTCCAAGCTGATCGTGTGGGTTCGATTCCCATCATCCGCTCCACAAATAGACCATACCAAGGATACGTTGTCCGTGGTATGGTTTTTCTTTTATCTATGCGGTTTTTCGCACTCTTGCCTTGCTGTCGGGTATCCGAAAGATATGCTTGAAAATCGGATAATGAACTTCACGGTTGTAAAAGTGTTCACTTTCGGTTTTTCAAGAGCCTCCTGCTGTTCGCATTTTGTTCGCTTTTTTGAGTTTTTCTCAAATCTGTTCACTTTTACAAATCATCACTTGCACGAGAAAACCCCTCAACCGTAGCGGTCAAGGGGTCTTGTTTGTTTATTCGGTTATTTCTTTTCCGTCCCTGAATACAAAGGTAACGGTTTTGTCGCGGTGAACTACGCAGTGGTCAATCATCGTCACCCACAGCCCCGCATCCCATTCCTCAAGAAGATTCGGTCTGGTTCTCATCGATTCGATATAGGACTCAAGCTTATAACGCCGGGAGTTGATTTCGGCAAGCCTGTCGCTGAGATCGGAAACCTCATCACTGAGCTTTGAATATTCTTGATAGATTTTCTTTTCTTTACTCTGAAAATCATCCCCATCCGACGTTGAAGACTCGTTGGTAATGAGGAGCCTGTACAAATCGGCTGATTCGCCCAACTCCTTTTTGCGAACTTCAAGTTTCGCTTCGATTTTGGAGGTGTCGGATAATTCCTCACACAACAGCACCGCATCGGAAATAATGCGTTCCCGGTCACCCATGTACTCGTTGTATGCCATTATGAATAGCTCCTTCACCTCTTCCTCGGTCAGAACAGGCGTCTTGCAGCGAACGTCGTTATCGTATTTCCTATTACATCTATATATGATTTTTCTGTAAGAACTCGTCGAGTGCCAGACCTTGGAGCCGTAATACCCGCCGCAATCCTCACACATCAGCTTACAGGAAAGAAACGACTGAGCGCTGATACCCGTTCCGAACCGTTTACGAGCGGCGAGTTCATCCTGAACGATCTCCCAATCGGCAGGAGGTATAATAGCGGGATGAGCGTCCTCTATATAGTATTTTGGAAGCTCCCCGTTATTTGCCTTTTTCTTTTTGCTCAAAAAATCGACTGTATATGATTTTTGAAGCATGGCGGCGCCCTTATATTTTTCGTTGGTAAGGATACTGAAAACGGTTGAACTCTGCCATTTTTCTTTACCGCCGGGCGTTTTTATACCTTGGCGCATCAATTCCTGACAGATTTGATTGACCGTCCTGCCCTCGACGAACCAGCGGTATATGTTTCTGACAATCGCCGCTTGTTCCTTGTTGATAACAAGTTCACCGTTGGAACCGCGCTCATAGCCGAGAAACCGTTTAAAGGGAACCGAATATTTACCTTCCTCGAAACTGCGTCGCTTTCCCCAAGTTACGTTCTCGGAGATGGAGCGCGATTCTTCCTGCGCGAGGGACGACATGATGGTGAGCATCACCTCGCCCTTCTCATCAAACGTCCAGATGTTTTCTTTCTCGAAATAAACCTCTACGCCGTGGTCTTTCAGATTTCGGATATTCACAAGACTGTCAACGGTGTTTCGTGCAAACCTACTGATGGATTTTGCTAAGATAAGGTCAATCTTTCCGTCAAGCGCGTCCTTTATCATATCTCGGAACCCGCTGCGCTGCTTGGTGCTTGTTCCGCTGATACCTTCGTCAGTGTACATACCGACAAACTCCCAGCCGGGATTTGACTGAATGTATTTCGTGTAATATTCCATCTGCGCTTCATAGCTCGTGGCTTGCTCGTCGTTACCCGTGCTGACTCGTGCATAACCCGCTGTTCGTCGTTTTTTCACCTTTTGGATTGGCGCGTGTGTTCGCAAATCGATCGTTGCTTCAATTTTTGTTATCTTTGGCATTATGTGTACCTCCTTAGTGCCGCTAATCGTGCCTGCTCTTTCATTTCCTCAGTCCAGCTCTCCGAACGGGAACGCTCCTGCCAAGTTCTTTTCGCCGACGTCCCGTCTTTAAAATGAAAAACAAGGCGATTCTCCGGGCAGGCTGAAATGTGGTCAATTCGGGCGGTAAACTCCGCCTCATCAAAACAGTCGTTCCCCAACGCTTCAGCGGTAACGGATGTCAGAACTTCATCGGGAATCTGTTTTGAGCAGGGACATACCGATTTTCCTTTGCGCTTATAAGTAGTGCAAATCCACGTTACTTTATTTCGGAACGTTCTGCGTGAGAATCTGTCTCCGCAGTAATCACATACGATTTTTCCTGAAAAAGTATAATCGGTGCGCCGGTTGGTTTTTCCTTTGAACTTTTCGGAACGCTGCGCTAACTCGCGTTGGACAGCATTAAAGGTCGCCCTGTCAACAATAGGCTCGTGGGCTTCTTCCACTATGTACATCGGCAGTTCGCCGTTGTTCATCATTTTCCTTTTTGAAATATAGTTCTCGCTGTAAGTCTTTTGCAAAAGCAGATCGCCCGTATAGGTTCTGTTGGTCAGCATACTAATGATAGTGTTATCCCGCCAAGCCGAATTGTGAAGCGTCGGTACACGCTCGGAGTTCAAAATCTGAGCTATCTTACAAGAACCAAGCCCGTCAAGATAGTAACCGAAAATCCTCCTGACGACCTCAGCCTCATCGGGAACTACCGTAAAGGTACCCTCGAGCAATTTGTAGCCGTAAATAATGGCGTTCCACGGCTTTCCCTGTTCAAATGATTTTTTCACAGCCCATTTCATGTTTTCGCTGTCGGAACGAGCTTCTTCCTGCGCTAATGAAGCCATCAGTGAAAGCATCAGCTCTCCCTCACCGCTGTTCGAGTGGATATGTTGCGCTTCAAAGTAAA
Organism: Acutalibacteraceae bacterium; assembly: GCA_045221175.1. Lineage (GTDB taxonomy): Bacteria > Bacillota > Clostridia > Oscillospirales > Acutalibacteraceae > UBA1213. Next base: position 4,035 of record JBGUWM010000049.1, on the reverse strand, counting down.
CATCGATTCCGAGTTCCTTCAGCTCACGACACGCGGAAAGCAGCGTGACCGTGTTCCGAGCAAAACGCGAAACTGTTTTGGTAATAACACAATCGATCTTTCCGGCGCGGCAGTCGGTCATCAGCCGCATAAAATTCGGTCTTGTTTCCTTAGTCCCGGTCAGCGCTTCATCAACATAGATTCCCGCCATAGTCCACTTGGAGTTTGCATTGATAAGCTTTGTGTAATAATCCACCTGTGCCGAGAGCGACAAAATGGACTCTTCCTTGGCTTCGGAAACCCGTGCATACGCCGCCACTCGCAAAGCCTGTTTGCGTTTTACAGTCTGAGGGATTACTTCGATTTTCGCCATAAAATCACCTCCTTCATCATAGGTATATTACCTCTAAACACCTGATTTATCCACTCAAATCGCGGAAAATACTACACAAAGATATCGCGTACTTTTTGGCGAGCACTGTGCTTAATTTTCGGTATTCCGGTTTGCTGATAAGGCGCATTACTCGCCAATCCTTTACGATGTGAAGCGACGTTTTGTAAGCAATAATACGCTTAACATAGCCAATCATGCGACTACTCCTCTGCGAGAATTGTAAAAGCAAGCCCGTGAACAGAAACGCTGCTTTTTATTACTCAATGTTTCAAATTCTTTTCCGCAGTTTTGGCACACGTGACGGTATGTGGTTTTGGAGCAGGTATCCGTGGCGCGTCGGTAAATGCCCCGGCATTTTTGAGAACAATACATCCTTCTTAAGCCTTTTCCGCTCCACTCAACCGGCTTACCGCAAATAATACAGGAAGAATAATTCTTCATTTCGGCGTCACTCATACCGTTTCTGTAGCAATAGCTTCTGACGGAACCAAAAGTCACATTCAGCTTTTCAGCAATTTCGCTATACGACTCGCCTTTGATTCGCCATGCCCTAACCTTCATTTTCTCAGTTTTTGTCATCATAATGCAAAACTCCTTTTCATTTGTTTTAATTATCTAAGCATCAATATTACCAAGATATTAACTCTAAAAGACAATATTATCCACGCCTATTTGCAGAAAAAACTATCCAAAGATATGCCGTATTTTTTGGCAAGAATTGTATTCATCCTTTTGTACTCCGATTTTGATACCAACCCTACTCGAAGCCACTCCTTAGCAACTTGCTGAGAACTTTTGAATCGAATAATGCCCGCTGTGTATTCTTCTTTTTCTGACTCGGTCACGATACCACATCCTTTCACTATACGGACATTTAGGGTGTGGTTTGGCGAGTGTTTTTCAAAAAAATACAGATACGAATAAATAATTGTTGACAGTACAGTCAACTGCCTGTATAATAACATTACAGGCAACTGACTGTATATCTGATTGAGGTAAATGTAATGGAAAATATTAATTTAGATGGTTTTCGTATGGTAAATATAAAACCGGAAAACGCTTTGCGTGAACGCCGTGTTATTCTGGGCTTGACACAGCAGGCTGTTGCCGACAGAGCCCAAATCCCGCTTCAAAGCTATCAGCAGTTTGAAAGCGGCAAAAGGAAAATCAGGCGAGCATCATTTGAGATAGCTTGCCGTGTTATAGAAGCCCTTGAAATGACACCCACGGATTTCTATCACAGCGAATATTTAATTGGCGAAGAAATCTATGGCTCGGAAGAAGGGCTGCGCTATAAGAAAACCGGTAAGCTAACACATGAGGACGTAGAATAAACAGATTTGGAAAGTGCTCCAAAAGTACATAGTTTGGGCGCTATCCTTTTTCCTTCATCCTTGCAAACTTAAACTCACAGTTAAGTTTCTGACTCTCAGTTTATGGTCTTTCAGGAAAAACTGAGGTAAAATAAAAAGAAGCCCCACCACCGAAAGAGGTGATGAGGCATAAATACAGTGATTAGTCTATTTTGAGAGAGTAAGCTGAAACTGGTTAATTGCTTTGCCGGTGTATCCCGCATAGCCGTCTTGCCCGTTCTTTGTTTCGTTATCATATTGATAAGCGTAGAACGAACCGTTTGTGGGAGAAACGCGGTACTTGGCACGAAGATAGCCGACACCTTTTACAACATCAGCTGGGGTGAAGTAATACACCTCTACGAGGTCAATGGAATAGCCCATTCCGGCATAACCGTTTTTCGCATCGTTAACATCGTAGTCCGTGACGAACGGGAGCCACCTACCGCCCTTGATGTGTACACGGTATTTGACGCTGCCCTTTGCCGCCTTGATTGCGATGTCGGTGATTGCCTTTCCGCGAATACCGGCTGTGGCTCCGTTCTTCACCTGTGCCTGCCAGTGTCCGGCGACACGAACCCGGTAGAAGATATCGGGGATTGAGGTGGCAGTGGGAGTCGTAGTAGTCGATGGCTTGGTGACAGTTACAACACCGCTGACCTTTTTGGCGATCTCCGCGTAGTTCGGAGCAATGAACCCTCTGATGTATCTGCCGTTGACCTGCATGGTTCGTTTGCCTACAATACCGTTACCTGTGTTTCCTTCGGTGACGGTAAAGGTGTTGCCGCTTACCGCTGTCACAAGACCAATATGATCTGCACCTGTCTTGCAGTCACCGACGCCGTTGTCAGACCAGTAATAGATGACCGCGTCACCGATTTTGGGCTTGTAAGCGTCGTCCTCAACCCAGATACCGCGCTTGATCGCGTCATCGCGGAAACGACCGCAGCCGCATTCGGTACCTGTGTACTGAGCGATACCTGCTTTGAGCCATGCTGCAGATACAGTTGCGGCACACCAAGCGTCGTGTACCTGCATTTTGTAGCCGACCGGCAGCGGGTTCTGTGCGTTATAGATTCGCAGAATCTCAGCGTGAACGCTGTCTCCTTCCTTAGCGCCGAGCCAGCTGTTAATGATGTCCGCAACGTTCTGTCTAAGCTGTGCCTCTGTTACAGTCGCTTTTGCGGTAGTCGTTGCGGTCGAGCCTGTTTTCGCCCAGCCGTTATAACCGCCCTGCTTGATTATGGCAGGATAATCCTTGTAGCAGATGTTTTTATCTATGACGCCGACGCCCGGAATCGAGTTGCTTTCGAGCTTGTTTGTCTCACCGCCGTACTGCCACATACACAGGTTCTTTCCTTTGTATCCGCAGGCAGAAGCCCAATGCGGAAACCAGATATCGTACTTGTTCCAGACCTCAGCAGAGATGTAATTATTCATCTCCTCAAAGCCTGCGTAAAGCATCGGGTAGTAGCCGGCCTTGGCGATACCTTCCAAGAAGATACGGCAGGCACGATCAACGTTGGTTTTGTTCCAACCGCCGTGGCGAGCCTTGTAGCCGTCCGCATCCTCCATGTCAAACGCTACGGGCAGTGTGGGCTTCTTGCCTTTGAGAAGCCTGAGCGCGTGTTCGAGTTCGCTCTTGGCGCTTGCCTCGCTGCAGGCGTAGGAATAGAAGTACGCGCCCCAAGGCATTCCTGCCGCCTCGCACTTTCTGACGTTTTCCTCCCAGCGGTTATCATCTTGAGAAGTGATGTTTTCACCGAATCCGCAGCGGATCATCACAAAATCGTATCCGACGCTTTTGATTTTTGCGATGTCGACACTGTCGTTGTTGGACGAAATGTCGACGCCTTTTTTACCAACTAAACTCATAGTGAACCTCCATTACTGAACGTTGTGTCTTTCTTCTTCGGGCAGACTCAGTTCGGGCAAGCCCGCAAGTGATGTGAGCAGCGAGAGCAACCCCGCAGTTGCGGACATCGAAGCGACCATGATCCAATCAACCTGAGTCAGAACAGCTTGTACGCCGATGGACGAGACAGCTGCCTGAATCACGGTTTTAAAGGCGCGAATGCCCGCATATTTTGCCCACGTTTTGAATGTTTTCTTTGTCAAGGGTAATTCCTCCATTTCAAAAAGGAAAGCGCTGACACGCGAACGTGCCAACGCTAAGTGATGATATTGTTCACGCCCTGTTTGGCGAGAAAAAGCTGGATTTCTTTTTTGACTTTTTCTTCCTCTTCAAGAGCCGTTTCCATGTCGCCGTTGCAGTGAGCGTCGGGAATGCGCTGTACAGCGCGGGCAGTC
>JBGUWM010000048.1:0-1905 GCA_045221175.1 Acutalibacteraceae bacterium | reverse complement strand
AATAAAATTTGATAATGGGCACAAAAATAATTGCCCCTTGCAGGGGCTTGGTTTTTGTACCCAATTTAAGAATGCTTTTGCCTTTTTATCAAATATCGTGACGGATAACGGCTCATGTTAGCTGAATGCGTTTCTATGTATCCGAAGTCATGATCCCCAGCGGTAAAAGTATTTGCCGCTGGGGATTTTTGCGCCCTTTTGGGCCTTGTATGGAGGATAGACATGAACATTATCAATATCGGGATTCTTGCCCATGTAGATGCGGGCAAGACGACACTGACAGAAAGCCTGCTGTATGCCAGCGGAACCATTTCAGAGCCGGGGAGCGTCGAAAAAGGGACAACGAGAACGGACACTATGTTTTTGGAGCGGCAGCGTGGAATTACCATTCAAACGGCAGTCACTTCTTTCCAGTGGCACAGTTGTAAAGTCAATATTGTGGATACTCCCGGCCACATGGATTTCTTGGCAGAGGTATACCGCTCTCTGGCTGTTTTGGACGGGGCCATCTTGGTGCTCTCCGCTAAAGATGGCGTGCAGGCCCAGACCCGTGTTCTGTTCCATGCCCTACGGAAATTGAACATCCCCACCATTATCTTTATCAACAAGATCGACCAGGTTGGCATTGATTTGGAGAGCGTATATCAGTCTGTTCGGGATAAGCTCTCCGCTGATATTATCATCAAGCAGACAGTGTCGCTGTCCTCGAAAATAACTCTGACAGAAAACACTAGTGCAGAGGTGTGGGATTCGGTCATCGAAAATAACGATGAGTTATTGGCAAAGTATATCGCAGGAGAATCAATCAGTCAGAAAGAACTTGCGCAAGAAGAACAGCGGCGAGTTCAAGACGCCTCCCTGCTCCCGGTCTATCATGGTAGCGCCAAAAACGGCCTTGGCATTCAACAGTTGATGGATGCGGTGATAGGGCTGTTCCAATCGACCAAGGAACAGGGGAGCGCCGCCCTGTGCGGTAGAGTTTTTAAGGTGGAGTATACAGATTGCGGCCAGAGGCTTGTCTATCTGCGGCTATACAGCGGAACGCTGCGTCTGCGGGATACGGTGGCCCTAGCCGGGAGAGAAAAGCTGAAAATCACAGAGATGCGTATTCCATCCAAAGGGGAGATTGTTCGGACAGATACCGCCCATAAGGGCGAAATTGTCATCCTTCCCAGCGACAGCTTGAGATTAAACGATATATTGGGGGACAAAACCCAACTTCCTCGTGAAATGTGGAGTGATGTTCCCTTCCCTATGCTGCGGACGACGATTACGCCAAAAACGGCAGAGCAAAGAGACCGGTTGCTGGACGCTCTTACGCAAATTGCGGATACTGACCCGCTTTTGCACTACGAGGTGGATTCCACCACCCATGAGATCATTCTTTCTTTTTTGGGTCGGATGCAGTTGGAGGTTGTTTCCGCTTTGCTGACGGAAAAATACAAGATTGAAACAGCAGTGAAGGAACCCACCGTCATTTATTTAGAGCGGCCGCTCAAAGTGGCCAGTCACACCATCCATATCGAGGTGCCGCCTAACCCGTTTTGGGCATCTATCGGACTGTCTGTTACACCGCTCCCGCTTGGCTCCGGTGTAAAATACGAGAGCCGGGTTTCCCTGGGATACCTGAACCAGAGTTTTCAAAACGCTGTCATGGATGGTATCCGTTACGGTTTGGGGCAAGGCTTGTGTGGCTGGAACGTAACGGACTGTAAGATTTGCTTTGAATACGGGCTTTATTATAGCCCGGTCAGCACGCCGGCGGACTTTCGCTCATTGGCCCCGATTGTATTGGAACAGGCATTGAAGGAATCAGGGACGCAGTTGCTGGAACCTTATCTCTCCTTCACCCTCTATGCACCCCAGGAATACCTTTCCAGGGCTTATCATGATGCGCCGAAATAC
>JBGUWM010000047.1:0-2468 GCA_045221175.1 Acutalibacteraceae bacterium | reverse complement strand
CGTCAGATACTCTACTTTTCCGACGCGGTTGTTTGCAAGCCTGCCTTCCTCGTCGTATTCGTTGTAGTAGTTTATCAGATAATCATTGCTTTGCATCGTCACATACCTCATTTTCTGTTTTATTCTTATCAAAAGATCACTACGCTCTCATCACAAATACTTCACCGAAAAATATTCTGCCGGAACACTCTCTGCAAGCCAGACCCCGTTTGACGAGCGATACAGGGGATGTCCGTCACCCACAAGATCCTTTGCCCTGATAACAAGAACCACAGGCTTACCGTGTCGTCTGCCTGTCTGAACGGCTGTATCCATATTCGATGAGATATGCACGTACTGCCTTGACATGGGCTTAAGACCTTCCTTCATGATCACATCCAAAAATCTCGTGGCAGTTCCATGATAAAGGAATTCCGGAGGCTCAGGCTGTTCCATCTCTATCCTTACGCCAGGAATGGAATGACCCTGATTTGCCCTGATCTTTGTGTGATCCTCATTGAAAGAATAGCGCCCCTTTTCATCCTCTGAAACGATCTGTTCCAACACCTCTGTGTTGACCTCAGGATATTTTTCTTTGAGCGCCCTGATAATCCCTATAGTATCAGCCCAACCGTTATCAAGGCTGATGTAAAGCGGCTCGGTACTGTGCCGCAGCATATACGATAGCTTTTTACTGACCTTTGTCAAATCCATTGTTTCCATTCCTTTCTTTTTGGTTTTTCCCCGATTGAATATTCTTACTCACTTCCCGCCTTGAAGTTATAGATCGGCTTGATTCTGTCAATGATATCGACGGTATCACCGATATTGGAAACGATATCCTCAACAGACTTGTACGCCATAGGCGACTCATCAATAGTATCACGACTCACTGAGGTGGAATAGATGCCTTCCATCTGCCTCTTGAATTCCGAGAGTGTTAGCGTTGCCCTTGCTTCTCCTCTCGAAAGCACCCGCCCTGCCCCGTGAGGCGCGCTGCAGTTCCAGTCGGGATTGCCCTTGCCTGTACAGATCAGGCTGCCGTCACGCATATTGATGGGGATAAGCAAAGTTTCTCCTGCCTGAGCCGATACTGCGCCCTTGCGAAGGATCATTTTGTCTGTATCAATATAGTTATGGACTGTGGTAAAGCAGTCACGGATATGCAGCCCCATACCCTTGATGATCTCATCCATTATTGCCTGACGGTTGAGCATAGCATATTCCTGCACCAGCTTCATGTCGTGAATATACTGTTCAAAAAGATCACCCTCAGTGTATGCCAACAGCTTAGGCACATCTGTGCGTTTAATGTTTTTCAGTTCCTTCTGAATCTGCTTTTCTCTGCCTTCTGCCTTCATTTCTGCGATAAGAGCCTCAGTCTCTGCCCTTGAACTGCCGTTCAGACGCTTATATGCTTCTTCCTGATAATACTTTGCGACCTCAAGCCCCAGATGACGGGAACCTGAATGGATAACAATGAAGATTGACCCATCCTCTCCCCTATCGGCTTCAATGAAATGATTGCCGCCTCCAAGTGTACCGAGACTCTTTTCGGCTCGTTCAAGATTGATATGATGAAAACAATAAAATCCGACAAGATCTGTTTTTTCAAGATAACGGTGATTTTTCTTTCGGATATTGAAGCCTGACGGGATCTGCGCTCTTATCAGTTTGTCAAGCTGCTGTACTTCAATATAGCTTTCCTTGATACGAACCGTCTCCATACCGCAGCCGATATCTACTCCCACAAGGTTAGGTACAGCCTTATCGGTGATCGTCATAGTTGTGCCGATGGTACATCCCGCACCTGCATGAACGTCAGGCATGATGCGTATCCTCTGACCCTCAGACATAGGCTGATTCAGCAATTCGATGATCTGGGATATAGCATTTTCATCTATCACATCCGTAAACACCTTGGCGGTGTTATATTTTCCCTTTAATTCCAACATAATCTTATTTCACTCCTTAAAACAAAAGCACCTCTGTCCTCAAACAGAAGTGCAAAAAAACGCCTATGAAATTGCCGATCGGAATACACAGAAACCCGTGAGAATGCTTCTGTGCGGCTGAGTATCAACGCTTTTTCTCCATGAAACGGCAAATTTCATGCTTCTGCTTTGATATTTCGTTATATGTATTTTTCTGTATTGGTTTACTATAGCGTTTAAGCATGAATCTCACCCTTTCAAAAAATATGTTGTATTTATCATACAACCGATCATTTCGGTTGTCAAGTACAATATAGACAACAAATGATATTTATTGTCTGTTCCAAATCGTTTTCATATCATCTCTTGATGCTTTTATCGGTTTGACTTCCATTCTGTACCTCATATTTATATAGTATAGTTCTGCAGGTTTCCCTCTGCTCACCGTCGTAACTAGTGAACGTTCCGTTTTTGTATGGTCTGAACCCGCATTTTTCCTGCACTCTCTTTGAACGCAGATTTTCAGGAGAATGAGCGCACTCAATAAAATCCAGA
>JBGUWM010000046.1:0-1697 GCA_045221175.1 Acutalibacteraceae bacterium | reverse complement strand
GTCGGGGGGGGGGTTTTGGGTAAAAGCCCCCCCGACACCCCCGAAAACGTTGATGACGCATTCAGTGTTAATCTCACCTTCTGTTTGCTGCCAACGCTTTCTTTTCTTCCATTTTTTGGCTTTTGCGACATTAATGCTCAATGCATATTGTAGGCACGGTGAAGTGGGTGCGTGAATTGAAACTGCGATTTCAGAGGAAACACCCACAAGCAAGCCGTAAGGCTTGTGACGGCGGAATGCTAAAAAGGCAGCGGCGTATTGCCGCTGCCCGTGCCGGACGCCTGCGGAACTGAAGTTGCAAATCCGCACGATGTAACAGCGGAATTGTCCAGTGCGGTCACGCACCGGGACGCATCAGACATTAAAGCGGAACAGAACGATGTCGCCGTCTTTCATGACGTAGTCCTTGCCCTCGGACCGTACCAGCCCCTTCTCCTTGGCAGCAGCCATCGAGCCGCAGCTCATCAGATCATCAAACGAAACCACTTCGGCACGAATAAAGCCTCTTTCAAAATCCGTGTGGATTTTTCCTGCCGCCTGCGGCGCCTTTGTACCCTTCTTGATCGTCCATGCACGAACCTCCGGCTTGCCTGCCGTCAGGTATGAAATCAGTCCTAACAGATCATAACAGGCGGTGATCAGCCTGTCCAGACCGGACTGTGAAAGACCCATCTCGGATAAGAACAGTTCCTTTTCCTCCGGCTCCATGCCTGCCATCTCTGCTTCTATCTCTGCGCTGATCGGCAACACACCGGCGTGCTCCTCCTGCGCAATCTCTTTCACCGCAGCAAAGTATGGATTGCCTTCCGCACTGCCGTCCTGAAAATCCGTGTCGCTCAGATTCGCCGCATAGATGATGGGCTTGTTCGTCAGAAGCGATACCGTAGACAACAGCTCTGCCTCTTCGGGGGTGCAGTCCACCGAGCGTGCCGCCTTGCCTTCGTTGAGCGCCTCTTTCACACGGTTGAAGAAATCCAGCTCTGCCTGATATTTTTTGTCGCCCTTCAAAAGCTTTGTTGTTTTGTCAATTCTTCTGTCCAGAACCTCAATATCCGACAAAATCAGCTCATAGTTGATGGTTTCAATGTCACGCTTCGGGTCGATGCTGCCCTCTACATGAACAATATCGTCGTTTTCAAAGCAACGCACAACGTGAACGATGGCGTCTACCTCACGGATATTGGACAAAAACTTGTTGCCCAGACCCTCGCCCTTCGAGGCGCCCTTGACCAGTCCTGCGATGTCCACAAATTCAATGGTGGCAGGCGTAAACTTCTCCGGCTGGTACATCTCAGCCAGCTTATCCAGCCGCTTGTCCGGCACCGCAACAACGCCGACGTTCGGTTCTATCGTACAAAAGGGATAGTTGGCACTCTGTGCGCCCGCATTGGTAATGGCATTGAACAGTGTGCTTTTGCCTACGTTCGGCAAACCTACAATTCCTAATTTCATGTTATTTCAGGCTCCTTTGATCTCATCATTCATATAACAAATGCTATTCTACCACAATCCGCCCTTTTCTACAAGTGCTTTTTCCGTAAAACAGGGAAATCAATTTTGCCGGGTCAGCCGCTCGGGGTCGGCCTTGGAGCAAAGCTTTTCCGGCGGCAGTCCGGGTGCGTGACCGCACAGGACAATTCCGCTGTTACTTAATGCGGATTTGCAACTTCTATTCCGCTGCAATCAGGTGCTACACC
>JBGUWM010000045.1:0-15250 GCA_045221175.1 Acutalibacteraceae bacterium | reverse complement strand
CGCTCCACTTGCGCCAATAGCTCAGCTGGATAGAGCAACTGCCTTCTAAGCAGTAGGTCAGGGGTTCGAGTCCCTTTTGGCGCGCTTTGTATGGTGGGTATAGCTTAGCTGGTTAAAGCGCCAGTTTGTGGCACTGGAGATCGTCGGTTCGAATCCGATTACCCACCCCACTGTCATAAATCACGCAGTTCTATGGAACTGCGTGCATTTATGAGTATATAATGGGGTGTCGCCTAGCGGTTAGGGCAACGGACTTTGACTCCGTCATCGCTGGTTCGAATCCAGCCATCCCAGCCATCATTTCCAGATTGAATATGATCCATTAGCTCAGTTGGCAGAGCACTTGACTTTTAATCAAGGTGTCCGGAGTTCGAATCTCCGATGGATCATCGAAAACTCCGCTTCTGATAGGTGTTTCAGAAGCGGAGTTTTTTTGTTGCCTGAGAGGTTCTTGTGAGCACAAGTTTATGTGTGTGTTATTTCGGGAGAGCCGAAAAATACTATTGGTGAATGACAATCCGTCGTAACGATGAAAATCGACTGTAACCGATGAAAGCAGGATATGAAAAAAAGCGGCTGACTAATAATGACAGATCAAGCGGAGAAAGCTGTAAACTGTTTTTGAAACCTATGCCTTTTTGTGCGTGAATATATTCATAAGACAAGCGTATGTATAGCTGTTGTGATCAATATTGAACAGGTGTGTTTCTGTTAGGGGCAAATTTGAGAATGCAGCAATGAGTTATGATAAGCTGATGATCATCATATAAACGGAGGATAAGATGATACAAGATTTCATGCTGACAAAGGATTATCGTCAGGTATGTGTTTCCGGGCATCTTGAAACGGGCAATGGTAAAGATAATAATGAACTGTCATTTGCGGCGGCTTTGTCATCAGGATAGGGGAAAGCATAAATGCAGTCCTAGCGAAGGAAATGATTGACAGAAAAATGAAAAATATATTGACACTGCGTCAGAATAGTGATATGATTATTGTAGTGACACGATGTCAGAATACAAATCAGGAGGGGAAGTTATGCCAAGGGGTTCTGCTGAGCTGACAGCCGCCCGAAAGGAAGAAATTGTCAAAGCATGTGAGCAGTTATATCAGACGATGAGCTTTAAGGATATTACCATCAAGGAAATTGCAGCCTTTACGTCATTTACGAGAACGTCTGTTTACAATTATTTTCAGACGAAAGAAGAAATATTCCTGGCGCTGATGCAGCGTGAATATGAAAATTGGGCAGAAGAGATGTATTGTGTTGCAGAGGAAAATGACAGCATGACTCCGGAGGGCTTTGCTGCAGCAGTTGCCGTATCGTTGGAGAAGCACGAACAACTGTTGAAACTGCTGGCGATGAATCACTACGATATGGAGGCTAACTCCCGCTATGAGTGCCTGAAGGAATTCAAGTCGGCTTATGGTACATCTCTTGAAGCGGTAAGATCGTGTATAAAAAAGTTTTTTCGCCATGTGGATTGTGAAAGCTTTGTATATGTATTTTTTCCATTTCTGTTCGGGGTATATCCATATGCGGTTGCAACAGAAAAACAGCTTCAGGCGATAAAAGATGCGGGCTTGTCGTTTAAGATGCATAGTATTCACGATATGATCTATCAATGTGTTTTACAGTTGCTTGGAGAAAAGCGTCATGACGATTACAGTGAAAAATAAAGGGAGTGAATGAAAATGTTTGATAAAAAACTGACACTGACCAATGGGGTATCCGTTCCGCAGCTTGCGCTGGGAACATGGCTGATAGATGACAGCGTCGTTGCAGAAGCTGTGAAAGCCGCTGTTAAGCTTGTCTAACGTCATATAGATACAGCTCAGGCTTACGGCAATGAGAGGGGTGTAGGTCAGGGAGTTTGTGAAAGCGGTGTGCCTCGTGATGAAATATTTGTCACTTCAAAGGTAGCCGCCGAACATAAGGATTATAAAAGCGCCGCAGCAGGCATAGATGAAACGCTCAGAAAAACTGGACTTGACTACCTGGATATGATGATCATACATTCACCGCAGCCGTGGAAGCTGGTGAATCAGTCGGACGATCGTTTTATCGAGGGAAACCGTGAAGCCTGGAGAGCACTTGAAGACGCCTATCAAGCAGGAAAGCTCAGAGCAATCGGCGTGTCGAATTTTTTGCAGGAGGATATTGTCAGCTTATGGCAGACCGCAGCGATTAAGCCGATGGTCAATCAGGTGTTGTGTCATATTTCAAATACACCGCTTGAACTGATCGGATTCTGCGTGGAAAAGGGTATGATAATGGAAGCGTATTCTCCTGTAGCGCACGGAGAAGCGATGAAAAATCCACAGATAGTGGAAATGGCTCGGAAATACGGTGTAACGGTACCGCAGCTTTGTATCAGATATGATATTCAGCTTGGAATGATCGTATTACCAAAAACAGCGAATCCCTCGCACATGAAGAGTAATGCAGAGGTTGATTTTGACATCACTGAAGAGGATATGCAGATACTGAAAACTGTCAGACACATTGCAAACTACGGCGAACACAGCTTTTTTCCGGTATTTGGCGGAAAACTATAAGGAGGAACGGATATGAAGACAGAAAAGATTACACAGACCGCAGGAAGGGAGCAACTTGGTGAATTTGCGCCGATGTTTGCTCATTTGAATGATGACGTGCTGTTTGGAGAAGTATGGAATGAAGAAGCGATAGATGTTAAGACGAAGTGCGTTATCACGGTAGTATCGTTAATGGCGTCCGGTATTACGGACAGTTCACTGGTTTATCATTTACAGAATGCAAAGGCACACGGTGTAAGCAAGCAGGAGATTGCGGCAATTATAACTCATGCCACCATGTATACCGGTTGGCCGAAAGGCTGGGCGGTTTTTCGGCTGGCGAAAGAAGTATGGAACGAAGCCGCCCCTGAGTTGAGCGATAAGGACAGATATCAGAATACAATTTTCTTTCCAATAGGAGAAGAAAATCCTTACGGAGAGTATTTTGTCGGACAAAGCTATCTTGCGCCGGTATCGACACAACAGCTTCCGGTATTCAATGTAACCTTTGAGCCTGCATGCCGCAACAACTGGCATATCCACCATGCAAAAAGTGGCGGAGGGCAGATGTTGATCTGTGTCGGTGGCAGAGGTTACTATCAGGAATGGGGCAAGGCAGCCGTAGAAATGACGCCGGGAACGGTAATCAATATTCCGTCGGAGGTCAAACACTGGCACGGAGCGGCGCCGGACAGTTGGTTTTCGCATCTTGCCATAGAGCTCCCCGGAGAAGACAGCACAACTCAGTGGTGTGAGCCTGTTTCCGAACAGGATTATGCTAAGCTTGGTAACTGATCGGTAATGCCAGCACAAGACGCTGGTGCAGGCGGCTAATTGTTTTTGGGTGGTTCTGTTTTGCCGATTTTTAAAAACGATAGGGTTAGTCATACTCAGTGAAAACAGAAACAGATTTCCGGTACCTGAGGACGGATCAGGAAAGTTGAAACAGTCAATGAAGTAACGCTGCACAGTGTCGACCAATATGCAAAGGTTTTTTTTTCGGAAACAATTCCCTCTTGTTAATTAAAAACCCCGTATTCGATTGATCAGAATACGGGGCTAAATTATTGCAGAAAATGACAACAACCGCAATGCTGAGTCCTTTTTATTTTTCAGTGATGCAGCGATAGTCATGGCGGCTGTTTTCTATTGTGCGGGGGTTATATTACATGACGCACTCATCAACGATTATTAACAACAGATTCGCAAAATGCATTGCAATTGAAAGAGAATAGTCAGCTTTTTTATCGTAAAAAAGAACGCCGCACCGTAAAGGTGCAGCGTCCGAATAATGATACTTTAAAAGGAGTGAACAATTAAACAATACCCTGAGCGAGCATAGCGTCAGCAACCTTAACGAAGCCTGCGATGTTAGCGCCGGCAACAAGGTTCTTACCGAGGTTGTACTTCTCACAAGCCTCAACGCTCTGCTTGAAGATATTAACCATGATGGACTCCAGCTTAGCGTAAACTTCTTCAGCGGAGAATACAAGGTGTTCAGCGTTCTGAGCCATCTCGATGCAGGAGCAAGCAACGCCGCCTGCGTTAGCAGCCTTGGAAGGACCAACTACTACGCCGTTTTCCATGAGGTACTCAATAGCTTCGTTTCTGGTAGGCATATTAGCGCCTTCACAGAGGAACTTACAGCCGTTGGCAACCATCTTCTGAGCGTCCTCAAGATAGATTTCGTTCTGAGTAGCGCAGGGGATATAGAGGTCAGCCTTAACACCCCAGGGCTTCTCACCCTTGAAGAACTTAGCGTTCGGGAACTTCTCTGCATAAGGCTCGCAGATGTTCTTACCGGAATTTCTCAGCTCAAGCAGGTAGTCAATCTTTTCGCCTGCAACGCCGTCTTCATCAAGGATATAACCGTCAGGACCGGAAATAGTAATAACCTTAGCACCCAGCTCTGTGAGCTTCTTGCAGGTACCCCATGCAACGTTGCCGAAGCCGGAAACAACAGCAGTTTTGCCCTCGAGGGTTTCACCGCAGTATTTGAGCATTTCTCTTGCATAGAATACGATACCGTAACCGGTAGCTTCAGCTCTGCCCAGCAGACCGCCGTAGCCAACGCCCTTGCCGGTGAGTGTGCCGTCATAAGCATCTCTGATTCTCTTGTACTGACCCATCATATAGCCGATCTCTCTGCCGCCGACACCGAGGTCACCAGCAGGAACGTCTGTGTTGGGGCCGATATGTCTGTACAGTTCAGTGATGAAGGACTGGCAGAATCTCATGATTTCCATATCGGACTTACCGTTAGGATCGAAGTCAGCGCCGCCCTTACCGCCGCCGATTGGAAGACCTGTCAGAGAGTTCTTGAAGATCTGCTCAAAGCCGAGGAACTTGATGATGCTGATATTAACGTTAGGAGCAAAACGCAAACCGCCCTTATACGGACCAAGTGCGCTGCTGAACTGTACACGGAAACCACGGTTTACCTGTACCTTGCCGTTGTCGTCAACCCACGGAACTCTGAACATAATCTGTCTTTCAGGCTCTGTGATTCTTTCGATGATAGCGTTCTTCTGATACTGAGGATTTGCATCAAATACAGGCTCCAGAGAAGTAAGAACTTCAGTAGCAGTCTGAAGGAATTCAGGCTGATTCGGGTTTTTTGCTGCCAGCTTTTCAAGCTGTTCGCTTACGTATGACATCTTTCGCCACTCCTTAAATAATAAAAATATATCATGAAAAGCCATACTTCCTGAACCGTGAAACACGGTCAAAGGAGCTGGTTTTCAACTGCAGACTAATTTTAACACATAAAAACCGTTTTATCAAGTATAAATTTTTATTTTTTGCAAGATTCTGCTTTGGAAAATGCAAAAATAAGGTAAAACTGTAAGCGAAGAACCTGTTAAATGATGCTTGTTTTAATCCGGATTGTCATTTCACTTGTATAATTTAATAAAATAGTGTAAATAGCAGAGAAATGATTCTATGCAAGGAGCTGAATTTTTATGCAGGATCAAAAAGCAAGATTGCAAATTTGTCAAAATCACAGAAAAACAGCCCTGAATCGGACAAATAATAGACTAAACGTCAAAAAAACAAAATAGTCCCTGAACTTACTTGCTAAAAAGCGTGACAAGTTGTATAATTAAAGATGTTTTTGAAGACCTGATTTTTTCAGAACGCAGAAGCTGTAAAATATGCATTCTACGGAATGTCAGCGTACTGCAGAAGGTTCTTCTGACAGGCTGACCGTCAGGGTCAGAGGACAAATAACAGGATTTTCTAATTTCGAGAGGAGTAATACAGAATGGAAAAGGCAGAGCTTTTGTATGAAGGTAAGGCAAAGAAAGTATATGCAACCTCAGAACCCGGTTATTGCATTGTTGAGTATAAAGATGATGCAACAGCTTTTAACGGACTGAAAAAAGGAACGATTGTGGGAAAAGGTGTTGTTAACAACAGAATGTCTAACTTCATGTTCAGACTTCTGGAAGAAAAAGGCATCAAAACCCATTATGTAGAAGAACTCAATGACAGAGAAACTGTTGTAAAGCAGGTTAAGATCGTACCTCTTGAGGTAATTATCCGAAACAAGGCAGCCGGCTCCATGGCAAAAAGACTGGGTCTTGAAGAAGGCTCCGAGCTGAAATGTACGGTACTCGAGTTCTCTTATAAGGATGACGAGCTGGGCGATCCGCTGATCAATGCTTATCATGCGGTTGCAATCGGCGCAGCTACCACACAGGATATTGAAACCATCAGCCACATGGCGCTGGAAATCAACAAATATATGGTAGAGTTTTTTGCAGGCGTAGGCGTTGAGCTGATCGACTTCAAGCTGGAATTCGGCAAAACACCCGACGGCGAGATCGTTCTGGCTGATGAAATCTCTCCGGACACCTGTCGCTTCTGGGATATCAAAACCCATGAAAAGCTTGACAAGGATCGCTTCAGAAGAGATCTGGGCAACGTAGAAGAGGCTTATGCCGAGATGATGAAGAGAATCGGACTTGCAAAATAAGCTTGTCCTACAAAACCTTATTCAATAGCATTCAGAAAGACACGAAATCCGACAGCGTTTATACTCGAAAAAGCGCTGCCGGATATGACTCATTATATAAGGTGCAGTGATTGGCTGCAGGATGGTGAATTTTTTGAGTATTGATTCAGAAAACTTGTTCAAAGAAGAACTGCATGAAGAATGCGGTGTTTTCGGAATATACGGTGATGACAGTATAGCACCGGCGTTTGCCTGTTATAACGGACTTCTGGCGCTGCAGCACAGAGGTCAGGAAAGCTGCGGCATCTCTGTCAACGACAGGGGTGTCATCACCGGACACAAAAACATGGGACTCGTCAGCGAGGTGTTCAGTCAGGAAATCCTGAGCGGTCTGAAGGGTCAGATGGCAATTGCTCATGTAAGATACTCAACGGCAGGCGGCAGTGTGCGTGAAAACTCACAGCCGCTTGTTATGCGTTATGTTAAGGGTACGCTTGCCATTGCCCACAACGGTAACCTGACCAATGCCTATGAGGTACGCAGAGAGCTGGAACGCAGGGGCGCTATTTTTCAGACGACGATAGATTCCGAAGCCATAGCTTATCTGATTGCCCGTGAGAGAATAACGGCGCATTCTGTAGAAAAAGCTGTGGAAAAAACCATGAAACAGATTGACGGTGCGTATTCTTTGCTGGTGATGAGTCCGCAAAAGCTGATTGCGGCAAGAGATCCCCACGGCTTCCGTCCTCTTTGCATGGGAAAAATCGGCAATTCAACGGTGTTTGCTTCCGAAAGCTGCGCGCTTGCAGCCTGCGGAGCAGAATTTGTCCGAGATGTAGAGCCCGGCGAGATCATTGTTGTTGATGAGAACGGTATCCGTTCGATCAAGACGGCCGATACACAAAAGCAGAAAAAATCGCTGTGCATATTTGAGTATATATATTTTGCCCGTACCGATTCTGAAATAGACGGAATCAGTGTCTACGAATCCAGAAAAGCTGCAGGCAGAATTCTTGCAAGAGAGTTCCCCGTAGACGCCGACGTTGTCATCGGTGTTCCGGAGTCCGGCATAGACGCAGCAATCGGCTACAGTGAAGAGTCGGGTATTCCCTATGAAAAGGGAATCGTTAAAAACGGTTATATCGGCAGAACCTTTATCAAGCCGACGCAGAAAGAAAGAGCCAGCAGTGTCAAGCTCAAGCTGAATCCTCTGCGTTCGGTACTGAAGGGTAAGAGAGTAGTGGTCATTGATGATTCCATTGTGAGGGGTACTACCTGTGACAGAATCGTTAAAATGCTGCGGAATGCCGGTGCAAAGGAAGTGCATCTGCGCATCAGCTCACCTCCGTTTATATGGCCGTGTTTTTACGGAACAGACATTCCTTCCCGTGAAGAGCTTATCGCCGTCAGACATACAATTGACGAAATCTGTGAGCTGACAGGAGCTGATACACTCGGTTTCTTACCACCGGACAAACTCAGCGAAATGCTGAACTTCGAAGAAACAGGCTTTTGTGACGCCTGCTTCTCCGGAAACTATCCCACAAAGATTCCTGAAAAAATGCTGGCAGGCAAGGAAAGGGGCGGCTTAGATTTTGACAAAAAGCTGCCCGATAAAAAAGCCTCCTGTCTGGGCAAGCAGGAAGGCTGAAGAATAACTGACAGAAAGAGGTTGCACTATGGCAAGAGATACTTATGAATCGCCGCTGTCTTCACGCTATGCGGACAAAGAAATGAAGTATATTTTTTCTCCGGATATGAAATTCCGTACCTGGAGAAAGCTCTGGATTGCTCTGGCGGAAGCTGAGCATGAGCTGGGACTGAACATTACGCAGGAGCAGATTGATGAGCTGAAGGAACACGCAGAGGACATAAACTATGAGGTGGCAGAAGAACGGGAGAAAGTTGTTCGTCACGATGTTATGTCTCATGTTTACGCATACGGTGTGCAGTGCCCGAAAGCCGCAGGCATCATTCACCTGGGCGCAACCTCCTGCTATGTCGGCGACAATACAGATGTGATCATCATGACAGAAGCGCTGAGAATAGTAGAAAAAAAGCTGGTGAGCGTGATCCGTCAGTTGTCCGTATTTGCGGATAAATATAAAAACTTGCCCACACTGGCATTTACACATTTTCAGCCGGCACAGCCCACAACCGTTGGAAAGAGAGCTACGCTGTGGATTCAGGATCTTCTTATGGATCTGGAAGACGTTCGCTATGTACTTTCCGGTATGAAGCTGCTGGGCTGTAAGGGTACCACCGGAACACAGGCAAGCTTTTTGGAGTTGTTTGACGGTGATCACGAAAAATGCAAGGAAATTGACAGACTGATTGCCGAAAAAATGGGATATACACAGTGCTTTGCCGTATCCGGACAGACATATTCCAGAAAACTGGACAGCCGTGTAGTGAATGTTCTGGCAGGCATTGCTCAGAGCGCATCAAAGTTCTCCAATGATATCAGGCTGCTTCAGCACCTGAAAGAAATAGAAGAGCCGTTTGAAAAGAATCAGATTGGTTCCAGCGCAATGGCATACAAGCGTAACCCCATGCGTTCTGAAAGAATGACTTCATTGTCCCGCTATGTGATGATTGACGTGCTTAATCCGTACATTACGGCGGCAACACAATGGTTTGAGAGGACGCTGGACGACTCTGCCAACAAGCGACTGAGTATTCCTGAGGCATTTCTGGCAGTAGACGCTATTCTGAATCTGTATTTGAATGTCAGTGACGGACTTGTGGTATATGAAAAGGTAATTACGGCGCATCTGATGAATGAACTGCCCTTTATGATGACGGAAAACATTATGATGGACGCTGTAAAGGCGGGCGGAGACCGTCAGAAGCTGCATGAAAAAATCCGTGAAGCATCTCAGATTATCAAAAGCAGCGGCGGCAGGAATGACCTGCTGGAGAAAATTGCAGCAGATCCTGATTTTGGCAAGACGATGGAGGAACTCAACGAAATCTGTCGTCCGGAAAAATATGTGGGCAGAGCGCCGCAGCAGGTTACAGATTTTCTCAATGAAACGGTAGCAGAGGCACTGGCGCCTTATGCTTCACTTGAAACAGAAACCGCCGAGATTAACGTATAACTCAGATACTGTCACCATAATGACCTGAAAGGAGAGTCAGCATGATCAGTCATAATGTATTCAACCAGACAGCCGCTAAGGCTGTTGTTAATCAGGCAGGGTGCTTCTCTGTGGTAGAATACCTGAAAGATTTGTCCGTAACTCCCACAACAGCCCAGACAGCGTTTTATATGTCAAAAATGGGTGTCAGAAAAAGACAGGTGATTGCCTCGCTGAACGATCAGGGTATTATTTTGCAGGCAGGAGCTATGCAGATGATGATAGGCGATATTCAGATGAATTCTAACGTGCGTGGAGCCGGAGATCTTGTCAAAAAATTCATTGGCGGCAAGATGACCCGGGAAAGTACCATTAAACCAAGGTATTTCGGCACGGGACAGGTTATTTTTGAGCCTACCTATAAATATATTATAATGGAGGATATCTCCAAGTGGAACGGTTCTATGGTCATAGAGGACGGATTGTTTTTAGCGTGCAATGACAGTGTTCAGATGAGTGTAACGAGTCGGTCTAATTTTTCATCAGCCGTAGCGGGCGGTGAAGGTTTGTTTAACACAACACTCAACGGTATGGGTATCGCAGTGCTGGAAAGTCCTGTTCCGGCAGAAGAACTGCTGGTCTTTGATCTGATGAACGATACGCTGAAAATAGACGGCAATATGGCGATTGCATGGTCCGGTTCGCTGCAGTTTACCGTGGAACGTTCGTCAAAATCACTGGTAGGTTCTGCAGCATCGGGAGAAGGTCTGGTTAATGTTTACAGAGGCACCGGCAGAGTATTGGTAGCGCCGGTAGCATAAAAATACATTCATATTGACAATGAGGAAAGGCAGGTAAAAAATGGTAAAGGCAATTGTAGGCGCCAACTGGGGCGATGAAGGCAAGGGAAAAATCACAGATGTACTTGCACAAAATTCGGATATGGTAATCCGTTTTCAGGGCGGCAGCAACGCAGGTCACACCATCATCAACAATTATGGAAAATTTGCGCTGCATCAGCTTCCGTCCGGAGTTTTTAATACAGAGATCACGAATATTATCGGCAACGGCGTAGCATTAAGCGTCGAAAATCTTGTCAAAGAGATACAGCAGCTTGTGGATCAGGGTGTACCCATGCCCCGGATTCTTGTTTCAGACAGGGCGCAGATCGTTATGCCTTATCACAAGCTTTTCGACTGTTACGAAGAAGAAAGATTGGGTAAACAAAGCTTCGGATCTACTAAATCCGGTATAGCGCCTTTCTACTCCGATAAGTTCTCCAAAATCGGTTTTCAGGTCAACGAACTGTTTGATGATGAGAAGGGTCTGAGAGAAAAGCTGGAACGTATTCTTGAAGTTAAGAATGCTATTTGTACCAATGTATACCATAAGGAGCCGATCAGTGTTGATGAAATGTTCGACAAGCTGATGGAGTACAAGGAAGCGCTTGCGCCTTATGTAGCCAATACTTTTGATATTGTACATGATGCGGTCACAGAGGGCAAGGATATTCTTCTGGAAGGACAGCTTGGTTCACTGAAGGATACCGATTTCGGCATTTACCCGATGGTAACTTCTTCAAATACCATTGCAGGTTACGGTGCTGTTGGTGCCGGCGGCATTCCGCCTTATGCTATCAAAGATATTATCACAGTAGTGAAAGCCTACTCCAGCTCTGTCGGAGCAGGCGAATTTGTCAGTGAAATCTTCGGAGAAGAGGCAGAAGAGCTGAGAAAAAGAGGCGGCGACGGCGGCGAATACGGCGCTACCACAGGACGTCCCAGAAGAATGGGCTGGCTTGACCTGGTAGCCACCCGTTATGGCTGTAAGGTACAGGGCGCAACACAGGTTGCCTTCACGGTTTTGGATGCACTGGGATATCTTGATGAAATTCCGGTATGCGTGGCGTATGAACTGGACGGTGAGAGGATTGATTACTTCCCCTCGACAACTAAGCTGAAAAGAGCGAAACCGGTTCTTGAAGTACTGCCGGGTTGGAAGTGTGATATTCGCGGCATCAAGAAATATGAGGATTTGCCCGAAAACTGCCGCAAATATATAGAGTTTGCAGAGAAGGCTGTCGGTGTACCGTTTACCATGATATCGAACGGTCCTAAGAGAGAGGATATCATCTACCGATAAGCAGGGAGGGTATGTCATGTGTGGCATTGTCGGATATGTCGGCTATGAACAGGCCGCTCCGTTTTTATTGAGCGGTCTTGAAAAACTTGAATACCGTGGATATGACTCCGCCGGAATCTGTCTGAATAACGGCAGCGAACTGGTTGTCAAAAAATCCAAGGGGAAATTAAAAGAATTGAAAAAACTCACCGATAACGGAAGTTCACTTCACGGTACTATCGGTATTGGTCATACAAGATGGGCAACGCACGGAGAGCCGTCTGATGTTAATGCACATCCTCACCTGAGTAATTCCGGACGTTTTGCCGTGGTGCATAACGGTATCATCGAAAACTATCTGCCGCTTAAAGAATACTTGATGTCCAAGGGTATGAGTTTTCAGTCAAAGACGGACACTGAGGTGATTGCCCAGTTGATCGAGTATTATTATGACGGTGACCTCATTGATACGGTGATCAAGGTGTTATCCAAACTGGACGGCTCTTATGCGTTGGGAGTACTTTGCGTGGACAATCCTGACGAGATTATTGCCGTGCGTAAAGAAAGTCCGTTGATAATCGGTCTGGGTGAAAACGAAAACTATATTGCATCAGATGTACCTGCAATTTTGTCAAAAACCAGAAAGATCTATCGTCTTGATAATGACGAAATCGCTATTATCAGACGGGACGGTGTAAGAATCATCAACACCGACAGAGAAGATGTTCAAAAAGAACAGGAAATTGTCAACTGGGATATTGATGCTGCTGAGAAGGGCGGCTATGAGCATTTTATGTTCAAAGAGATTATGGAACAGCCCAAAGCACTGCATGATACCATTGACCCAAGAATTAAGAACGGGAGAGTAATGCTGGACGAAATACATCTTACCGCCGATCAGATCCGTTCATTCCGCAAGATAAATATTTTGGCATGCGGGTCTGCCTATCATGTAGGTGTTGTTGCCAAGTATGTCTTTGAGAAGGTGCTGCGTATTCCTGTAGAAGCTGACCTTGCTTCAGAATTCCGTTATCGTGATCCTATTGTTGATGATCACACGCTGACGATCGTGATCAGTCAGTCCGGAGAAACTGCTGATACGAAAGAAGCGATGAAAGAGGCAAAGCGTCGTGGATCTCATGTGATTTCCATCGTGAATGTAGTAGGAAGCGCAATCGCAAAAGAATCGGACGATGTTATCTATACATGGGCAGGACCTGAAATAGCTGTTGCAACGACCAAAGCATACAGTACGCAGTTGGCGGTAGTGTATCTGATGGCAATCTATTTCGGCGATATACTCGGAACGATCAATCAGATTGAATACGAAAACTATATGAGAGAGCTGCATCTGCTACCCGAAAAAATACAGCAGATACTCAGCAATGAGGATAAGGTGCAGTATCTTGCTTCAAAGCTGTTTAACTCCAGAGATGTTTTCTTTATCGGAAGAAATATAGACTACGCATTGTCACTGGAAGGTTCTCTGAAGCTGAAGGAAATATCATATATACATTCTGAAGCGTACGCTGCCGGAGAATTGAAACATGGTACGATCTCTTTAATAGAAGACGGAACATTAGTCATTGCATTGGCAACGCATGAAGAGTTGATCGGCAAAATCGTCAGCAATATGAAAGAGGTACAGGCAAGAGGTGCCTACGTCCTGTGCATGGCGTGCGAAGACCACAAAGAACTGGAAAATGTAGCGCAAAGCACTATATTTATTCCGAAAACCTGTGATATGATGCTGCCCTCTTTAGCAGTTATTCCGTTGCAGTTGTTTGCTTACTACGTTGCCTCTCTCAAGGGCTGTGATATTGATAAGCCTCGTAATCTCGCAAAGTCAGTAACAGTAGAGTAAAGTATCATAAATTGGTAAAGACAGAGGATGGGTGTATAAATGGGTATAAAAAAAGAATCAGTTCTGATCATGGATTTCGGAGGTCAGTATAATCAGTTGATTGCCCGTCGTGTCAGAGAGTGTCATGTATACTGCGAATTGAAATCCTATAAAATAACCGCAGAAGAAATCAAAAAGGCCGGTTATATGGGCATTATATTTACAGGCGGACCTAACAGTACGTATGACGAAAATGCGCCTAAGTGCGATCCGGCTATATTTCAGCTTGGAATTCCTATTCTTGGAATATGTTACGGCGCTCAGTTGATGGCACAGACTTTGGGTGGAAAAGTCAAAAGCAGTGATACAAAAGAATATGGAAAAACCGAGATTGAATGCAATACTTCATCCCTGATTTTTCATGCCGCTCAGTCAAAGAGTATCTGCTGGATGAGTCACACGGATTATATCTCTGAAATACCGCATGGTTTTAAGATAACCGCTATTTCTGAAGCTTGTCCTGTGGCTGCGATGGAAGATATAAAACGACACTTTTTTGCTATGCAATTCCACCCGGAAGTGATGCATACACAGCAGGGACAGTTGTATCTGCAGAATTTCTTGTATAATGCTTGTGGCTGTACGGCAGAATGGCAGATGAGTTCTTTTGTTGCAGATACGATAGATACTCTCAAAAAGAAGATCGGAGATAAAAAAGTACTCTGCGCTCTTTCCGGCGGTGTAGATTCATCAGTTGCGGCATTGCTTGTTCACAAAGCTGTCGGAAAACAGCTAACTTGTATTTTTGTAGATCATGGACTTCTTCGAAAAGATGAAGGAGATCAAGTGGAAACTGTTTTCAGAAAGCAATTTGACATGAATCTGATTCGTGTGAATGCACAAGAAAGATTTCTTACAAAACTTGAAGGCATTTCCGATCCGGAAACGAAACGAAAAATAATCGGCGAGGAGTTTATCAGAGTTTTTGAAGATGAGGCTAAGAAACTCGGAAAAGTCGAATACCTTTGTCAGGGTACAATATATCCCGATGTTGTGGAAAGCGGAATCGGCGAGGCGGCTGTGATAAAAAGTCATCATAACGTGGGCGGCTTGCCAGAAGATGTAGGATTTGAAGGTATCATAGAGCCGCTGCGGGACCTTTTTAAGGATGAGGTTCGTCAGGCAGGACTTGAGCTTGGCATTCCGGATTATCTTGTTTGGAGACAGCCTTTTCCCGGTCCCGGTCTTGCGATCCGAATCATGGGTGATGTTACCGAAGAAAAACTCACAATACTTCAGGATGCAGATGCTATCATGCGAGAGGAAATTCACTTAGCCAAGCTTGAAAAGTCCGTTAATCAGTATTTTGCTGTACTCACCGGCATAAAGAGTGTTGGTGTTATGGGAGATGGCAGAACGTACGATAATACAATTGCGCTTCGTGCGGTGACAACTGATGATTTTATGACAGCTGATTGGGCAAAAATCCCATACGATGTTTTGGAAAGAATATCTAACCGTATTATTAATGAAGTTGATCATGTAAATCGTGTTGTTTACGACATCACTTCAAAGCCACCCGCCACTGTCGAGTGGGAATAATTAAAATGTCCCCCGGCTTGGTTCCTCACCCTTTTTCGGGGCACCAAAACTATCTTAGAAAAAAGATAAAGAAGTAAAAAAAGAGACCTTGTAATGTGTGATTTTATG
>JBGUWM010000044.1:0-19081 GCA_045221175.1 Acutalibacteraceae bacterium | reverse complement strand
GGAGGCACTCCGCCGGTGCTTCTGCTTCGCAGAGGTGTCCACTGGACACCCGCACCCTCTTAGGCGGCGGGGGACATTCGGACTTTCAGTGGGGGTTATAATCCCCCACTGAAAGTCCGAGGAGCTAAAGCTCCTGCGGTGAGGTTGGATCAAGGCAGCCGATGTTAAGCGAGCTTACATCGGGCTTTGCTCCGAGTTAAATCTGATAAATAATCGTAATATGCATTTCTCTTCTTTTCTCTTTTCGCTCTGCCGCCTGCAGTATCCCTCATGGCAATACAAAGGTTCTTCAGCGATGACGACGCCTTCGTACCTCTGTTAAGCTCTGATAACTGTCTTCTATAAAAGCCTGAATCTCACTGTCCGGCAAGGTATCGTCAAGAATAATGGAAACCCAGCTTTTTTTATTCATGTGGTAGGCTTCATATATTCCCCTGACATTATGTCCGGGATTGCTGCTGTCAGTCTTCAGCCTTACGTTGACAAATTCCGTTTCTTCTTCACTGTCTGTGCCATGATCCACTTTGCATTTCGATACTCTGCCAATCAGTGCAAACCACTTCTGACTTTCCTGCTCTCTGTATACCCCAAAGGACGGATACTTTGCCCATAAAAATTCAGGGTCGACGCCGTACCGGCTCTTAATATACGCATTGATCCGCCTTGCCTGCTGAAAATAAAACCGGCTGTTTTCACAGCACCGGGTTCGGATATCTATCAGCAATTCTTCATACTTCTGTCTGATTTCTGCGCTAAACCCCGTTGCACCTTCCAAACGATAATTGACATATTCTTCATTTGTGGTTGTATCAATAATTTTTCCGTGCATCTCACTGTCATACTCAACAATGATCTTCATACGCTCACATGGCAGTTCTCTGACGTACACAAGCCGGTCTTCTTCTGTCTGAAAACCATATTCCTTCATTTTTTCAGGTTGAATACAACTGCCCGCAAATACTTCTCTTTCAACATCATACAACACAAATACTCCCTCCTTGTCACTGTGTGTTTATACAGAACCGTTTTTTCTGCTACTATTGTATCAGTACCAATATTCCCTGTCAACTGCTCTCCGGGAACCTGCATTGACCTATTCTTACAAATTTGTAATGATAAAAAGAAAACATTCTAAAAACTTGCATTTTGCATATGGTTTGTGCTATAATCTATTGGATATATAAGGCGAAGAATACCGTACAGCTTTGTCTTTTTGTAAAATCAGTACGGAGAATGGCGGAATGATGCTATGGCTCAATTGTGTCTTGGCTGTATGCAAAAGAATAACGGTGAAAAAATCTGTCCGATCTGCGGATTTAACAGAGAAACCGTTCAGAATGCACCCTTTATGCCTCTGGGTACAGAGCTGCAGGAGGGAAACTATATTGTCGGAAAAAAGATCAGCAATAACGCTGAGGGAGCTAAGTATATCGGCTACAGCAAAACAATGGGAACTACTGTTGTAATCAGCGAATTTATGCCTGCCGGTATCTGCGGACGTGCTAACGGTAAGAAAAAAGTCGTTATCAGAACAGGCTATGAAGATCAGTATCGTCAGCTTAATGAGGAATTTCTGTCTTATTACCGCAGCATTGCCCGTTTGCGTGAACTGACAGCTATTGCCCCTATTTTCGATATTTTCAGCGAAAACGGTGTTTCCTATACCGTCTCGGAATATTATGAATCTATCCCCTTCACAGAGTATATTAACAGACGCAGCGGCAGCATTGACTGGAATACCGCACGCCCGCTGTTTATGCCCCTGATTACTACACTCTCTGCTCTTCATGCGGCCGGTATCGGTCATTATGCAATCTCTCCGGAGAATCTGGTGGTAACCAGCTCCGGCAAGCTGCGTCTGACGGACTTTGCCCTGAAGGAAATTCGACAGACAGGCGGTTTCTTCCAGCCTGAACTGATGGACGGCTGTGCTGCTCCGGAACAATATAAGGAAATCGGCGTTCTCGACGAAGCGTCTGATGTCTACGGCTTTACCGCAACACTGTTCTTTGCGTTAACAGGCCGTTTGCCCGAAAACAGCAACGAGCGTAAACCTGACGGTAAGTTGTCAATTCCAACGGCTGTGTTCAAAAGACTGCCGCCTCATATCGTTTCTGCCCTTGCAGGCGGTCTGCAGGTTCAGAAACTGAACAGAATTGCAACCTTTGAAGAAATGCGTACACAGCTTTCTTCCGCTCCTACTGTTAAGGCAATTCAGAATGAAGCTAACCGCAATGCTATTCAGAGTGAAGTCGCCGAAAACTATACGCCCCGCAAAAAGGACGGTGTTCCCGGTTTTGTCTGGGGTATTCTGACTGTTCTGACCTGCCTGCTGATTCTTTTAGGCGCCGGTATTTTCTGGATTATGAATAATCCGGATTCCTTCAACAGCTTTATTTCCGGCTCTAACGACACCGCCGAAGAGGATTCGATTCAGACAGACGCCGACCCGGATATGGTTCAGGTTCCCGATCTTGTGGGACAGCGCTATGATGATCTTGTGGCTAAGCTGGGAACCAACCCTGATTATGTGCTGATCAAAACTGAGGACGAAATCAGTGACAAATATGAACAAGGTGTGATTAAATCCCAGAGTCCGGAAGCCGGTATCAGCGCTAACAAGGGAGTTACCATAGTGGTAACCGTCAGTATGGGTTCTGCCGAAAGAGAACTGCCTGCCATTGCCGGTCAGTCTGTAGAAACTGCTGTACGTGCGCTGAATGCACAGGGCTTCGTCGCTTCCGGTATTTATGTTTCCAGTGATACCGTAGAAGCCGGCAAGGTTATCAAATATACCAGCCATAATGCCGGTGACAAAGAGAGATACGGTTCAACCGTTGTTATTCAGATCAGCACCGGTCCCGATCACTGAAGTTAACACTTTACTAAACAATTCAAGGGCTGCCGCTAAACATATTGTTTGCGGCAGCCCCTTTTTTAGTTTGTTCACTCAGTTGTAAGTCCCCTGCTCTTTTCGTTTCAGTTGATCATATACCCGACTTCAACTGGAATAAATTGCTTTTTCCGGCTCATTCAAAAATCTTCAGCCTCCTGCTCCATGATGTACTCCACCTGTTGGGCTGTTTCGGCATAAGAGATCAGCAGGTTATCCAATAGCTCCTCATTCTGTAATACCTGACCGTTTTCATAGATAGTTGTGCTGATTCCGGACTCTGCCAACGCTTTTCGAAGTGACAACAAGGTTTTGATTCCATTGTCGTCCAAATAATCACAACAATATATATAATCCTGTCCTTCTACTTTTCTTTTAAGATCCATAATGGAAGTTTTCTGAAATTGCCGCATAATTTTAACAAGCGTTGCATCAAATTTCGGATTATTGATTTTGATCCCGAATTCACTCACTTTCGCTCACCCCTGATAGACAGTAATTAACACACTGCTTTCTTGATTTTTATTTCAAATAAGTGATTATTATTGATTGATTTCAGACAGATACAGCGCAACACCGTCTTCATAGCTCTTGCCGATGACATAATCAGCCTGACGGATCACCGTTTCTACTGCATCACCTACCGCTACACCGTCATCTGACTGTTTCAGCATCTCCAAATCATTCAGATTATCTCCGAAGGCTACCACTCTGTCGGCGCCGACCAGTTCTTTCAGCTTTTGTACACCCGCCGCTTTTGTCGCCTTGCTGCTGAATACTTCTAAAAAGTACATTGCCGAATAATTATCACTGTATAGTGTTGCCTTAACACCTGCTACCCGGTTCAGATCCTGCCAGATCGGATACAGTCTTTCGTGTGTATCCACCATTGTAAAATAGATCACCTTGTCATCATCATTGACAGTGATTTCAGGCGTCTGCCGAAAACTCTTATAATCGTTATTCTTTCTGACTTCAAAAAAGTTACGCTCTACCTCATTGGATAGCTTCTCGAATTCCACATTGATACCGCAATCCTCGTCAAACTTATATACAAAAGACATTCTTTCATAGGCTTTCAGAATATCAATCACCTTCTGAGCGCTGACCGTATCCATGGGAACACAGTCTATATACCGGCGCTTGCTGTAATCATACATCAGCACTCCGTTCAGATGTACACTGGGAATGGTAATCCCCAATTGCTGCAGATACACAATGGCAGACTGACTTCTGGCTGTTGCGATGGTAAAGAAGACGCCGCTTTGGATCTGTTTCTGAATAATGTCAATGGTTCTTGGTGTCAGTTTTGCCTGTTTATTCAGCAATGTTCCGTCCAGATCGCTGACATATAGTGTCTTCATACTGTCCTCCTTTATTCCTGCTCCGGCAGTATTTCCTTATAATAATGCGTAATATCCGACATAATCAGTGTTTTGCAGCCGGCAAAGGGTTTATCGGAAAAAATCCCCTTCTTCTCGGAACCGTCACGCTGATATACCACACCCTCTCCGCATGGGACCCCTTCCTTAAAATAGCCAGTATACCGGTGATCCGAATACAGCATTGTTCCGCCGCCGTCGGGCAGACCGTCTTTCAGTCTTCCGGAATAAACGCCTGTTGTCCCTCCTGCCGTAATACTTTTTTCAATAATATATTCCGGCGTTACACGATATAATTCATATTCAGTATGCGACAACTCTTTACATGGCGGCAGCTCGTCCAGATTCTTCAAGAACACCTTCATCGCCTTGTCAGGCTCGTTATTCCGGAAAATACCTTCAAACTGCTTTTCCGTAAACGCTGTAAAACTGCAGCCCATACCATTTCTCATATTTCCGCTGATATTGCCGTAATATACAGGCGAACCGTCACTGCGATATTCACAAGTATAACTTAATACATCATTTTCATAAAATGACTTGCGAATGACACTGTTTTGTCTGATTTCATTGATTCTTCCGCTTCTCTTGCCGTTTGCAAACGTTCCGACAAACCTTGCTTCTCCGTTTTCATACAGGATTCCGTAACCATGATAACAGTTATGTTTCCATAATCCCTTGTATTTCACTTGTTTTTGACAATAAGAGGTGCCAAAACCGCTTTTTTCGCCGTTTTCAAAAGCTCCGATGTAGACCGGTACGCCGTTTTCAAACAGCTTGCCTTCACCGTGATATGCCGAAGCTTTGAACTGTCCTTCATACACTTTCTCTCCGTCTGAATAGGCAATTCCCCTGCCGTTACGCTGACCCTCAGACCATTCACCGCAGTAATTCAGCTTCTCTTCATTACTGTACTGACTGATAATTCCTGCCGGCAAGCCCTCTGAAAACCTGCCTTCAATATAGCCGCCTTCCGGCAAAAACAGTTTTCCTGCGCCATGATAACGGTCATCCGACAGTTCTCCGACATAAAGCACTTTTCCTTTGGGATTGGTTACCGTACATTTTCCTCTTGCTTTTCCGTTTCGGAAGCTGCCCTTCACGGTACTGCCATCTTCTCTGTACAAAACGCCTTCTCCATGGTACAGATTGTTTTTCCATTCACCACGATACAGCATCTTTCCTTCTTTTGTATAGGCGGTACCTTCTCCGTTTCGGCTGTTATTGTGATAATCGCCTCTGTAAAGCATATTGCCTTCTCTGTCAAACTGCGTTCCGTTTTCCAAAAAGCTGCCATCAAGATATTTACCGACAAAACAGGTGCCGTCTGCAGCATTGAACGTAACGCCAACGCCGGTTTTCTGACCGCCCGACATTTTTCCTGCATAAAGCAGTTCTCCTTCACGGCTGATTATTGCAGCGGCACCTTCTGCTTTATCATCTTTCCACAGCCCGACAGTGATGCTGTCCTTCGCTGTATCAAAAGCTGCTCCAAGTCCTTCCCTGCGATCATTTTTCCATTCTCCTGCGTAGTTTACTCTTCCTATACGATCATACTGTACGCCAAAGCCTTCACGGTTGTCGTTGTTATATTCACCTTCAAATACCGTTTCACCGTTTTCTGTTACTGTTCTGCCTCTTCCGTTTCGTTTATCCTCGCTGAGTGTTCCGAAATAGATGTATTCCTTACCGTCTTGCTGAATGCGCTTTTGATTGCCATTCTCATAAGGACAGTTGCCGGTAACTCCACACTCCTTGCCGGACGATTCAATCACCGTTTTCGCTTCAGCGGCTGCCGCTTCTTCTTCATCTTGCTTATCGTCATTCTCACGGATTTGTTCGGATATTATCTGTTCTGTCGAAGGCACCTTTTGCGTTGTGTCACCAGACACTTGATTCTCAGACAACGACACTTCTGCCGGCCTATGTATTTGATGATCGTCAGCCTTTTCTTTTTTGAGTGCCTCTTTCGCTATATTTTCCAGTTCATCATAGAAACTGTCTTCATGTTTTTGCGTTTCTCCCTGCTGCGGCGTTTCGTCTGCCGCCTTTTTCACATCAACAGCTACGGTCTTTTCTTCTTTCTCCGCATTTTCTGCTTCAACAGCGTCGGTCTTTTCTTTTTCCTCCGCCTTTTCCGCTTTAACAGCGCCGCTCTTGTCTTCTTCCTCCGCCTTTTCCGCTTTAACAGCGTCGATCTCTTCTTTTTCCGAAGCCTTTTCCGCTTCAACAGCGTCGATCTTTTCTTTTTCCGCAGCCTTTTTCGCTTCAACAGTATCGGTCTTTTCTTCGTCCCCCGCCTTTTTCGCTTCAACAGCGTCGGTCTTTTCTTCGTCCCCCGCCTTTTTCGCTTCAACAGCGTCGATCTTTTCTTTTTCCGCAGCCTTTTCCCCTTCAACAGGCTCAGACTGCTCCAATTCATCAATATAGATTTCTTTGCTGTTTTTAAGGTCAAATCGGCTGTGTTTGGAAAGCTCTGACTGAATAACAAACGCAGAAGCTCCCGCTCTGGGCTGCGGCGGTTCCGCTGCATGATCCTGCTTTATCTCTGTCAACAGCCGATTCAATGCTTCTCTGCGTTTTTCTATCTCTTCCTCTGTACAATAATAAAAGCTTCCACAGTTCGTTACGCAAAACACCTTTGGTTCGCTGGTCATAATATTCAACTTTTGAGTCAGTTCTTTATCCAGACTGACGTCAAACGGAAACAACAGCTCCGTATTGCCGGCAATTTTGCATACAACTGCCGGTTTCCCGTCCTTTTCCGAAGAAGTCAGCAGCATGGTGATGCCGTCCCCTCTCAGATATTCGGTTCGCAGCCAGCTATGCTGACGGTTGTAATAACTGCGCTTGACTGCCGTACGGTGTTCATTCAGCGTTTCAACATAGTAGCCCTCCTGGGTTTCGATGACATGATCAACCAGGCTGCCTTGTCTTGTTTTTTTATATTTCAGCAATGCTCCATTATCCAGTGTGTAACTGTAATTATAAGAAATTCCATTGCTTTTGATTGTACTTCTCTTACGCTGCTTGATCATTCCTGCTTCAAAAAACCGTTTACGGGCAGCACACAGAACATCACTGCCGTTCCACATATCGTCAGCAGTACTGTAGATGCCATAGTAAATCAGTTCTTTTTCGAGGCTTTGTGATAATAGCTGTTCCATCGTAACATTTCCTTCCTGCAACTGTTCCTCAAAATAGGACAGATTTCGTCTTACTACTTTCTATGATACAATAAAATGACTTGTTTTGCAAATTATTTTAGTTCTTTTCGTTCATTTCTGTTTCATAATTCTTGAGAATATGGTATAATTGCTTTGCAACATTTTTTAGGCTGGTGATTATTATGGCTTTTACATTTTGGGAGCAGACAAGCGTCCAGGCTTCTGCTGTTGAGAGTTCTGTCCCCACAGATCCTATTATTGCAGCAGAACAGAATATGTCCACCATTCAAAAATGGTTTGACAACGCCTATCATTGGTTTTTGAACTATCTTCCAAATCTGATTTCTGCTGTGTTGATCCTCATCATTGGGTGGTGGGTTACGAAAATGATCTGTAAACTGCTGACAAAGGCGATGCAAAAAAGCAAAGCGGATCCTACTGTAGCTTCTTTTTTACATTCTGTTCTGAACATGACGCTTAAAGTTATCGTTGTCATCTGTGTATTATCAACCGTCGGCTTTAATGTTACTACCATTATTACAACCATCGGCGCTGCCGCCGTGACGATTGGTCTTGCTCTGAAGGACAGTCTTGCTAATGTTGCCAGCGGTACTTTGATTATTCTCAACAAAAAATTCAAAATCGGAGATTATCTTGAAACAGAAGGTCTAAAAGGGAAGGTTAAAAAAATCGACATGATGTATACAACCCTGTGTACTTATGACAACAAGGAAATACAGATTCCCAATTCCCGTCTGACCAACAATAATATCGTCAACTACTTTGTTCTGCCGGAACGGAGAATTGACCTGATTGTTCCCATCGCCTACAGCGAGGATATTCAAAAAGCCCGTAAGGTCATTATGACACTGATTGACAATCATGATCAGGTTCTTCATGAAAAATACAACCGTGTTGCTGTTCAGACACTGAACGAAAGCAGCGTTGATCTGAGTGTATGGATCTGGTGCAAGTCAGAAAACTACTGGAATATGCTGGAAGAAATGCAGGAAAGCATTAAAAACTCTCTTGATGCCAACCACATTACCATTCCCTTTAATCAGCTTGATATTCATGTTATCGACAATCAGACCCAATCTGTTTCAGACTCGGTTTCTTCCGATTCATAATTCCATTCTACTTTTTAAGGAGCAATGATACAATGATTTTCGCTATTGACGCAGGCAATACCAATATTGTTTTCGGCGGTATTGACAAAACAGGAAAAACCTCTTTTCTTTGCCGTATCAGCACAGATACCAACAAAACCGAAGACGAATATGCCGTTCAGTTCAAAGCCCTGATGGATATTAACGGCGTGTCGTCTGAAAGCTTTGAGGGCGGCATCATCTCATCTGTTGTCCCACAGCTTACCTCTATTCTCAAGCAGGCGCTTGAAAAAATTATCGGCACTCCCCCTTTGATTGTGGGACCCGGAATCAAAACCGGTCTGAATATCAAAATCGACAATCCGGCACAGCTCGGCTCCGATCTTGCCGTTGGCGCCGTAGCTGCTCTGGCTCTGTATCCTAAACCGCTTATGGTCATTGACATGGGTACCGCCACTACCATTTGTGTTGTAGACAAAGACGGTGTTTATCGTGGAGGTATTATTGCGCCCGGTGTCAGAGTTTCGATGGAATCTCTGACAAAAAACGCTGCTCAGCTTCAGAGCATCGGACTTTACCCGCCAAAAAAAGCCATCGGCACAAATACCGCTGACTGTATGCGTTCCGGTCTTGTATTCGGCAACGCAGCCATGCTCGACGGTTTGATTGACCGTATGAGCCGTGAAATAGAAGGAACTCCTACCATTATTGCCACAGGAGGTCTTGCGTCCGCCATCATCCCCTACTGCACGCATGATATTATTCTCAATAACGAACTGTTACTCATCGGTCTGCAGATTATCTTTGACAAAAACCAAAACAACTGAGCTGTTTTTTCAAAATACTATATTGTACAATGAAAGCGTATCCGGCTTCGGATACGCTTTCATTCACCTTTGTATTCAATCTGCTGTGTAACGCTCTTTTGCGATGTATTACTTACAATTACCGGACAATGTCCGCATAATTGAGATCAATCAACTTTGTTAAACGGCAATTTCCGCCTGAACTTCCAGTACTTTGCCATCATTTATCTCTGACCTTTATCAAAATCACTCTTTATCCGTCAAACGTATATGATGATTGTTGCAGATCAGCGCCGCTTCGCATCATCTTTAAGAAAGATTCGCTCGATGGCTCAGGCTTATCAATTTGCCTGAAATGAAAAACCGGACGCATCAAAACTGTTTGTATAGTGCCTGTGTTCTGTACTTGTTTTCTGATCCTTACTACAGTAACCGTAGGGTAATGTCCCCCCTCTTTTTAGCAGGATTCATTATGATTGCTATACTTTCACTTTGACGCTGCTTTTCAGATCGCTGCCTCACAATGACTGCGGTCTTTTTCTTATACACTGAAAGCCGTGAACAAACTGACTCTGTTCACGGCTTTACGCTCTATTATAGTTAATATCGCTCCGAATAATGATGCGCTTTTTCCAACAGCATATCCTTAACCTTCATCAATCTGGTACGGCTGCTCCGATCATTTTCTTCCAGCTTCATCGCTATATATTTGATCGTTGCTTCATACCGGGGAATCATGACGTGCTCCAGTGAATTAACACGCCTGCGGGTACGCTCGATTTCTGCTGCCATCAGCTCACAGCTTTTTTCCGTCTGAGCCAGTCGGATCAAGTCCGGCATCAGCTCATTCAATGACGTTACCGCATCGTCCAGTTCAAAAGACGTGAAGGCAAATCCATAAGGGAAAATATCTCCTTTGTCGGCGCTTTCGCTGACAGACGAAAACACCGGTACGTCTACACTCATGATATTCCTGGAGCTGACTTCTACGCCTGTCTGCTGCTGAGAGGACATCAGCGAAGAATCCAGCGCTTTTTTGCTCATCACAGCACCGGCACTGACAAAATGCGCCGAACACTCGTTAAGCGATGCTTCTACTTTTTCTCTCAGACGCTTGTTTTCCTGCACCAGCTCAATAAACTGCCGCATGAGTTCATCTCGTTTGTCTTTGAGCATTTTATGTCCCCTTTTGGCAGTAACAAGCTGCTTTTTCAGCTTTGTCATCTGCATTCGGGTCGGGTTCACATTCATTATATCCATGCCTGTACACCCCTTATTTGCCGTAATACTTATCCAGCATATCGTCCTTAATACGCTTCAGTTCACTTCTCGGCAATATATGCAGCAGCTCCCAGCCTTTGTCAAGGGTTTCTTCAATCGTACGGTTAGTCGTATATCCCTGAGATACATACTCCTTTTCAAAAGCCTCGGCAAATTCGGCATATTTCTTATCAATGTCTGTCAAAGCGGCTTCGCCAAGCACGATCATCAGCTCACGGGCGTCTTTTCCTCTTGCATAAGCCGAAAAGAGCTGGTTCATCGTAGCCGCATGGTCTTCTCTCGTTCTGCCGGTGCCGATGCCTTTATCCTTCAGACGGGACAAAGATGGCAATACGTCAATCGGGGGCGTGATGCCTTTTCTGTACAGCTCACGGCTCAGAATGATCTGACCCTCGGTAATATAGCCTGTCAGATCGGGAATCGGGTGAGTTTTATCGTCTTCCGGCATAGTCAGAATAGGAATCAGTGTAATGGAACCTGCTTTTCCCTTCTGTCTTCCTGCACGCTCATAGAGCGTTGCAAGGTTTGTATACATATAGCCCGGATAGCCTCTTCTTCCCGGAACTTCTTTTCGGGCTGCCGACACTTCACGCAATGCGTCTGCATAGTTTGTAATATCCGTCATGATAACAAGTACATGCATTCCCAGATCAAACGCAAGATATTCTGCCGCTGTCAGTGCCATACGAGGTGTGGCAATTCTTTCGATAGCAGGGTCATTCGCCAGATTGACAAACATGACCGTTCTGTCGATGGCGCCCGTTTCACGGAAGGACTGTACAAAATAGTCAGATTCCTCATAGGTGATACCCATAGCAGCGAAAACAACCGCAAACTGCTCGTCTTTGCCTCTGACGGCAGCCTGTCTTGCAATCTGTGCAGCCAACTGTGCGTGCGGAAGGCCTGATGCTGAAAAAATCGGCAGTTTTTGACCCCGAACAAGCGTATTCAGACCGTCTATCGCCGATACGCCTGTCTGAATAAACTCCTGAGGATAGTCACGGGCTGCCGGGTTCATCGGTGTGCCGTTGATATCCATTCTCTTTTCGGGAATGATGGCAGGACCGTCATCAATCGGATTGCCCAGTCCGTCAAATACTCTTGAAAGCATATCTCCGGACACGGGCAGTTCCATCGACTTGCCCAGAAAACGAACCTTCGATTCGGCAAGGTTAATGCCTGCTGCGGAGTCGAAGAGCTGTACCAGCGCATTTGTGCCGTCAACCTCCAAAACCTGACAACGGCGCTTTTCACCACCGGGAAGTTCAATCTCGCCCAGCTCGTTATAGGTTACACCTTCAACGTCGCTGATCATCATCAAAGGACCTGCCACTTCCCTGATGGTACGATATTCCTTTGGCATCAGTCTTCACTCCTTTCTATTACGTCTTCAATCTCTTTATCCAGAATCGCCGTAATCGAATCATATTCTGTTTCTATATTGGCTTCTTCTTCATATTTGTATCGTCCGATTCTCTCACGGACAGGAATACTCATCAGCAAGTCAATATCCGCACCCTGCTTCAGAGCCTCTGACGACTTATCATAACACTGCAGAATTGCTCTCATCATCAAAACCTGCTTTTTCAGTGACGTATAGGTATCCGTCGCATCAAACGCATTCTGGTGCAGATAGTCTTCACGAATGGAACGGGCGGTTTCCAGCTTCAGTCTGTCACCGGAAGACAAGGCGTCCATTCCGACCAGATTGACGATCTCCTGCAGCTCTGCCTCGTCCTGCAACAGTGACATCAGCCTGCCTCTCAGCTCCATAAAGTCAGCAGACACATTTTCCGAGAACCATTTTGCCAACTGATCTGTATACAGAGAGTAGCTGGTCAGCCAGTTAATGGCAGGGAAATGACGCTTGTAGGCAAGGTTAGCGTCCAGACCCCAGAACACCTTGACGATACGCAGTGTTGCCTGGGATACTGGCTCTGAAATATCACCGCCGGGAGGAGATACTGCTCCGATGACGGACAACGCACCCTCTTTTTCGCCGCTGCCGTTTACAATCACCCGTCCGGCGCGCTCATAGAACTGAGCAAGACGGCTGCCAAGATACGCCGGATAACCTTCTTCACCGGGCATCTCTTCCAGTCGGCCTGACATCTCTCGCAATGCCTCTGCCCAGCGGGATGTGGAATCCGCCATCAGCGCAACGGTGTACCCCATATCACGGAAATATTCCGCTATGGTAATACCTGTATAAATAGACGCTTCTCGTGCCGCAACAGGCATATCCGACGTATTGGCAATCAAAACAGTACGCTCCATCAGCGAGCTGCCTGTTCTCGGATCCTTCAGCTCCGGAAATTCATTCAGTACGTCTGTCATTTCATTTCCACGCTCACCGCAGCCGATATATACGATAATATCTGCCGCAGCCCATTTTGCAAGCTGATGCTGAACAACCGTTTTGCCTGACCCGAAGGGACCCGGCACGGCTGCCACACCGCCTTTGGCGATCGGGAACAGCGTGTCAATGGTTCTCTGACCTGTTGTCAGCAGAATGTCCGGCGACAGCTTACGCTTATAAGGTCTGCCGATTCGTACCGGCCATTTAACCGCCATACAAATGTTTTCGGTTTTACCGTCCTGCTCCAGCACCGCTACTGTTTCATCTACGGTAAATTCGCCTTCTTTTATGCTCTTGACCGTACCGCTCATTTTGTTCGGTACCATGATCTTGTGTACTACGGCGTGGGTTTCGTCCACTGTTCCGATCACGTCGCCTGCCTGTACCTTCTCTCCTGCTTTGACACAGGGAGTGAAATGCCATTTTTTCTTGTGATCCAGCGACGGCACTTCTACACCTCTGGTCAGGTTATTGCCTGCGACCTTCATAATCTCGTTCAGCGGACGCTGGATACCGTCATAAATGGCGCCGATCAGTCCGGGCCCTAATTCTACCGACAGCGGTACGCCTGTGGACTCCACTGTTTCACCGGGACCAAGTCCGGAAGTTTCTTCATACACCTGTATAGATGCTTTATCACCATGCATTTCGATGATCTCACCGATCAGACGCTGACTGCTGACACGCACCACGTCAAACATATTTGCATTTCGCATTCCCTCTGCGATAACCAGAGGTCCTGCTACCTTTGTTATAATTCCGCTTATCAAATTTCACACCTCAATTTTTAAAGAGTATGTCCGAACCGACCGCCTGCTCTACAAATGACGATAATCTGTTCAGTCCGACGCCCGTGTTTCCCCTCACGCCCGGTAACGGTATGATAGCAGGAACAGGGCGCTCGACAAATTTTTCACGCTCTTTTGCAGACGCTTCAAAAACCTCTTCTGTCATGTAGACGATGGCATAATAGTCATCTTCGGTAATCTGCTTTAATATCTGTGACGCATTCACAGGATCGTCACAGATGAACAAGTCCATTCCCACAGCACCAAATCCTTTGATACTTTCACTGTCGCCGATAATTGCTATACTTTTAGCCATAAATCTCACGCAGCCTTTCCCTGATCTTGTCTGAAGGCATGGCTGTTTTCAGTCCGCCTGAGATCAGATAGATCAGCTTTCGTTCATAAACACAGCCGATATAATATCCCAACAGAGGCTCCGGACCTTCCGATGACAGCTTGCACAATTGTTTTGCCAGTCTGATTTCTCTGTTGTCCGTATATTTTTCAAATGCAGACGGCGACTGCTGATACAACTCGATAGCTGTCTTGCAGTCATATTCGCTTCTATCCTTCAGATATTTGATCAGTGCCTCATGCCCCTGCAAAGCGGCTTTGACCACCGCTGCTTTATCGAGCCCTTCGCATTCACAGATGGCTTTTTCCAGATAATACTTACCGGCGCCTACCTTGGCTCCACGAAGGGCAGTTTTGATGCCGGCATAGAAAACTAACTCATTGAAATATGCCTCTAAAAAGACCGAATGAGATTGTTTACCTTCTTTCAG
Source organism: Acutalibacteraceae bacterium (assembly GCA_045221175.1). Classification (GTDB taxonomy): domain Bacteria; phylum Bacillota; class Clostridia; order Oscillospirales; family Acutalibacteraceae; genus UBA1213. The sequence continues at coordinate 4,511 of JBGUWM010000044.1, read as the reverse complement.
AAGCTGCTCCAGTACCGCTCTGTCCAAATACGCATCACTGAGTCTGGCGTCTTTGGTTTCGGCAAGAATCTGATAGGCTCTGCTTGCCGGTCGCTGAAGCCATTGCGGAAATCTGTCAAAGCGTCTGTTCTCCACAGCCTTTATCAGTTCCTCATGCTTGATGGTACAGGGGTCTGCTAACAGCTCCTTATAACTTCTTTCTGACATAACACCCTTGAGCACTGTCTTCAGATTATGAATATCATTTCTGATAAAAAATGGTTCAAAAATACCGAAGTCGGGTGCGATACTGCGGATATATTTCCACATTTTTGCTTCGCTGCTTGCCAGTATTTCGTCTACTGTATTGCCTTCTCCGTAGCCTTTATCCTTCAGATAACGCACCAGTTCGCCATCATTTTTCAGACTAAGCATCTGCTCGGCATCTGCTTCATTCATCATGCCGTTTTCTTTTGCACGAACCGATCCGATGGAAAATTCATACGATAATGCCATATAAATCCTCCTTAATCCCGAAACAGCTCTCGGTTGATAACATCTTCCACAGCCTCACGCTTTTCGGCAATAACGGCTGCAAAACTCATATTCTCTTCAATATCTCCGTTTTTCAGAATAAAACCGCTTTCTATACTGTTATCGGGCGTTTTGCTGAGTGTTGCCTGAATACCGCTTTCCGACATCTTTGCCAGAAAATCCTTCGGCACTCGTTTCAGGTCCCTCTCATTCAAAAAGACAACTCCCTCCTGCTTGCCCAGCGTCTTTGCCAGTCGATAGATCAATCCGAAGTATTCCTGATCTTCAAGACCGTTCATGTCTTTTAGGATTGCCTCTACTGCGTGATTGATCTCTGCACGCTTTGCCTTCAGAATCATATTCCTTTTTTCCAGCTCGATACGGCTTTGATAGGTTTTTTTCAGTCCTGCGGTCTGCTCTGCTTTTTTCTGCAAAGCCTGATTGTGAATCTCATCTGCTTTTTTCTGCGCTTTTTGTATGATCCTCTCGCATTTCTCTTTAGATTCCGTCTGCAGTTCTGTAATCGCTTTCTCACTATCCTCTCTGATAACGGACAGTATTTTTTCTGCGCTGCTCATTTCTCTACCCACCTTTATCTATTTTCTGTTTTGCTGTTTTTACACTGATCCGCCGGTTTCCTTCCGGAATCATTCAGCAAAATCAGAATTTCAGATTCGGTACGGAGATGACAACCAGCAGGGATACGATGAATGCCAGCAGTGCATAGATTTCAACCAGAGTGATGGAAACCATTGCTTTGGAAAAATTCTTTTCATCTTTAGCGGTCATGGTAATACCGGAAACAGCCGCCTTGCCCTGTGCAAAGCCTGAGATCATGCCGCCGATACCGATGGCGACAGAAGCTGCCAGAAATGCGAAGCCCTGACCGAGTGTGGGCATTGCTCCGCCGAGAACGCCGCAGTTGATGAGAATCAGGAAGCCTACGATAAATCCGTAAAGACCCTGTGTGCCGGGAAGAAGCGTTAATACCAGCATTTTACCGAATTTTGACGAGTCTTCTGATAAAACACCCATTGCTGTCTGTGCAGCGCTGCCTACGCCCTTTGCAGATCCGATACCTGCAAAAACCGTTGCAATTGCTGCTGCAAGAATTGCCAAAAACATACCCATAATTCCGTCCATTTTAATATACCTCCGATTATTCATTTCAATTTTTATTGCTTCCGTCATTCAAAACGGTTACTTTATTCTTCATTACTGCCCTTTGTTTTGAAATACTTGCTTTTGGTAGAGAACGGCTCAAAGGGTCTGCCGCCGCCCTCGTAGAATTTGCTGAACATTTCAACATACTGCAAACGCATGGTATGCACATACGAACCCAGTGCGTTCAAACCGATGGTCACGGCATGTCCTACGACAAATATCACCATCATGAAGATCAGTCCTACAGGACTGGTACCGAACAGTCCGGACAGCATATTGAATACCTGTGCCATAACACCTGTGGTCAGTCCCAGTGCCAATAGTCTGGAATAACTCAGCAGGTCACTGATATAGCCGGTTACATCATACAGCGACGCTACGCCGCCGATGAGTTTTCCGAAAATACCCTTTTTCTCTCTGCCTTGCGTCAATACAAGTCCGACTGCCGACGCTATGGCGATTGCTGCGCCTATGGTGATCATTACCGGTGACACAGCCATGCCTGCCGCCAGAACTGCAACGCCGATCAACAGCAGCATCCAGAGTCCTGTGTCAAAAAATGCCTTTGCATATTCTTTATGCTTCAGACAAATGTAGAATTTGCAGCCCATGCCGACCATAATATGAACCAGTCCCAGTGCAATGGACAAAATCATAATCATCAGCGCATCTTTTTGCGTATCCAGCGTCGGCCATGGCAACAGCTCTTTCATCGTGATCTCGTTGCCTGTAAACATCTTGTAGAACATCGCCGGCGCATCACCGAAGATACTGCCGAAAACCAGTCCCCAGAATACCGTCGCAACACCGCAATACTGAAACAGCTTCAGGTTATTCCTCATTTTCTTATCGGGCTTGAACACCTTGATCGCAATCGCCGTGGCGATAATCATCAATAGTCCGTACCCGGCGTCGGAAAACATCATGCCAAAGAAAAAGTAAAAGAAAAATGCCAGAATCGGCGTCGGATCAATATCTTCCTTTGCCGGTGTTGAATACATCGTTACGATACTCTGGGCAGGCTGAGCAAATTTATTGTTTTTCAGCTTGATCGGTGCGTCTTCGCCTGCGTCTTCAAACTCTACTACACATGAAGGTGCCGCCTTGGTACACAACGCTTCCAATCTACCGCAATCCTCTTCCGGAATGTATCCGTTCAGTACGAATACGTGTTTTGTCTGATCCAGCTCCGCTATAACCTTGTATTTCTCCGATCGCAGAGTAAAATAATCCTGCGTTTCACAAATGGCTTCTCTGTACTCTGCCAGTTCTTCAATGTCTTTTCGGGCTTCCTCGTCCTTCTGAAGCAGATCCTCACTCTTTTGCTGCTGCCGCTGCATCTTAATCATAGGGGTTCTGCTGGTAGGATTGAGCGGTTGTGAAAAACCGATTGTTCTCAGTGCCTTTTCAGCGTCTTCCCTCTGCCTTTTAGGGGTAAACAACGTCAGGCAAGTCATATTCGGGGAAGTATAGAGTATTTCAAATTCAAATACCAGTTCGGGACATTCCTTTGCCAAAGATTCCGCCAAAAGCTTATCATCAAACGCCTTTGGCAGCGTTCCGATCAGAACCGCTGTGGTGGAAGTATCCTTTGTATTCAGCGGGATATCCAATTTCTTCCAAGGCTCCAGTTGTGCAAGTGACGTTTTGATCCGCACCTGCTCTGCCGCATAGTCTGTCCGCTGCTTGTCAAGCTTGCAGATTTTCTGACAGATTCTTATGATTTTGGCGGAATCCGCAGCAATTCTGCCGATTTCGTCAGGGTCAATTTCCTTCCTGCCCCTGAAGCTTGCAAGCATTCCCTTCTTTTCGGGCACTGTTCTGCCTAAAATTTTCAATGCTTGTTCGGTAAGCTCTATATTCCGCTCAAACTGTTTGAGCTGCGCTGAAGTATCTGTTCTCAGAAAACCCTCCTGTGCTTCTTTTCCGCTTGTTTTTACCTGCACAAGAGCGCTGTCCTGCAAATGCTCCAAAAGGCGCTTTCTGTCCTGCCTGAGCGCTAATATTCTTACCGTTTTCATAGTTAGCTTTGCCAAATGTTTATCACCACACTTTTCTTTCTATATCCTGTGCGTACCACAACTACTGCTCCGTCAGCAGTGCTATGACCTGCTCCCTCACCCTTTTCATATTGTTCCGGGCCTTTCGGGAGATTTCGGCACACTCCGCCGCTGCTTCTTCACGAGCTTTCTGAAGCTCTGCTTCGGCTTGTTCGGACAGCGCCGCTTCATTCTCCTTTAACAGCTTTTCGGAGTTTTCCTGTGCCTGCGCTACAATTGCAGCGGCTTTCTGTCTGGCATCCTGTTTATCGGCTTCTGCCTGTTTTTTGGCATCAGCTTCTTTTTGTGAACATTCCTGTTCCGTTGCCAGCACTGCCTTCAGCATTTCACTTGCCATTCACACACTCTCCTTGTTGCAGTTTTTCAAGACAGTTTTATGTCCTAATTTCTATTAAACCATATTTCAATCAAAAATTCAATGTAATTTTGGTTATCTGTGCGCTAAAAACATCGGTTTTTTCTGATTTTTTGTTGCTTTTAGTTGCTTTTTTGTTTGATTCCCTTATTTTTTCCGCTTTCCCGTACGTATTCAGCAAGCATTCAACCAAATATTTCCACCATACCGTTTCATATCCGGTACTGTACAATTGATATGCTCTCTTCAAGCTGATGTTTACCCGGATTACGATATTGACCGCCCTGTCTGTTTATATGGTGTTTTCGCCTCTCTATTTTCTCCCTGTGACATTTTTAACTCGGAGCAAAGCCCGATGTAAGCTCGCTTAACATCGGCTGCATTGATCCAACCTCACCGCAGGAGCTTTAGCTCCTCGG
>JBGUWM010000043.1:0-11433 GCA_045221175.1 Acutalibacteraceae bacterium | reverse complement strand
TGAGTCACGGCGAAAGCATACTGATAGACATGATTCCGATCGGATATCATTATACAGTGGCAGAAGCGGCAGGATACGGCTATCAATTGCAGTCCATTACAAATGAAACAGGCGTGATTTTGCCGGAAACACAGGCAGAAGTAAGCTGTGTCAACAAAAAGATGACGGTGAGCGACAAAGTATCTTTTACCATCAGAAAAGTGGTAAATGGTAATTTTGAAGATCAGAGTACAGCATATCCGTTCATCGTTCGGCTGACAGGATTGGAACCGTCGAAGGCATACTTCCTTTCCGATCATACAGAATACCACTCAGATGCAGAAGGTGCGGCGCTCTTGAAGCTGTCACTGACAAACGGAGAAAGCGTTACAGTGCAGGATATCCCTGTGGGAGCGCAATATCGTGTCACGGAAGAAGCGGGCTTCTATACAGCAAGGTATGAAATTGTTGACAGAAACGATCTTGGATTGATCGAATCCAACAAAGGCGCAAATCGTGAAGAGAATCTGCAGCTATCCACAGAATTGGAAACAGCGGACAAGGACGAAGACATTACAATAACGTTCACGAATACAAAGGATATCCGACAGGACGTTGTATTGCAAAAGAAAGTAGAAAATGTTTCGGAAGACAATACAGACGATTTTGCGTTTACGCTGAAGCTGGCGAATCTGGGTGAGCGTGAAAGAATCTTCATCACGTCTGTAGGCGTTGTAATAGCTGACGGTGCCGGAGAGGCACAGACGACCTTACGGCTCAGAAATGGCAGTAGAATAACGATAAAGAATCTTCCTGTGGGAGCGACCTATCAGATTATCGAAGGCAAATCGGATTATGTGGCATCCTATGAGCTTAAGGATGCAGCGAATAAGGGAATGATCGTTTCAGAAAGAAAGGAGAATCAGTCAGAAGACAAGAGTCTGTCAACCGAAATCGAAACAGTGAATGAAGGAGAACAGGTAACGGTTGAGTTCACGAACAGGAAAGAAAAATACGATGTAAAGGTAACCAAGGTAGTCGATATGACTTACGGCAATGTAAGTTATGCGGAATACAGCAATCAGAGCTTTACATTCGGAGGAATCCTGACAAATCTGACGCCGTCTACGAAATACAGTGTTGTGATTACGGATAAGAACGCAGCAGTATTCAGTGGTGAGTCGGACGATACAGCCGGCAATGTGCAGAACCTTGTCGCTCTTAAGGAGCAAAGCTTTACATCAGACCGCAACGGTAATGCGCAATTCTCGGTCAAGCTGAAGCATAACGAAACTTTTACGATCAAAGGTCTGCCCATAGATGCGACGTACAAAATAACTGAGTCGGGAGCGGAGAACTATATTTCTTCCTATAAAGTCAGCGGAATCAGCGGAGCAGTGATAGCGTCGTCGTCCGGCAGTGCAGGAGGCGTGAAGGAGGCAATGTCTACAGCGGTAGAAAGAGTAGACGCCGGAGAAACAGAGGTGGAGATTACATTCACCAATCGTTACGTTTTCAATTATGTATTGCCGGCAGCAGGCATGGAGGATCAGCGTGGTATCATGGCAGTGATATTCAGCGGAATGATTCTGTTTGCAGCGGCATATCTGTTCATCAGCAGAAAGAAATCTGACAAAAGACTGTAACAGATCAACGAATCTTGCGAAAAACAGAGCAAGCCGTCTTGGAGTTCAAAAGAACTCCAAGACGGCTTTTGTATGCTCAGATGGTCATCAATGTTATGCAGCAGATGATATCAGCGAATTATAATAGGTTATGAAGGATTTGAATCAAAGAGAAAGGAACCAACCCATTCATAACGGAATGTTTATGAAGAAATGCAAAACGAAATATCACTGAAAATGGAGCAAGCAGCAGTAGAGAATGGTTGAGAGAAAAATATTGATATCAACAGCAGAAAGTAGGAAAGCAGGTATGATAGATAAGCAGCGCTCCCTTTGAAGATATGCGGTCTGACGAAGAGCGCAAGGCTTATTCTGTGGAGGTAGCAAAAAGACGGCAGTTTCTGGAGAACAAAAGGCAGTTTGAAAAAATCAAGTCCGTACTCCCCGACGAAGCGCCCAAAAGCTTTTCCGGCTTTATGAGTATGAAGCGCAGCAATTCGGAAAGATATCAGAATCTGATGAGGGATTATCGGTACATTTCACGGGTTGCAAAAGTGCAGGAAAGTGGTATAATAAAAAATATAGAGTTGCCTGCTGAAATAAACAAAATTACAAGTACGGCAGATGAAACAAAGAAACAGATATCCGATGCCATAGACAAACTATCAAATGAGTACAACATTAAGTTGTCTCATCTTGTTGTAGAACCTTTATCGCCATCTGATGGTAAAGTTCCGTTTCAATATCAACCTTATTTTGAAAATGGAAATCTGCTACATAAGCTTGTAATAAACTCTAATTATTATTTCAACGATTCTCAAGAAGAGTTTCAGGCAAGAATTCTTAGAAACTACCGTGCAAATAAACTATCATCACAATCCGTTGAGGATTTGATTTCTCACGAACTGGCACACGTTATGACTTTTCAGGATATTAGTTCTAACGGCGCTCTTTTGCTGAGAAATAAGGAATTGAGCAAAAAATGTATTCCAGGTGTATCAATATATGCTGATGTTTCTATGGACGGAGCTGAAACGATAGCAGAAGGATTCGTAAGGTTACGAAATGGTGAAGTTGTTCCCGACGAGGTAAGATTATTGGTTAAAGAATATATCGAAAGGTGGAAAAAGTAATGGTAATCTTTTCTCCTTGTCTTGATTGCAAAAATTTTACAGGTGACAATGGCAAATTGTGTTGTAAGATATACACTGACGAAATACCGAAAGATATATTCTTTGACGGAAGCGGAAAGCTTTGTGAGACTATCAACAAGAGCAGAACTCATTTTGAATCTATCTATGAGAATGATAATTCAAGGGATAACTGAATTTGCAGTCACCACTCTGCATAAGGGCGATATTGCTTTCAGTTCTATATTCCTAAAATTCCCTACAATTCGATATGAGCGTTTTTTTTTTTTTGAGTATAGTTTCAAGGCTGAAAATTATTAAACGAAATTAAACGCTGTTAAATACCTTTTAAATGGTATCAGGGTTTTGAGATGAAGCAAATATAAAAAATGCGTTCTGCTTTTGGGTAAGACCGAAGGCAGGGCGTTATTTTTATACCTGATTTTGGAGGGAAAGAACATGAATGATATTCTGAAAAGCGAATAGCATCATAACATCATAAAAGAATATACGATAATAGTTGAAAGTTGTTGGTGGACATAGGGCTTTCAGAATACGGCGATTAGTTTTGGAAGTTACTATTATCCCACCGGAAAAGGCAGAAGCTATTAGTAGGCAAAACTGTACAAGATAACAAGGAATTTGTATAAAGTTGGAAAAGTCTGATCATATTTGGAATATGAGGGATTGATAAATATGAATAAATCGTAAACTTTGAAAAAGTATGAATGAATTTGGCTGAATATGATTGACTTTGAAAAAGCGCGTGCTATAATAATAAGTAAAGAAAAACGAAGCAGGTGGAGCTTGTGTTGACACAAGAGCGATATAAGATCATTCTGGATTTTTTAGCGGAGCGTAATGCTGCCACAGTGACGGAACTTGCTGAAGCGGTCAAAACATCTGAATCTACTATCAGAAGAGATCTGATGGCGCTTGATAAAGAGGGAAAGCTGCATAAGGTTTATGGAGGGGCAACAGCAGTCAATCCCACTCAGGGAACGCTTGAATCAGAAATATCTGTGCGGGACACAATCATGTCTGAGGAGAAAGAACTGATCGCAGAATATGCGTCCGGATTGATTCATGATGATGACTTTATCTATATAGATTCGGGAACGACAACATCAAGGTTAATTGATCATATTGGTACAACAAGAGCAACATTTGTCACAAACGGTATTATACACGCACAAAAACTGCTTTCAAAAGGTTTGCGTGCCTATATGCTGGGGGGCAGGATCAAGTCTGTCACAGCTTCGGTCGTAGGCTCAGAGGCGTTGGGCAGTCTTGCGAAGTATAATTTTACCAAAGCGTTTATCGGTACAAACGGTATTGATCTGACTGGCGGTTTTTCGACGCCTGACAGCGAAGAAGCAATCATCAAGGAAAAGGCAATAGAAAAAAGCTTTGCTGTATTTGTACTGGCAGACCACAGTAAATTCAGAAAGGTATATCCGGTTACATTTGCCGAACTGAAAAAGTGCTGCATTATAACGGATAAACTGATATACGGAGGATTCTCTGATAAAACAATTATAAGGGAGGTGACAAAATGATTTACACACTGACGCTGAACCCGTCCATTGACTATGTAGTACACGTTGATTCATTTGTCGAAGGGATTACCAACCGAACGGTTGGTGAAGAATACTATATCGGCGGCAAGGGAATCAATGTATCGTGCATATTGGCTGAGCTTGGCATTGCGAATACAGCGCTTGGCTTTACGGCAGGTTTTACCGGTGATGAAATTGAAAAGGGTCTGGTTCAACATGGAATCAGTGCAGACTTTATTCGTCTGAAGGAAGGCATATCAAGAATTAACATCAAGTTGAAGGCGAATAAAGAAAGCGAGATCAACTGTCAGGGACCGCATATTTCTGAGGAAGCGTTCGAAGAACTTCTCCGGAAGACCGACGCAATACAGGACGGTGACACGATCGTTTTAGCAGGCAGCATTCCGAAAACAGTATCTGACGACGCCTATGAGCGGATTCTGCAAAGAATATCCGGCAGGAATATTCGTATTGTAGTCGATGCAACGAAACAGTTGCTGCTGAATTGTCTGCCGTATCATCCTTTTGTGATCAAGCCTAATCGGCAGGAACTGTCGGAAATTTTCAATCTTCCGGTCGAAAACGAGCAGCAGACAAAAGAGTGTGCGGAAAAACTGAAAGAAATGGGCGCACGGAATGTCATTGTATCACTTGGAGGAGACGGAGCCGTATTGTTTGCAGAAGACGGTGAAACCTATCGTACCGGCGTTGTAAAAGAAAAGGTGTTGAACACAGTCGGTTCAGGTGATTCGATGGTGGCAGGTTTCATCGCAGGCTATGAGCAGTCCGGAAATTACGGCTATGCGCTGAAGTTAGGTACAGCCTGCGGCAATGCAACGGCATTTTCTGCAGGTCTCGCGACGAAAGAAAAGATCATGGACATTTTGGGCAAACTCGGATAAGTTCCGAATCATAAACATAATAAAGGGGGATAACAATGAGAATCTCAGATTTACTCAAAAAACAGGGTATTGAGATCGGTGCGTCTGTCAAAGATAAGAGCGAAGCGATTGAGAAGCTGGTCGCTCTTCATGACAAATGCGGCAACCTGAAGGACAGGAAAGCCTACAAAGAAGGTATTCTGAAAAGAGAGGAAATGGGAACCACAGCAATTGGTATGGAAATAGCCATTCCTCATGCCAAGAGTGAAGCAGTCAAGGCACCGGCGCTGACAGCTATCACAGTACCCGATGGTGTAGACTATGGTTCTCCGGACGGAGATGCCTGCAAGCTGATCTTTATGATTGCTGCCACAACAGACGGAGACGTTCATCTTGAAGTATTGGCAAGAATGATGCAGATGCTGATGGATATGGACTTTACCACAAAACTGAAAGCAGCAAAAAATGCAGACGAATTCCTCAAGCTGATAGATGAAAAAGAAACAGAGAAATTCCCTGAAGAAGCGAAGAAAGAGGAAGCCAAAGCAGCCCCGGCTGCCAAGAAAGACGGCGTTATTCGTGTATTGGCAGTAACGGCTTGTCCTACAGGAATTGCACATACCTATATGGCAGCAGAAGCACTGAATAAGGCCGGCGAAAAGATGGGCATTACCATTAAAGTAGAAACAAACGGCTCAGGCGGCGCAAAGAACGTTCTGACTGCCGAAGAGATCGCAAATTGTGACGGCATCATTATCGCCGCCGACAAAAGCGTTGAAACAGCCCGCTTTGACGGAAAGCCCGTCTATTCCACCAAGGTCGCTGACGGTATCCATAAGCCCGAAGAGCTGATCAACAAGATCATAAACGGTCAGGCGCCCGTGTTCCATTCCGATCATAAAGCAGAGGCGGATTCCTCTGACAATAACGAGAGCTTCGGCAGAAAGCTCTATAAACACCTGATGAACGGCGTGTCTCATATGCTTCCGTTCGTTGTGGCAGGCGGTATCTTCATCGCCATCGCATTCCTTATCGACTCCTTCGCAGGCGTTCCTCAGGACGAAAACTTTGGTTCGGGAACTGCCGTATCCGCTTGGTTCAAGAACATCGGCGGCGTTGCCTTCAACTTCATGCTGCCGCTGCTGGCAGGCTTTATTGCCATGTCGATTGCAGACCGTCCCGGTCTTCTGGTCGGTATCGTCGGCGGTGCGCTGGCATCTTCCGGTGCGACGTTTACCAATCCTGCCGCTGTTGACGCAATCCCCTCAGGCTTCCTTGGCGCACTGCTTGCAGGTTTCCTCGGCGGTTGGCTGCTCAAGATGCTCGAAAAAGCGTGCGAACATCTTCCTCACGCTCTCGAAGGCATCAAGCCTATCCTGATCTATCCGCTGTGCGGACTTGGCGTTGTCGGCGTTATGATGTGTGCTGTCAACCCTGTCATGGGGCTGATCAATGACGGCATGAAGAACGCCGTATCCTCTATGGCATCTCAGCCCGCTCTGCTCATCCCCGTTTGCGCATTGCTTGCAGGTATGATGGCAATTGATATGGGCGGTCCGTTCAACAAGGCTGCTTACGTTACTGCAACCGCTCTGCTCACAGGCGCTTCTACCGATCCTGCCGATCCTGCCTTCAAGATCATGGCTGCCGTTATGATCGGCGGTATGGTTCCTCCTCTTGCCATTGCTCTCTCCACAACGATCTTCCGCAACCGCTGGAACGCAGAAGAAAGAAAGAACGGTCCTGTCAACTTCATCATGGGTCTGTCCTTCATCACAGAAGGTGCTATCCCCTACGCAGCAGGTCATCCGCTGCAGGTCATTCCCAGCTGTCTGGTCGGCTCTGCTATCGCAGGCGCACTGTCCGCTGCCTTCGGCTGCACACTGCGCGCACCTCACGGCGGTATCTTCGTACTCCCCACCATCGGCAACCCTGCTATGTATTTCCTCGCTCTCGTCATTGGTTCGGCAGCAGGTATGCTGATGCTCGCTCTCCTGAAAAAGCCTATTGATAAGGCAAAGAAAGCAAAGAAAGCAAAGAAAGCAAAGAAAGCCTGATGTGGCAAAACATCGTCAGTCTTTGACAGTTCCGAGATCATCTGTCAGCGGCGCACATACATTTTTGCTCCGCTGGCGGTAGTATAAAAAATCATATCTGATAAAAAGGAGTAATGACTTATGGTATCAAAATTTGTAACGGTTCCGAACGCTCAGGGCTTTCACATGAGACCTGCCTCTGTATTTGCAGGTGCAATGGGTAAATATCCCTGCAAAGTAACGATTAACTTCAACGGCAACAGCTATAATGCCAAGAGCACACTGAATCTGATTGCAGCCTGTATGAAGTGCGGCAGTGAGATTGAGCTGGTATGTGACGGCGATCAGGAGAACGAAGCTCTTGCTGAAGGCGTAAAGATGATTGAGGACGGTTTTGGCGAGTAATTGTCAGTGAAGGCATGACGGAGACAAGGGGCTGCTGCAGTCAGCAGTCCCTTTTATCAAAGAAAAAGAGGTGACAAAAATGCTGAAAGGTATGGGTGTATCGGCAGGTGTAGGAATCGGAAAAGTTCTTTTGGTAGAGGAGCATTCGCTGGAATATACACCAAGGCAGGTAACGGATACAGCAGCAGAGAGCAAACGCTTTCATGAAGCAGTAGAGCAGTTTTGCGAGAACACAGAAAAACAGGCTGAAGCTTTGAAAACCTCTGCCGGCGAAAAAGAGGCAGAGATTATGATGGGACACATCAGTATCGTAAAAGATCCGTTTTTGTTAGGTGAGGTAGATAAGCAGATTGAAGGCGGTCAGTGTGCAGAAAGTGCTTTTGAAGGAATGTGCGATATGTTTATCACGATCTTTTCATCAGCAGAGGACGACGTTACCAAGCAGAGAGCCGCAGATGTAAGAGATGTAAAATCAGGAGTGCTTAGTATTTTACTAGGAATCAGCGAGATAAAGATCGGTGATGCGCTGCCAGGAACAATTCTGTGTGCAAAAGAGCTGACGCCCTCTATGATAGCCGAGATTAAAAAAGAAAACATTGTCGGTATTCTGACAGAAACAGGCAGTACAACTTCGCACAGCGCCATTCTTGCAAGAGTGCTGGAAATACCGGCGGTTATGAGTGTTGCAGATATAATGCAGCAGGTACAAAACGGAGATACGGTTATTGTTGACGGCGGCAAGGGCGAAGTTATCATATCACCGGACAATATACAGTTAGAAAGCTATGCAGCAAAGCGAGAGAAGCTGCTGCAGGAAAAGCGTGAGCTTGAAAAATTCCGTGGAAAAGCAACGGTATCTGCAGACGGAACGATCTACGAGTTAGTTTGCAATATCGGTAAACCGGACGACGCTGTTAAGGCGATGGAATTCGACGGAGAAGGCGTTGGTTTGTTCCGGACGGAATTCTTGTTTATGGATAAAACTTCCGTGCCGACGGAAGAAGAGCAGTTCAAGGAGTACAAAAAGGCAGCAATGGTTCTGAAGGGTAAGCCCCTGATCATCAGAACGCTTGATATCGGCGGAGATAAGGACGTTCCCTATCTGGGACTGGCAAAGGAAGAAAATCCGTTTATGGGCTTCCGTGCCATTCGTTACTGTCTGAAGAACCGTGAACTGTTCAAGACTCAGTTAAGAGCGATCATCCGTGCCAGTGCATTCGGTAATATCAGCATCATGTTCCCGCTGATTACCTGTGTAGAAGAGGTAAGAGAGGGAAAAGCACTGGTAGAAGAGATCAAAGCAGAATTGCGGGCTCAGAAGGTTGAATTTGACGAGAATATCAAAGTAGGCATCATGACAGAAACCGCAGCGGCAGGGATCATAGCTGATCTGTTGGCTGAGGAATCAGACTTCTTTAGTATCGGAACGAATGATCTGACAGGTTATACAATGGCGGCGGACAGAGGCAACAGTGATGTATCCTATCTGTATTCAGCATTGCAGCCTGCAGTATTGAGAATGATCCGTTCAATTATAGAAGCCGGCAAGAAGAACGGCATTCCTGTGGGAATGTGCGGTGAAGCGGCGGCAGATCCGATGATGATTCCGCTGCTGATATCGTTTGGGCTGACCGAATTCAGTGTTTCCGCACCGAGTGTACTTCGTGTGAGAAAAGCGATTTCAGGCTGGACCAAGGAAAAGGCAGATGAAATTGCGGAGAAGGTCATGCAGCTTCGTACAGAAAAAGAGGTCAGGGATTATTTGAAATCAGTGGTGTAAATCAATACCCGAGAAACCAGACGTAACGAATTGACAGACTAAATGAATCCAACAGGCACATACCAACCTGCCGTAACAGCAGAGAGTGTGTGCCTGCGTTTTTTTGGGAAAGGATCCGGATTCCATCAGAACAGGCAGAGAGTTTCTTGTGTACATAGCATAAAACAGTCTCAAAAGATTCATTTGAAAAACTCGCTCATCTCATGATGGAGTATCTGGATATTCAGAGAGTATCGAACTGTCAGCAAAGCAAATGGACGAATGGAGATAACAGTATTGCTTTTATCTGTGACATCTGTACCATATTAACAAAAGAATTATACAAAACAAACAGCACACACTAATCTGCGGAAAAAGCAGAGAGTGTGTGCTGTTGACGGTGTCACTCGCTCGAATCAAGCGGGTTAGTTGGAGCTTAGCTCCTTGTATAAAATGCTTTTGATGATTCTTGTGTCATACGGAGGTGATAATTAGAATAATTGCCGCAATAGTATGGATACAGATTTCATAAAGTGAGCGGGTCAATAAACATAAACAGGCATATTCACATAACTCGCATCATACAAAGCGGCGGCAAAGTCAAGCGGAAGATTAACGCAGCCGTGGGAACCGTTATACAGGTAACAATCTCCGCCAAAATAATACTGCCAGACGGCATCATGAAAACCGATGTCGAAGTTGAAGCAGACCCAGTAAGAAACCTCTGTTTCATATCCGGGGCCGAACAGTGTAGCGGGAGAAGATTTTGATGAAACAAGGTATCCGCCGACAGGCGTGTCGTGGTTGGTGTTGGGATTTCCTGTTATGATGTCAGACTCAAGAATGACGGAGCCGTTTTTTACCACCCACATATGCTGGCTGTCAATACTGACTTCGGCGAAAGTATCGCCTCTCATTGTTTCATAGTCATATTCGGCAGCCACTCTTGTCCACCATTTATTACTGCTTTTACTTCTGTCTGTCAGATCAAGAACGACAGTTTTTTGTGCAGCGGCGTATTCTTTCAATTGTTCAGCGGTTTTGGTATCGCTGAGAATCCAACCGATGCTTTTGTTTACAACGCTTCGTTCTTCACCGTTATGATCGGTAAAGGTGATGTAGTAGTCGTAATTTGTATATTGCTCGCAAAGCTTACGTGCGTAGGATAAAATAGCGTCATCATTCCATTTACCCTTGGAAGAATCCGGATTTATCCAGCTTCGGATTATATCGGCAGTAATCACTTCAGTTTTTTTGCCGAACTTCAAAGTAATCGTCAAATCATCGGGGACGGTTACGGCAGGAGAACTACTCTGTTCGTTATCGCCGTAGCGGACCGGAGAGATGGTTTCGGAAGAGTATTCACTGTTCGGATTAATTTCTATCGTTTCCTTATGTTCTGTTGAACTGACAGAGGTATTCTCAGCAGACACAGCAACAGTCTGTTTATCTATGTTAAAATAATAAACCACCAGTAAGCATCCGACGCATATCATAGCACAGGAACATAGAAGCACAAAAGTGTTCAGTAGTTTCCGATTATTATGCTTTGTTTTGCGTTTTGCCATGATGTCAGTACCTCTTTTTCTACTAATTTTGACTTTTGATATTGTAACACAACATTTTGATAAATGCAATATCCGAACAGGTTAATCGGAACTTTTGTACAGAATTATACCCATCAAACAAAAGCTTGCGTAAAATATAGTAAATATGCAGAGTACTAAACAAGTGCTCAACCGATAGCTTAAGATGAATCCGGAAAAAGAATGCGGTTTTTCAATGATACGCCCTGACTATAACCAATCACCGATGTCCCCCGGGTCTCTCCTGCCGGGTGCGTGACCGCACCGGACGAATAAGTTCCGGTAACGATCTTTACATAGTCGCTTAATATGCTTCAAAAACGAGATCGACAGTGGAGGCACTCCGCCGGTGCTTCTGCTTCGCAGAGGTGTCCACTGGACACCCGCACCCTCTTAGGCGGCGGGTGCCATTCGGACTTTCAGTGGGGGTTATAGTCCCCCACTGAAACCCCGAGGAGCTAAAGCTCCTGCGG
>JBGUWM010000042.1:0-7392 GCA_045221175.1 Acutalibacteraceae bacterium | reverse complement strand
CGGTAACCGGACTTGAACCGGTACGGATGTTACTCCGAGGGATTTTAAGTCCCTTGCGTCTGCCTATTTCGCCATACCGGCGGCTTTAACAATAGAATACTATCATATTTTTATGGGGTTGTCAAGACAAAACCGCCGTTTCGTACGTTGGATACGGAAATCCGTCCTGCCGGTACAGTGGCATGGAGGAAACTCTTTTCCGGCGGAAAAATGTTTTTTCCAAGCCTGCGTTTCTCATACCGCTGACCATGCCGTGAATGAAAATGACGGTGCGATATCCGGAAGACAGCATGAATAGGTGCTTGTTTGTCATAATGAATGATTTTCGTGACAATTTTACGGCAGGATACTTGGTGATATTAACCAATATATCGAAAAACAGGTAAAATGTTTGACTATTTCTGTCGTTAGTGGTAGAATGTTATTTATTTGAAAAAATACTTATATAAATGGAAGGAGAAGCTATGAAAGAGAATGCAATCGGAAAGCGGAATTCCTTTTCCAGTTCTATCGGCTTTGTGCTGGCGGCTGCCGGCAGTGCGGTAGGACTGGGCAATATCTGGAGATTTCCGTATCTTGCCGCAAAAGACGGCGGAGGTCTGTTTCTGGTAGTGTACATCATACTGGCACTGACCTTTGGCTTTACCATGCTGATTACGGAGGTGGCCATCGGCAGAAAAACAAAACAGAGCGCTCTGACAGCCTACGGTAAACTGCACAAAAAATTCGGCTGGCTCGGCGGCATTGCTACCCTCGTTCCCTTTTTGATCCTGCCGTATTACTGCATCATCGGCGGCTGGGTGCTGAAATACTGCATTGCCTTTATTACAGGACAGGGCGGCGCTGCGGCAGAAAGCAGCTATTTCACCACTTTTATCACCGGATATCATGAGCCGATTATTTATACGGTGATTTTCCTTGCGGCTGTCGCCGTGGTGGTTTATATCGGCGTTAATAAGGGAATTGAAAACCTTTCCAAAGTTCTGATGCCGATTCTGCTGCTGTTTGTTATCGCAATTGCCATCTTCTCGCTCACCGTCAAGGGCGCAGAGGGCAGAACGGGTATTGACGGTCTTAAAATCTATCTGATACCAAACTTTGAGGGTAAATCCTTCGGTGATATTTTTACCGTCGTGCTGGACGCCATGGGTCAGTTATTTTACAGCATCAGCGTTGCCATGGGCATCATGGTTGCTTACGGCTCTTATTTCAAGGACGAAAGCAATCTGAACAAGTCTGTCAATCAGATCGAAATCTTTGACACCGTTGTGGCTTTTCTGGCAGGTATTATGATCATTCCTGCCGTGTTTGCCTTTCTGGGCGACGAGGGTCTGCAAAACGCCGGTCCCGGACTGATGTTTGTTGCGCTGCCAAAGGTATTTCAGGCAATGGGTCCTGTGGGCAACGTGGTGGGTGCCGTCTTCTTTGTTATGGTATTCTTTGCGGCTCTGACCAGCGCCATCTCCATTCTGGAGGCGGTTGTGTCGTCTATCATGGACAAAATGCACTGGACAAGAAAGAAATCCACTATCCTTGAGACGGTAGTTGCGCTGGTTCTTGGCGTCATTATCTGCCTTGGCTACAACGTGTTCTACTTTGATTGTCCGCTTCCCGGCGGCAAGACCGGTCAGCTCCTTGACCTGTTTGACTATCTCAGCAACAATATCTTTATGCCTGTTGTCGCCATCGGCACCTGTATTCTGGTCGGCTGGCTGGTCAAGCCCGAAACCATTATCAGCGAGGCAACCAAAAACGGCGAAAAGTTCCGCAGAAGGGGACTTTACGTTGTCATGATCAAGTTTATTGCGCCGATTCTTTTAGTGGCGCTGCTGCTTGGTTCTCTGGGTGTTATCAAATGAGAAAAAACTCCGAGTTTATCAGCGGCATGACCGCCGGCATTCCCATTGCGCTGGGCTATCTGTCGGTATCCTTCGGCTTCGGCATCACTGCCGTCAGACTGGGCATTTCGGCACTCAGCGCCGTTATCATCTCTCTGACAAACCTGACCTCGGCAGGTCAGGCGCAGGGCGTGGAGATTATGGCTTCCGGCGGCACCCTCGCAGAAATGGCGATTGTACAGTTGGTCATCAATCTGCGTTATGCGCTGATGGCAATTTCTCTGTCGCAGAATCTGGACAAGAGCTTTACGCTGCGTCACCGCTTTATTGCCGCCTACGGGATCACGGACGAGATTTTTGCCTTATGTTCCACCCGAAAAACGCCTGTCACGCCTGCCTATATGTACGGAATCATTGTGGTTTCGTCCTTTGGCTGGACCTTCGGCACGTTGTTGGGTGCTGTTGCGGGAGAAATCCTTCCGGCGGAGCTGATCTCTGCCTTGGGCATCATGCTGTACGGAATGTTCATTGCCATCATCATTCCGCCTGCTGCGGAAAAGAAAAGCGTTTTGCTGGTAGTGATGATTGCCGCAGGGCTGAGCTGCGTCTGCCGCTATCTTCTGCCGTCACTGTCAGGGGGCTTTGCGGTTATCCTGTGCGGAATTGCCGCTTCACTGATAGGAGCGCTGCTGTTTCCGGTAAAAGAGGAGGCGAAGGCTGCATGATGACGGCACTGTATATTATCGTAATGGCAGGAGTTACTTATCTGATCCGAATGCTTCCTTTTGCATTTTTTACCAAGAAGATCAGATCCGTGACCCTTCGCAGCTTTTTGTATTACATTCCCTATGCTGTTTTAGCTGCCATGACAATTCCGGCAATCTTTTACAGTACGGGCAATTTCATTACTGCCGCCGTCGGTACGGTTGTGGCGCTGGCACTGGCATATTTTCGGCTGCCGCTGATCGTTGTGGCGCTGGCAGCGTCTTTATCCGCCTTTGGCGTGGGTTTCTTTGTGTGAAAAAATAAACAAGCATCATTTCAGCGCAGTGACTGTGTCTTGCAGTAAGATACGGTGACTGCGCTTATTTTTTCAGCAGCAGAACGGCTGTCAGATACATGGCGCACAGCAGAAGGGTGAAATGATACTTTGTGAGCAGCAGAATATAGAACCCCAGACACGCTGTGGGAATCAGGATCAGAACGGAAATCACGGTCAGCAGTCGCTCGGCAGTATCCGGCGAAAAGCGCCTTGTCAGCAGAAGCATCAGAGCCTGTCCGCCGTCCAGTGAGTCTGCCGGCAGAGAATTGAAGGCGCCCAGCGTCAGATGAGCGCAGGAAAAGGTCTGCCACAGGGGCTGCTGTGTGACCTGATACAGAATAAAGCCGCCGATTGCCGCCGTAAAATTGATAAAAACCCCTGCTAAAACGATTACCAGCTCGTGAGAAAAGGGGTGCAGGTGTTTTTTGCTGTCCACAATGGCAATATGAAACAGTGTCAGGCGTATTGCTTCGGGCGGTGTTCCATAATGCCACAGCGCCGCAAGATGTCCGCATTCGTGCATGACGGCTGCCGCAAAGCAGATCAGCATATTCATGGACGTATCCAGCAGCAGCACCGCCGTCATAATGCCCACCAGCGGATAGCTCAGCGACAGGGTTATTTTGCCAAGGCGCAGGTTCATGAATAAGCGTTGCCCAGTAATACACCGGGGTCAGCCTGCTTTCCGTCTTTGCGATACTCAAGGTGCAGATGAGGACCGCCGGCGTCTCCTGTTTCTCCTACCAGTCCGATGACGCTGCCGGCGCTGACCTTGTCGCCTTTTCTGACCATGAGCCTTTCACAGTGTGCATAAAGGGTTTCGCTGTTGTTGTCGTGCCGGAGAACGATATAATTGCCGTAAGAGCTGTCCTTTTCCGCTGTGATGACGGTGCCGCTCCACAGAGCGTGAATCTCTGTGTTTTTGTCGGCGGCAATGTCAATCCCTTTATGAAACTGCTGCTGCCCGTTGTATTCCCGCTGACCGTAGGGTGAAGTGATGGTTCCCGATGACAGCGGCAACACAGGCTCCGGTGACGTCCGGCGCTCATCGGCAGTCGTCAGGCTGGTTTCGGTGATCGTCGTTCCGTCGGTCACCTCCTGCGAAGGAGCGGCGGTTCCGGTAAATATCGAATTGTTCACACAGTCAAAATACCATGTGGCAGCAGTTGCGTAAAAAGACCCTCCTATGCTTTTCACGATCACGGCAAAGACGATGATCAGCACACACAGGCTTACCTGCGTAACGGTCATGAGCTGACTGCGGAGAAAAGAGGGGCGTTTGTTTTCGGTTCCCTCTTCCGCCTCGCCGACAGGCTCACACTCTTCTTCCGGAAAGACACGGACGTTTTGTTCCGGCATCATAAAAAAACTCCTCCCACACAAAAGGTATGGTAATGCTTATGCGCCCGAATGGCGCGGCATTCCGTTTTGTGGGGAGAAGATGATTTTATGCGGATTTTGACAGGCTTTGACAGGGCATTAATCTGTTTGCGGCTTTCCTCCTGCGGCTTGTTTACCTCGCCGACAGGCTCACACTCTTCTTCCGGAAAGGCACGGACGTTTTGTTCCGGCATCATAAAAAACTCCTCCCACACAAAAGGTATGGTAATGCTTATGCGCCCGAAGAGTGCGGCATTCCGTTTTGTGGGGAGAAGATGACTTTATGCGGATTTTGACAGGCTTTGACAGGGCATTAATCTGTTTGCGGCTTTCCTCTTGCAGCTTGTTTACCTCGCCGACAGGTTCACACTCTTCTTCCGGAAAGGCACGGACGTTTTGTTCCGGCATCATAAAAAAACTCCTCCCACACAAAAGGTATGGTAATGCTTATGCGCCCGAAGGGTGCGGCAATCCGTTTTGTGGGGAGAAGATGACTTTATGCAGGCTTTGACAGGGCATTAATCTGTTTGCGGCTTTCCTCTTGCGGCTTGTTTACCTCGCCGACGGGCTCATACGCTTCTTCCGGAAAGGCACGGACGTTTTGTTCCGGCATCATAAAAAAACTCCTCCCACACAAAAGGTATGGTAATGCTTATGCACCCGAAGAGTGCGGCATTCCGTTTTGTGGGGAGAAGATGATTTTATGCAGGCTTTGACAGGGCATTAATCTGTTTGCGGTAAAGTGTGATGAACAGGATCAGTGCGGTAATCAGCGCAACACCCTCGGCGATGGGAAAAGACCACCATACCAGAGGACTGCTGATCTGAGCGAGAATATAGGCGGCAGGCAGAATGATGCCCAACTGCCGCAGCAGAGAAATGAACATAGAGCGCATTCCGCTGCCGACAGCCTGAAACAGCGTGGATATGATAATGCCCACGGCGGCAGGCACAAAGCACAGGCTGATGGTTTTCAGGGCAGGTATGCCGGTTTCGAGCATTTCGGGATAGGCGTTGAAGATATTCAGCAGCTTGTCGGGGATTAGCTGGAAGAGCAGCATACCGGCTGCCATAATCGCAACGGCGATCAGAATACCGTATTTCAGGGCGTCTGTCAGGCGCTTTTTATTACCGGCGCCGTAGTTATAGCCCATGATAGGCATAACGCCGTGGGTCAGTCCGAAAATCGGCATGAAAACAAAGGACTGCAGTTTAAAGTAAACGCCCAGTACGTCAACATAGGTTTCGGAAATGCCGGCGAGAATGGCGTTGAGCCCCAACAGCATGACAGAGCCGATGCTCTGCATGATAATGGCAGGAAATCCCACGGCATAAATATTCTTTATGATCGTGAAGTCGATTTTTTTCAGGTAATTGAAATTGATCTTAACGGCATTTTTTCTTTTGAACAGTACAATCAGCGCAAAGATCATCGAAGCGATCTGTCCGATGACGGTGGCGATGCCGGCGCCGAGGGCGCCTAAAGACGGGATAAACCCGAAGCCGAAGATGAACATCGGGTCCAGTATGGTGTTGAAAACAGCGCCGCATAGCTGAAAAAGCATGGGGAAGATCATGTTGCCGGTTGCCTGCAGGGTCTTTTCAATGCCGACTTCCACAAAAACGCCGATGGAGAAAATATAAACGCAGGAAAGATACTGCGTGCCGGAGGACAGTACTTTCGGATTGTCGGTATAAGCGCCGATAATGGAGGAGGAGAACAGGATTCCCACGGTCATAAAAATCAGCCACGTCAGCACGGCAAGGATCAGGGAATAGGTAGCGGCTTTGTTGGCTTCTTCCGGCTTGCCCTCTCCAAGCCGCCGTGCAATCAGTGAATTGACGCCGATGGCGGTGCCTACGGCGAAGCCGATCATCAGAAGCTGCATCGGAAAAGCCAGCGAAACAGCCGTCAGCGCTGTTTTGTCATAGTGCGAAACAAACATACTGTCCACAATATTGTAAAGCGCCTGTACGATCATGGAAAACATGGTGGGCAGAGACATTTTCATAATCAGCCCGAAAACAGGCGCAGAGCCCATGCGTTCAAGCCGTTTGTCTTTTATAGGGGATTCATTCATAGTATCGTTCCTTTATTCAGTATTACCAAGCTATTATATACTCCTTCTGCACAAATTGCAATAAAAGATCGGGTGATTGTCATGGATTGTCGAGGAAATCCTCTGTCACCGGACAGCCACATGATAACCGGGGCAGTGACATGATGACTGGGGGCAGTGACATGATGATCGGTGGCAATTACATGATGACCGAGGGCAACCACATGATGACCGGGGGCAGTGATATGATGACCGGGGGCAGTGACATGATGACCGGACAGCCACATGATGATCGGGGGCAATTACATGATAACCGGGGGCAGTCACATGATAACCGGACAGCCACATGATGACCCCACTTTTCCGGCGGAATAAGGTCATTTTCCTGCCTTGCCTGTCGGTTTGGTGGGTGATGTTTCCGCAGGACTCCTTGCAAACCGTTCTGAAACCGCTGATGATGTCCTTGTATCATCACACGCAGGAGGATTATCGGGAGAATGTATGGAGATATGCGGATATGCCTGTTTATTTAACTCGGAGCAAAGCCCGATGTAAGCTCGCTTAACATCGGTGATTGGTTATACGGATTACCGCAACGAATTGCTGCTGCTGAAACCATGTGTGAAACAAGGATTCGTCAAAAAGATGAAAATTTATACTCTTTTTGCCATTTTTATAGTAATTGCTTGATTTATAGACGGAAATATTATATAATAAAAAAGCTTTTGATTTTGCATGATAGTGCTTTATCACGCAAAAACATACAAACAGATTGTTAAAAAGGAGGACGCCGTTTTTTCGGCAAAGAAAAATGATGTTTCATCGTAACGGACTGAAGTATTCAGTCAGACAAATACTCGGCACGGCACTGATTTTTTCACTTATTGTAAGTATGTTCATGTGCCTGACGCCGACGCAGGCGGCTGCAGAGGGAGAAACCTTCACGGTGGGCTTTGACGCAGAATTTCCGCCCTACGGCTACAAGGACGATTCCGGCGAATACGTTGGCTTTGACCTTGATCTGGCACAGGAGGTATGTAACCGGCAGGGCTGGAAGCTGGTAAAGCAGCCG
>JBGUWM010000041.1:0-20965 GCA_045221175.1 Acutalibacteraceae bacterium | reverse complement strand
TTTAACTCGGAGCAAAGCCCGATGTAAGCTCGATTAACATCGGCTGCATTGATCCAACCTCACCGCAGGAGCTTTAGCTCCTCGGGGTTTCAGTGGGGGATTATAACCCCCACTGAAAGTCCAAATGGCACCCGCCGCCTAAGAGGGTGCGGGTGTCCAGTGGACACCTCTGCGAAGCAGAAGCACCGGCGGAGTGCCTCCGCTGTCGATTTCGTTTTTGAAGCATATTAAGCGACTATTTAAAGATCGTTACCGGAACATATTCGTCCGGTGCGGTCACGCACCCGGCAGGCGAGACTCGGGGGACATCGGTGATTGGTTATACGAAATTCCTGTTGCCAAACATTTGCTCAACCTGATCCGGCGTCGTCTGAAGCGCAAAAGCAATTTCTGAAAACAGCAGGGTTTTTGCCTGCTTGAGAACAGCTTCATCATTGATATGCAGATGCTTTCCTTTTGACTTTTGCTGTTTTTGATGAGCGGAAAGCGTTTTAATCAGCGCACAAAGCTCTGTTCTGTCACCGCAGGACAGCAATTCCTGAAATTCCTGACGGCGCTTTGCGTCATCGTCTGTCCAGACGGTTTTTATATCCTGCACCGTATGCAGTAATGCGAGTGCTTCCTGCTCAGAGAGAACCGGACGCATTTTAGACAATAAAATCTGGTTATTCTTCGGCACATAAACCGTAGCGTTTTCATCAAAAACGGGCTTCAAAACATAATACTCCACCGTATCTCCGTCAAGATCATTCTCTTCGGTACCGACAATTCTGCACACGCCCTGCGTACCGTAAGTGATTGTATCGCCGACCTGAAACATGATTAACCTCCTGAAAAAAACTTCTGCCGCTGTTCCGCTGAGCGCAGAAAACCGCAGATAGCATCTGTTATTCTATACTTTTATTATAAATCTTTCAGAGAAAAAATGTCATAGGCAAAATCGACAAAACCTGCCGGGATAAAAATAGACGAAATGAAATCATGCGTCAAAACACCCTTCCTGCCAACCGACATCATCAGACCGTCATGCGTTGCGTATCACCTGTCCGAGCGGCTGCTTTTTATCCCAACGGTCACGCACCGTCTGTTGCACATCTGCCGTGTTGTCCGACCGCTTCTTGCCGAGTGCTTCATGCCGAATGCTTCTTACCGACCGCTTCTTGCCGAGCGCTTCTTGCCGAGCGCTTCTTGCCGAGCGCTTCTTACCGACCGCTTCTTCCCGAGCGCTTCTTGCCGAATGCTTCTTGCCGAATGCTTCTTGCCGAGCGCTTGTTTCGTGCCTGACAAGGTAATTTCGGTGTATCGACCGGCTCAGCACAGTCATACAAGGATCAGTATCTTGGCGCTACTGCCACATACCACAAGCATTCTTTCTGTTCCTGCCCGATCGCACAAAACCTTCTTTTATCATATTCACCATATTATTCTGTTTTTCCGGCGACAGACAGCTTTCCCAATGCATTTTTTCAGCAAAATGTCTCTATATGTGCGATATAGTATTGTTTTTTGTAAGAAATGACAAATTTGAATAATTTATTAACAAATTGTAAAAATACTCTTGATTTTATTCATATTTAGGTCTATACTATATTTACAACATCTGAGAAATGCAAACAGCTTCTGTAAGCATCAAAGCCTGCAAAGCTACTGCCGCTGCCGTTCATGTAACGGTTACAATATCCCCGGCAGACAATTACTGCAAATACTTCCAAGCACAGTTTATCTGTTGCTTTGTATTCACTTACCAACCCGTTTTTCGCTTTTGTGAAAAACGGGCTTTCTCTTGTTCTCCTTTTTGATTCTTTTTCCTTTTTTTGCGAGAAGCGGGCTTTCTCTTGTTCTCTCCTTTGATTCTTTTTCTATCATTATCTCTCGTTTTTCTCATATTTTTTCATGTTTCTTTCCTTTTTACCGCCCAAGCGACCGTCAGGCACAACCAACTTCCACATCTGACAATCAAACGACTTCCATGTGTGTCGAATCTATGTCTGATAATAAATATTCTTGATAAAAACTACTGTCTGTGTTATGATTGTTCTATATGGAGTTTTTCGGAAACAACCATTATGTCACTGTCTGACGATGATCTCAATGAGTATTGGAGAGAATACACATGAACAAAAAGATAAATCAGAAACAACCGATTCAGCGCATTTCTTCATCTCCGGAACAGGGTCTTTCCGAAGCTGAGGTGCAGGAAAGAACAGAAAAAGGCTATGTGAATATTGCCAACGACCCTAACGAAAAAAGTCCGCTGAAGATTCTTGCCTCGAACCTGTTTACTTTCTTTAATACGGTACTGTTTTCTATCGCTCTGGTCTTTCTCGCTTTTATGATCTATCTGACCTCTATCGGCAGAACGGATATTGCTGACACTTATTTCGGCTTTTCTAAATTCATCTTTCTCATACCGGCCCTGATGAACGTCGCTATGGGGTCTTTTCAGGAAATTAAAAGCCTGAAGGTCATCAGAAAGCTCCGTATCGTCACCAATACCAAATGCAAGGTAATCCGTGACGGGCAGACCGTGGCGGTGGATACCACCGAAATCGTTCCCGATGACATTGTGCTGCTCTCAGCAGGCGAACAGGCTACTGCCGATCTTCTTGTGCTGACCGGAGAGGTCGAGGTGGACGAATCTATTCTGACAGGTGAATCCGACTATGTCAAAAAACACCCCGGCGATACGATACTGTCCGGCTCGTCTGTCATCGTCGGCTCTGCCCGCTGCCGTGCCGAAAAAATCGGCGACGAAACCTATGCCGCCGAACTGACACGCAAGGTAAAAAGCACCGCCGGACATAAATCGGAGCTGATGTCCTCTATCGTCAAGATTATCAAGCTGCTGACCATCGGTCTTTGCATTGCGGTTACCGTTACTTCCGCCACACTGATCATCAAAATTGCCTGCTGCGGCGGTGATCCTGCCGTATGGGACGGTTTGCAGCTTTCTCTCTCTGATCCTGCTACCTGGTCGCTGATCCTGCTGACAGACGGTATGTTCGGCGTTGGTATGATTCCTACCGGTCTGGTACTGACCACCTCTGCCGCTCTGTTGATCTCGATTGCCCAGCTCGCCCGAAAAAAGACTTTGATTCAGGAACTGTATTCTCTCGAAAACCTCTCCCGTGTCGACGTAATATGTCTGGAT
Organism: Acutalibacteraceae bacterium; assembly: GCA_045221175.1. GTDB lineage: Bacteria > Bacillota > Clostridia > Oscillospirales > Acutalibacteraceae > UBA1213. Next base: position 17,814 of record JBGUWM010000041.1, on the reverse strand, counting down.
AAAACAGGCACTCTTACCGACGGTACAATGTCTGTCTGTGATGTGAAGGCATTTATCCCATTGAAAGAAGCTGAATATCACGCACGAGTGCTGGTTTCTGTTTCTGAGGACAGAAACGCTACCTCCGAGGCTGTTTTTCAGCACTTCGGCACGGAACAGAATCCTCCCGTTAAAGAAGAAATACCGTTTTCCAGCGCCAACAAGTATTCCGGCGTGGTCTATGAGGACGGCAGAAAGCTGCTGATGGGTGCTCCGGAATATCTGCTGCCAAAAGACGACCCTCGTCTTTCCTATGTAACCCGGCGTGCCGGTATGGGAAACCGTGTCATCGCTATGACGCTGGACGGCGAACTGATCGCCTTTATTGCCATTGAGGATCATATCCGTGATACGGCGGCGGATACGCTGCGCTTTTTCCGTGAAAACAACGTAGAAGTCAAGGTCATCTCCGGCGACAATCCCCTGACCGTCAGCATCATTGCCGAAAAATGCGGTATTGAAAACGCTGATAAATACATCTCTCTGGCAGATGTTCCCTTGGAGGATATTCCGAAGGTTGCTTCCGACTATACGGTCTTTGCCCGGGTTTCTCCCGAACAAAAGGAAGCGCTGGTCGTTGCCCTGCAGTCCTGCGGTCATAAGGTCGCTATGACCGGCGACGGCGTGAATGATATTCTGGCGCTGCGCCGCTCCGATTCCTCCATCACCTTTGCGAAAGCTACCGAAGCCGCCAAATCCTGCTCTGACGTTGTTCTGCTGGATAACGACTTCAGTCATCTGAAAGAAGTGGTCGGAGAAGGGCGCCGTGTCATCGGCAACATTCAGAAAACAACCGTCCTCTTCCTGATGAAGTCCATTGCCATGTTTCTTACCGTCTTTTCCCTGATCTTCTTTTCCAAAGGGCAGATGTGGTTCTCTATCGAAAATCTTTATCTGCTGGAAGCGGCAGTCATCGGCACCGGCGGCTTTTTACTTTCGCTGGAGCCACGCAGAACCCCTGTCAAGGGCTCTTTTTTAAGAAGTATCATCTCTCATTCCGTTTCTGCGGGAATCCTGCTGGCATTTTCCATCGTGCTGCCTCTGCTGCTCCATTTCGTTCCGGTTTCCTTTGGCGCAGCGCCTGTCGTTTCTTATGACAATATCCGTACCATGATGACGATTCTGATGTCTATGGCAGGTCTTGTGGTCATCTTTACCATGTGCATTCCCTTTAACAAATATCGTCTGGCTGCCCTCGGCGCCGTGACTTTTGTTGCCGTATTCCTCGGTTCGCTCATTCCTACCGCTTACCTCGGCGGCAAAGCAATCGGCTCACCCATGCTGGCTTATGATGAAGCAGCCGGTCAGACCATTTTCGACTCACCCTTTATGCACGAAATGTTCCGTCCGATGAATTCTCCGGTTGTTCAGCAGTTCTGCTCCGACAGCAATAACTTTGTTGTAATCCGCCTGTTTTTGTATATTGCTCTCGTTCTCTTTATTCTCGTGCGTTTCGCTATGGATAACCATGTCCGCAAGGAATATATGAGTATTTCCGAAAACCGTCTGCAGCAGATTGCTCAGCGTCTGATGCTCGCCTGCGGCTGCGCCATGACGCTGAATGCCGTCTTTTCTGTCATCCCGCTCTGCACCAATCCTTCCGATATCCCGCTTTTGACCGTGACAATCATCGGCAGTACCGCTCAGCTTGCTGCCGGCATTTTCGGCTATCGTTCGTTTACAAACCTATCCCGGAAAAAAACGATATTCGCTTTTTCCTCCGGCATTATTTCTCTCGTTTTCGCCGCTGCCGGACTACTCCTTTCCTTCTCCGTCATGCCCTCTCTCATTATGGATAAAACCGTTGCCGTGATCTTATCGGTCCTTTACGCTGCGGCTTCTTTCACACTGCTTCTGAAGCTCCCCGCCAACAAACTCTCTCAAAACGCATCATAAAACGCCTTTGAGATTTTTACTTCAGCTTGTCAGGTATATCATAACTGTATCAGTTGGCTCTATCAGTTGGCTCTATCAGTTGGCTCTATCAGTTGCCTCTATCAGATGGCTCTCCATGGAAAGTATCAAGCAGAGAAAAGTTGCTGACAGCAGATCATCAAGGAGTTCAGGAAAGAGGTACCGACCAAGCCGATCGGCAAGACGGGTGCATAACCCCCTTTTCTGTCGGAAAAGGACTTACCCTCATGTAGCCGCCACGGTAATCATAACTATTCATGTGTAATTAACGACGACAAAAATGCAGGAAGCGGATAAAATATCCGCTTCCTGCTTTTCGTTTTTTTCAGTCTGTAACTTGCTTATTCGCTGTCTTTGGATTTCTTTCTCCAGAACAACATCATGCCCAGAACAGAAATGCATACAATGCCGATTACCATTAAAACAGCACTGTTTTCACCGGTAATAAAAGGCTCTGATGGTTCGGTGGGCTGTGACGGTGTTGAGGGGATTGACGGGTCGGACGCCGGCTTCGACACCGGTTCGGAGTACTCCGGCTGTGAGCTTTCCGGCACAGAACTTTCCGGTTCGGAAGATTCCGGCTGTGAGCTTTCCGGCTCGGAGGATTCCGGCTCGGAGGATTCCGGCTCCGAAGATTCCGGCTCCGAAGATTCCGGCTCAGAGGATTCCGGCTTTGACTTTTCCTCAACCTTAGTCTTAGGCTCTGTAATGACCTCGTACAGCCATTGATTATCCTCTGTCAGTCTGTCGGCAAGCGGCACGGAAATCAGATAAGGAGCAAACTCCTCATAATTTTCTGCATCGCCCTCTGCCGCTACTTCCCAGACCAGATACATACCCGGTTTTTCAATATCAAACCTGCAAATACCTACGGCGTCTGTTATCCCTGTATGCTCAGGCTCTTCGACAATTTCAAAGAACAGTTTTGCAAGATTCTGAGATTCACTGCCGGTGATTCCGTTAAACGTAACGTCTTTGCCGTCCTGCAGCTTTTGCAGGGAATCGTATGCCGGCAGCACTTCATATTCTGCCGAACCGCCCCTGACTGTCAGGTTTGCAATCTGACAAACCGCTATATGCGCTCCCTGAATCGGCGTATCTACGCCTGTCTTCTGGATGTAGAAATAGACCGCCAGACTCTTAGGCTCATCCGTCAGAGCAGGCATTCTGTTATCGTCCTGTGCCGCACTTACGCTGACTGCCGTCAGTGACAGCACCATCAGTACAGCAAGAATCACACAAAGTGCTTTATTCTTCATGGCGAACCTCCTTTTTTGCTTTCTTTTTGTCCAGCACCTTCCGGACAATTGTTATCATAACCAGAATAACGATAAATAATGCAAATCCTGCGAAAACCCAGACCGCAGGGTCTACAATTTTTTCATGTTTCTCTACGGTAACAAAACCGTTTTCAACCTTTGTTTCGTCAAAGGGTACTCTGCGCCCTGTTACAAGCAGACGGTGCGTATTGACGCCGTATGGCTCGCAGGTAACAAGCGTCATCAGATCTTGTCCGTCCTCGATCATCAGACCGCTGACGTCTGTCGGCAGAATCACACGAATGCTGAACACTTCATACGCCAGCGTCTTGCCGAGGATATGAATATAGAATCTGTCACCCTCTGTGATTTTGTCCAGGTCGGAAAAGAACTTCTGGTTGGGCAGGCCACGGTGTCCTGTCAGAACCGAGTGAGTATTCACTCCGCCGGTAGGCAGCGAGCTGCCGTGGATATGTCCCACGCCGATGCCGAGAGAAACTTCGGTTGAATAATGATAGACAGGCTCCGTAACATCAATTTTCGGAATTTCAATGTAGCACATCATACTGTTATGCATCACGTTCAGGAGTGTTTCATAATACTCGTCCGGATCGTATTCAGCGTCCGTAACGATGTTTCTGTTCTCCTTGAGCAGATACGCATTGTAATCCTGCGCCTCTTTGATCACCTTATCGTATGTGGTAGGATCCTGCTCTTCTACAAATTTGTTATACTCGGAAATCAACTGCAGATCCCTGTAGCGGTTCCAACGGTCGCTGACAACAGGATACAGCAGCATTGCCGTACAGAACAGAAAGCCCAGCAGAGAAATCACAGACACCAGTCTTCTGAGATGCTTTTTTGTGTTTTGTTTCATCTGATACAATTCCCCTTATAACAGTATGCCGACAGCGGTATTCCTGTCGGCATCTGTTCGGACCGGATCTTTCGTCAGTTCTTTCTTACACGATGGTAAGGAAAACCTCTGTTATTTGTCAGCAATCATTCAGCGGAATTCTTTCTCTTTTTTCTGCTGATAACGAAAATAGCCAGGAAGCCTGCCATGCCGAGTGCAGCAACAACGGTGATGATGATGGTGCCGACACCGCCTGTTGACGGCAGAGCTGCAAGCTGTGTATTGAGGATTTCGGCTGCGGCAACATTGGTCTTGTCAATCACGTTGGTAACCGTACCGTCTGCATTGATGGTAGGTGTATTGGTGTAGGTTGCAGAACCAACAGTTGTATACTGGTCGTCGTTCTTTTCTGCTGTTGTAATGGAGTAAGCTGTCAGAACGCCGTCGTTATTAATGGTTGCGCTGATAACAACACGATAGTTCTTCTCGCTGAGAGAATAGTTGGTGGGTGCGGTTGTTTCCTTGAGGTAGTAGGTACCCTGATCCAGACCTTCAAACTTGATGTGACCGTTAACGTCAGATGTTGCTGTTGCAACTACCTGCGTCATAGCCTCGTCGGAATACAGTGTAAAGCCTGCGCCCTGAAGAGCAACGGGGCTTGCCTTTGTGGTCTTGGAAGAGGTGAGTGTCTTCTCTGTAAAGGTTTCGCCGTTTCTGGTAACCTTATTCAGTTCGTAGGTTTCGATGGTGGATTCGGACTGACCGTCCAGATCAGCGTCGATACCGAAGGTGTAATGATAGGTGGAGTCGTCCTTTGTCTTTGCGCCGGAAGTATCGGTAGGATCGTTGCTGTAGGTCAGGGTAGCGGTGTTCTTATTTTCAGCATAGTTAACGCCTGCTGTGTTCTGAATGGTTGAAGAATAAGTAACCTTTACAGCCTTTTCGCCGTTCTGACGAACGAAAGCGTCGCTGAAGCTGATTTCATACTCTACTGCATCAGCAGCGTTTGTGGTTGTCTGACCGTTCTTATCCTTGAACGTCAGGGTGTAGTTGGTGAAATCATCATCTGTCGTAGTGGGATCGTTTTCGGTAACAGCGGGCAAAGCCTGTGCTGTTGCCATATCTGCCTCAGCGGCTACCTTGACAGTCAGGCTGTCAACGCCCTTGAAGGCTGCCTTGTCCATTTTATCGGTGATCTTATAAACAATGGAGCCTTCTACATAATCGTCGGAATAAGACGGAACCATGCTCTCTACCTTGAAGTATACCGTATCGCCGAAAGCAACGGTCTGTCCTTCGGCATTGGTGAGAGAAACGCCGGAAGCGTCTGTAATGTCCTTGTTGACGTTGGGCTCTGATGCCTTCAGATAGGCATTGGTGGAAGTATTGAAATATGAGGTCATGTCAACCGTACCGCCTGTTGCCGACGTGTCGATTGCGTTGGCGTTGGATACGTTGACAGCAACGATAGCGGGGTTGTAAACCACTGCATCGGCGTCCTTGACAAGCACGATGTAAAGACCTGCTTCCACGCGGGCCTGGAAGGTGGTGTTGTTCGGGTCTGTCTGCTTTTTCATTTTAATACCGTGCAGATCAACAGTGCCGGCGCCGATCTGGTTGGCGATAGTGGTAATTTCAGCAGCGGTAGGCGCCTTGATGTCGTTGATAACCAGATTGTTGTCGCAAAGAACATAGCCTGTCAGCTTGTTATCCTTGTAAGTACCCTTAACAATCTGATAAGCAACAACCTCCAGTGAAGCGCTGGTATCGTTTACCTTTGTTACGGTAATATCCTGCAGGGTCAGTCTTGCGGTTCCGGGTACTTCGGGAGTACCTGCGCTTGTATCGGCTGCAACGTAGTCAGAGCATACCCAGTTGTCCGTATAAACAGTATGCGCTGAGAATACAGGAGCAACTGCAAAGCTTGCGAGAGTAGCGGCTGCCAGTGAGGCGGTGAGGATTTTTGTCATTCTCTTCATTGTACATTCTCCTTTATTATAAAAATTTAATAAAATACACAGCCATTCCGGATTCTGAACGATTCCGCATCGGCAGAGCAGCGTGAAACATCTTCTACTCCATCTCTCTTTCTATTTCACTCGTTTGTCGATGGCTACGGCTGCTGATTTCATATCAAAATTATACACTTTTTTTCTCTGATTTTCAATAGAAATGTAACTATCTCTAAAAATTTGTTTAATATGTTAGTATTATTTTAATATTATTGTGCAATTCACCAATCTTCGATCAATTTATATAAGATATATTTTCACCAAATCATCACTTTTTGCGGTCATCTCCGTAACTTTGCACAAACCGTGTTTTCACCGCCTCAGCAGCGGGACTTCTGAAAGTACTTCACAAGGACTGGTCATTTTTTGGAGCTGCCGGTTGATTTTCTGCCCTGTTGATTATTTTTTAAATTTTTTTTATTTTTTGCACCCATTTAAGTTTTCACATTGTTATATTATACAGGAGGACATCTTAAAGGCTTCTGTTTCGTACCGACGGCAACACACGGGACATTTTCGCTTACCATGAATAAAGTATATTTTTTCCTTCTGAATTATGCAGCAACACCGTTATTCTACACCGATCATTTCGTTACGGTATCACAACTGCATCCCTGCAATCAATACACCACGATCGTCTCATTATTCAACCTGCATTTCAGCAATGATCACGGCATTGTTTTACCTTGCTTTTTGACAGCAACACAACATCATTCACTGCTGCAACTTACTAATAATCTTACCTTTTGACGATCCACACTCTCACCTGCGTCCTTGCAGTTAACATTCTGACAGCTTACCTCGTTTCGTCCCTGCCGTCCCACCTTCGTCATAGCTGACATCCCCTGAAAGTCAGTCCTGATATTTTACTGCTGGTTTTGAAATTTCTACACACGAAGACATAACAGAGCCCCGAGATTCTGACTGCCTGACAGTCAAGCTTCCTTTGTTGCACATGAAACCGGAGACGCTTTTCTTTGAAGCGTCTCCGGTTTTTTGCTTTCTGTCCCTTCTCATCACAGCTTTTTGGTACAATGAGCGTAGGTTGAGCGTGAGATAAGCATGAGATTAGCATAAGATAAGCATGAAACGAGCATAACACAGCCCTCTGAAAGCCGGTACGGACATTTTACTGCCGGTATTGAATCACCCAAAACGAAGACATAACAGAGTCCCCGGGATTCTGACTGCCTGACAGTCAATCTTCCTTTGCTGCACATGAAACCGGAGCGCTTCTTTTCTTGAGAAGCGTTGCCGGTTTTTTGCTTTCCGTTTTGCTTGTGACGACTTCATTTCACGAAAATGTATTATTTTATTTACAATATTTTTACATTTTTTGCCTGTTATTATTATACAATTAGTTACAGAACATGATTCTGCTGTAAAAGTGCCACAAAAGTACGGTTTTTGGTACTGCTTTGTGAATTTTTGTCTTGACCTTTGTATAAATTCCGGTCTATGATAATAGCAGCAGTAAAAACCTTGTTCAGCGTAACACAGCCCGTCCGGGCTGTTTACGATAAAGGGCAGGAGTCATATCCCCCTATTGTAGCTTCTGTCTTTTATATATACAAATTCCGGCTGTCGAGTGGGCGTCACACCACCGGCAACCGGGTTTGCTTTTTTATGCCGTAATCTTTTATGCTGTAAACTGTGCGTTATATATATAAGGATGCGTAAAATCCCTGCTGTTCCATCAGCTCTTCATGGCTTCCGCTTTCTATCACGTCGCCGTCCTTCAGCACCGGTATCAGGTCGGCATTTTTGATGGTAGACAAACGGTGTGCAATCACAAAGGACGTACGATTCTCCATCAGCTTGTCCATTGCCGACTGTATCTTCAGCTCTGTACGGGTATCCACCGAGCTGGTCGCCTCGTCCAGAATCAGCATCGTTATAATTCCTTCCGATACGATGATCAAGCATAGACTGCCGTCGGCTTCTTCTGCCAAAAAGCCTGTCCCCTATCCTTATACTGTTATTGATTGGGAAATCACATTAACGGCACAACAAATCAGGGAACCCTCATCAGAAAGTCCCCTATCATCGCCATATTCATCATTTGAACAGACATTTATTGTAAACCGCCGATTGCCTTCGGTATTTCTTGGGGAGAACTTACGGTGACGCTCGCCGCCTGTAACTCGCCTTCGGCAGCAAAGCCGTATAAACAGCCTATCGTCGGAATATGATGCCTGATTCCCACCTCAATATCCGACGCTCTGTCCCCTACCATAATATACCGGTCGTCCGGATAAAGCCGCTGAAGCTCTTTGAAAATGTCTTCCTTCGGCATAAAGCCGTAATCCTCCGCACAAAAATATGCATCAAAATAGGTATCAAGCCCCAGTGCTTTTCTGTGTGCGTCCATATAGGCATGACGACAATTGGACAATATCATCAGCCTGTTCCCTGCATCTTTCAGCTCCCGCAGCATCTCGGTGACGCCGTCATACAGCACCGCTTCACCACGCAGCACGCCGGAAATCATCTCCTGACCGATCAGCATACTCGCCTTTTGCATCATCTCTTCCGGCAGCCCGGGCATAAAGCTGTGCCACATATCCGGCGCATTTACTCCCAGCCAGCAAGAGATTTCATCGTCGGCATAATACCGCTCAGGCGCATAACCCTCCTGTACCAGCATGGCATAGCCCTTTCTGAAAGCACAGCCGTACAGACGCTTGGTGTTATGCAGGGTTCCGTCATAATCAAATACAATCGTCATGGCTCAGAACTGACGCATCAGGTTGACCATCTCTATGGCGCCCAGCGCACAGTCATACCCTTTGTTGCCTGCCTTGGAGCCGGAACGCTCAATCGCCTGCTCAATGTTTTCTGTCGTAATCACACCAAACAGTACCGGTATACCGCTTTTCAGTCCTGCCTGTGCAATGCCCTTTGCCGTTTCATTCACAACCAGCTCATAGTGAGAGGTTGATCCTCTGATGACGGCGCCGACACAAATGATGGCGTCATAACGTCCGCTTTCTGCCATTCTTTCGGCAATAATCGGCAGTTCAAACGCTCCCGGCACCCACGCTGCATCAATGTTTTCTTCCTCTACACCGTGTCTTACCAGTCCGTCTACCGCTCCCTCCAGCAGCTTCTCCACAATAAAGTTGTTGAAACGGGACGCAACGATGCCGACTCGCATTCCTTCGGGCGCTACAACCTTGCCTTCAATCAGATTGATATTCATTTTCATCAAACTCCTTTTCATTATTTTTTCATCATTTTCATCATTTTATCATTTTCATATAGAGATCCCTGTCCGGCGCTTTGCCGGGGACGTGGAATCTGTGTTCCGTCAGGGGGTTTCCACCGATGACGCCGATGATATCCTGTCCGGCGCTTTGCCGGAGACATGGAATCTGTGTTCCGTCAGAAGCTTTTCAACGATGACGCCGCTGATATCCTATTCGGCGCTTTGTCGGGGACGTGGAATCTGTGTTCCGTCAGAAACTTTTCAACGGTGACGCCGCTGATATTCTGTCCGGCGCTTTGTCAAAGATTATTAAACAAATGCCCCATGCGGGTCTTCTTGGTTTTCAGGTAAAATTCATCATACTCACCGGGCTGTATTTCCAGCGGCACTCTCTCTTTAATGGTAAAGGAAAAACCCTCCAGTCCATAGATCTTGCTGGGATTGTTCGTCAGCAGCCGCAGCGATTTTACCCCGAGGTTCTGCAGCATCTGAGCGCCGTTCCAGTATTCCCGCAGATCCGGTGCAAAGCCCAGCTCAAGATTGGCGTCTACCGTGTCATAGCCCTGTTCCTGCAGCTCATACGCCCGCAGCTTATTAATCAGTCCGATCCCTCTGCCCTCCTGCCGCATATAAAGGATAATGCCTCTGCCTTCCTGCTGTATCATTTTCATCGCAGCATGAAGCTGTTCGCCGCAGTCGCACCTTGCCGAGCCGAACACGTCGCCTGTCAGACATTCGGAATGCACACGGCAGAGGATATCCTCACCGTTGCCGATGTCACCGCAGATCAGCGCAATGTGGTGTTCTCCGGTAATATCGTTGACATAGCCCTCTATGCGGAAATCACCGTAAATCGTCGGCAGCTTGGCAGACGCCTTGCGGATCATGTGGTTTTCATACCGCCGCAGATGATCCTGCAGGTCTTTGATCGTGATAAAGCAAAGCCCGTGTTCCCTGGCAAGCTCCCATAATTCCGGCGTTCGCATCATCGTGCCGTCTTCACGCATGATCTCGCAGCACAAGCCGCACTCCGTCAGTCCTGCCAGCCGGCACAGATCAACCGTCGCCTCTGTATGGCCGTTGCGTACCAGCACGCCTCCCTTGCGGGCTGTCAGCGGAAACACATGACCCGGACGGCGAAAGTCCTCCGGCTTTGAAGCAGCGTCCGCACAGGCACGGCAGGTAAAGCCTCTCTCTTCGGCCGAAATGCCTGTCGTCGTGCTGACGTGATCAATGGATACCGTGAACGCCGTGGAGTGATTGTCCGTATTGTTCGCCACCATCTGCGGCAGCATCAGTCTGTCGGCTATCTCTTCGGACATCGGGGTGCAGATCAGCCCCCTGCCGTATTTCGCCATAAAATTCACGTTCTCTGTTGTGGCAAACTGCGCCGCACAGATCAGATCGCCTTCGTTTTCTCTGTCGGGATCGTCCGTGCAAAGAATCAGCTTTCCCTCCCTGAGCGCCTGCAGCGCCTCCGGAATCGTATGATAGTGATATTCCATATTCTTTACCCCTCTCTCAGATTGACTGATCGTTATCTGACACTTATCTTACTTTAATCTTACTTTAATCTCACATTAACCTTAACCTTACATTAACCTTAACCTTACATTAGCCTTACATTAGCCTTACATTTATCTTCATGATGATTTATTTTCAGCTTACACTTGATTGACACTCGGCTTGCATTCAACTGATTTTCAACCGTGTTCTGATCATTTCCCGACCGCCCTTTAAGCGATTTTTGATTGGTTTCAGACCGGCTTTCGACCAACTCTTGAGCTGCTCTTCACCGTCATTTCACCGTCATCTCAGCAGACGTTCTACGGACTTTCGACACCGGCTCTTTACCGGCTTTCGACCAACTCTTGAGCTGCTCTTCACCGTCATTTCACCGTCATTTCAGCAGACGTTCTACGGACTTTCGACACCGGCCCTTTACCGGCTTTCGACCAACTCTTAAGCTGCTCTTCACCGGTTTTCCATCAGCTTTCAACCGTCTTTCAAGCGGCTGTTGAGATACAAACAGCCTTCCGGCTTACAAAAAACCGTGTTCGGCAAGAAACGCCTCATCAATCCGGCTTTCCTTCTGTTTCGGCTGTCCGGCGCCTGTCAGCCGCTGCACATACTTGGCGATGATATCGTTTTCCAGATTCACTTCATCGCCGGGTGCGCCTGACAACAGCGTCGTTTCCTGTGCGGTATGGGGAATGATCGAAACGGAAAAGCTCTCTGCTCCCACGGACGCTACCGTCAGACTGATACCGTCTATTGCAACGGAGCCTTTTTCCACCATCAGCGCCAGAATCGCCGGAGACGCCTCTATCGTGACCCATACGGCATTTTCTTCCCTTTTCATCGCAGCAATCCTGCCGGTGCCGTCGATATGTCCCGATACGATATGTCCGCCGAACCGTCCGTCTGCCGGCATCGCTCTTTCCAGATTGACACGGCTGCCTTTTTTCAGCCGCCCCAGATTCGTCCGCCGGAGCGTTTCCGGCATCACGTCAGCGCAAAAGCCGTCGTCCCATTGCTTTGTTACCGTCAGACATACGCCGTTCACCGCTATGGAATCGCCGAGCTTCGTGCCTTTCAGTATTTTCTTTGCATGAATCTGTATGCTGCCGGAACGGCCGCCGGACAATACCCCCGTTACTTCACCGATCTCCTCTATGATCCCCGTGAACATCGGCAAATCCCCTTTCTATGTCATATTCCAGCAAAATATCCTCCCCCAGAAGCGTAACGTGTCTGTTGGTCAGCACAGCAGCGTGGTCAGGGCAGTCTGCTCCCTGACCCTCAACAGGCGTTTTGGCGTCTTTTCCGCCCAGCAGCTTCGGGGCTATGTAAGCATATACATGGTTCGCCGTACCGCTTCTCAGCAGCGCTTCATGTACACTGCCGCCGCCCTCGCACAGTATGCCCGATATCTGTCGTCTGCCCAGCTCTTCCATCAGCGCCGGCAGCGCAACTCTGCCGTTCTCCGACGCACAAACGTATACTTCTACGCCAAGCCGCTGCAGCTGCTCCGCTTTTCGCCTGTCGGCAGCTTCCGTACATACCACCAGAACAGGATATTCCCCTGCCGTCTGACACAGCCTGCTCTCCGGAGGAATCCGCAGACAGGAGTCCAGCACAATGCGGAGCGGCTGGTGTGCATTCTCCAGACGGCAGTTCAGCATCGGATCGTCAGCCAGCACCGTACCGATGCCTGCCATAACGCCGCTGTAAAATCCCCTGAGCTGCTGCACGTGAGCTCTTGCCGTTTCTCCCGTAATCCATTTGGACGCTCCTGTATAGGCGGCGATCTTGCCGTCCGCCGTCATCGCATATTTCAGCGCCACATAGGGCGTCTTTCGGGTGATATAATGAAAAAATACCGGATTCAGCTTATCGCATTCCTCCCGCAGATAATCCTCTGTCACCTGAATGCCGTGTTCCCTGAGCACAGCGGCGCCTTTGCCCGCCACCAGCGGATTCGGATCCCGTGAGCCGATATAGACCTCCGAAATCCCGTGCTCTATAATCGCCTCTGTACACGGCGGCGTTCTGCCGTAATGACAACACGGCTCTAACGTAACATAGAGCTGCGCCCCTTTGGCGGATTCCGTCAGCGAAGCAAAGGCGTTGCGCTCCGCATGAAGCTCTCCGCATTTACGGTGGTAGCCTTCTCCGATAATCCGTCCGTCCTTGACGATCACTGCCCCCACCAGCGGATTGGGCGCCGCAAAGCCACCCGCCTTTGCGGCAAGCGCAATGGCTCTTTTCATATATTCTTTCTGTTCCAAAGGAAAACACCTCCCTGCAGCGGCTGCGGTTCTGTACCGGCACCGACCGTCATACTCTCACTGACGCTATCCGCATGAAAAAGCCGTCAACAGTCAGCCTGCCGTCACTGCCTTTCTGTATCCGCATGAAGATTTGCACGAAATCCGCATGAAGATTCGCACGAAATCCGCATGAAGATTCGCACGAAAAAGTTTGCTTAAAGTTCGCTTGTTGAGCAGCTTTATTAAGCAGCCTATCAAAAAGTTCCGCACACTTTTCCGTCGGCACGAAAAAGCCGTCAACAGTCAGCCTGCCGTCACTGCATTTCTGTATCCGCATGAAGATTCGCACGAAATCCGCACAAAAAAAGCCCTACGGAGTTTACTCCATAGGGCAGACAGGCTTATGCATCACGATGCGCTACACCTTTGATGACCTTTTTCATCCGGACTCTGACCGTCGGCTCCGGAATTTCACCGGATCAGCTTGCTTTGAAGCAAGCAGGCGGGCTTTACCGCCGGTGGGGACTTTCACCCCGCCCTAAGGTTTTTGTCTTGTTTTATCATTCTTTGTTCTGACAGCTTTATTCAAACAGCCTTGCTCAATCTTTCTTGCTCAAACATTCCGATGGCAGCAGCTTTGATTTAACAGCCTTATTCAAACAGACTTGCTCAATCTCTCTTGTTCAAGCATTCCGATGGCAGCAGCCTTGTTTTAACAGCCTTATTCAAACAGACTTGCTCAATCTTTCTTGCTCAAACATTCCGGTGGCAGCAGCCTTGATTTAACAATCATGTTCAGCAGGCTTGTTCTGACAGTCTGTTCAACCGCCTTATTCTGACCATCTTGATTGACAGTCTGGTTTTGACAATCTAATTGTACCACAGGCAACGGCTGTTGTAAAGCATAATTTAATATATTGAACTACCGTGGCACATTTTCCGTATTTTCAGACCGCATTCCGTCGCAAATACCATTGCAAAGTACGTTGATGAATTTACTTTGAAAATTAACTGTGCTCTATTTTCGCTAAAATACGCCATTACCGATTGAATTATTCTGCTTGATTTGATATAATAACCTTAGCTATTATTTTTGATTCGGAGGAAGCCATTCATGGAAGAGAATATTTACAGAAAAGCACGCAAAAAAGCTGCAAAGCAGCAACCTCTGTTAAACAACTGCGAAAGCGCCCAGGATCTTGTCTATATTGAGCGCACCAAGCTGCTCGCCATTGAAAGCGGCGATAAAATTCCCGGCCCCGACGACGTCGTTTCCATGGCAAGAGCCTATGACGCTCCGGAGCTTTGCAATTATTACTGCACCCATCAATGTCCCATCGGCGGCGGCAAACCCACGCTGATGTATGAGGATCTGAACGAAATCGCCGTGCGGCTGATGGCAGCGCTCCACTTTCTGAACGAAACCAAGGATACCATCTACCGTGTTTTTGAAGACGGCAAAATCAACGATTATGAAGTGGAAGACTTCAAGCACATTATCGAAACGCTGAAAAAAATGTCTTACAGTGCCGATTCGCTGGAGCTTTGGGCTAAGAAAAACGGTTTTCTGTAATCGTCTGTCCGATGGATTCACACAGCGCATTAACGAAAGGAGCTGACAATTCATGAAACAAAGACGTTTGTTCATACTATTGCTTTTGGGGGCTGTCATTCTTCAGGCAGGAGCCGCTGCCGGCTGCGACCAGATTAAAAGCGCCGCCGACACCGCCAAAAACACCGTTACCTCTATGGTTGACAAAGTCAACACCTTTGAAAAGGATCAGGAAGCCAACGCACTGAGTTCTGCCGTGAAAGAATTCTATAACGGCGTTGTCTCCGGCTCCATCAACGCCACCACCAGGGGCGATCGGATTACAGCCTCTCTGCCCGATCAGGACGCTGCTCAGGAAGAACGCACCAACGCTGCCGAAAATCTGACCATTCTCTCTGTTCTGGAGGATCAGGGGATGAAAGACCGATACCCTGAAAGCACCATCTCGGAATTTGTTTGCGTCAACGGCGAAATCAAATATAAAGACTCGGTTACCGACAAAGAATTTACTGCTGTTCCCCTTAGCTACGAAACACCGCTTTCAACTATTATCAAATGAAACACTTCGGCACTTCAGGCATGAATGCCGAAAAGGGAGGTATACCACATGGTATTATGTAAAATCTGCGGAACTGTTTATGACGAATACTTCGGTGTTTGCCCGAAATGCGGAACACCCTGTCAGCCCGATACGGATTCGGAAGCGCTCCCCCCTTTAGGAAAACCGGCGCCTGAACCTTCCGACGCCTCTGCAGGCGCTCTGCCGCCGATCGACATCGCCATTCAGAACAGCGGCGATACCGCCGGCATTCCTGCTGCCGCTGGTCCGGACGCTACCATTCCGGTACAGAAGCCCTTCGATCCGGACGCTACCATTCCGGTGCAAAAGCCCCTTGATCCGGACGCTACTATTCCGGTACAGAAGCCCTTCGATCCGGACGCTACCATTCCGGTGCAAAAGCCCCTTGATCCGGACGCTACCATTCCGGTACAGAAACCCTTCGATCCGGACGCTACTATTCCGGTGCAAAAGCCCTTCGATCCGGACGCTACCATTCCGGTACAGAAGCCCTTTGATCCGGACGCTACTATTCCGGTGCAAAAGCCCCTTGATCCGGACGCTACTATTCCGGTACAGAAGCCCTTCGATCCGGACGCTACTATTCCGGTGCAAAAGCCCTTCGATCCGGACGCTACCATTCCGGTGCAAAAGCCCCTTGATCCGGACGCTACCATTCCGGTACAAAAGCCCTTCGATCCGGACGCTACCGTACCTGTCGGCGCCGTTCTTCCCCGTACGCCGATACCGCAGGACAACACAGGTATCAGCCAGACTCAGGAGATTCCCATCACAGGCAATCAGCAGTACGGTGACAATTTCACCGATGCTTCCGAACAGCCTGCTCCGGTGCAGCCAAAACCGAAGAAGAAATCTTCCGCCGGCAAGATCATTGCGATCATTCTCATCATTGCCGTGGTACTGGGCGGTATCGGCACCGCCGTATACTTCATCTTCTTCAACAAACCGCAGACACAGGCTTCACAGACGGTCACAGACGGAGATAAATATTTAGCAGAGGGCAATTATGACAAGGCGATTGAAGCCTTCCTCAAAGCCGTAGAGGAGGATCCCCAAAACGCCGATCTTTATATGAAATTAGCGGACGCATATTCCGGCAGCGGCAACCATACCGAAGCTGTCAAAGCCCTGCAGAACGGCTATTCAAAAACCAGCGACGCCAAACTGAAGGATAAACTGGACAAGCTGGAAGCTTCCGTTTCACCGGACGCTTTGGATCCCGATACCCTGCGCTCTGACGCATCTTCTATGAACATGGCGATTCTGAATCTTTACGTTGGTGTTACCAACGGCTCCGTCAGCGCCGATTCACCGTCAGACCAGCTGCACGGTCTGAATCCTTCTCAGCTACCGTCTGCCAACGCAGTCAGCAGCGAGAAAGAAAAAGCCGCCAATGCCCTGACAATGCAGGACGTCATCACCTACGCCGGTCTTTCCGACAAAATCAACAGCGCTGTTCTGTCACAGCTTGTTTATGAAGGCGCTCAGGTCTATTACAAAGGCGATCATTCCGGCACACCGCTCACTGCGGACACCACTATCGGCACTTACCGTGGCGTGCATGAAGACCCGCAGTCCTCTGAACCTTCACAGCCCGAAAGCTCGGCTGAAGAATCCTCTCAGATTTCCGAGCCCTCCGGTGAAGACCTGTCTGCCAACGCCTCTGCTCTTAACAGTGCCTGCATGGATCTATATACCTTGGTAGAGGCAGGCATTATCTCACAGAAGAATCCGGAGGGTATTGATACGGCTAAGCTGCCGGCTGAAAACGCAGCCGTTTCTCAGCGCAAGACAGCCGCAAATGCACTGACAATCCGTGATGCCGTTGCCTACAAACATCTTGACAACGTCATCAATGACGCTACCATCGGCAGCTATGTTTACAACACCGACGGCATCTTTGCAAAGGGCAGCGTTTCCGGCATTGTCCTGACCATGGATACCCGACTGGGAAATATTCTGTCATCTGCTCAGACCTCTGACCCCGAGCCGTCCGAGTCTTCGGAACCGTCGCAAAGCGAAAGCTCTGTCGAACAGTCCTCTCAGACAGAAAGCTCAACAGAAGTCAGCACCGTCAGCGAACCTGTTCCGGACAAAGCAGTTTTGGCAGGCACATGGCTGATGACTTTTAACAGCGCTAAATATCAGCCGGAGGAAATCGAAAAATTCAAGGCGGCGCAGGGATATGATAAATTTGTCATTCTGCTGAATGCCGACGGTACTGCTTCGGCTTATAACGAAACCGAAGGCGAAAAAGATATCATCGGCACCGGCACATGGAGCCTCAGCAATAATACCGTTTCTGTCACACTCGACGGATCAACCGAAGTATTCACCTATACCAACGGTTATCTTTACAACGAATTATTGGAAGACATTGCCTATTTCGTCAAGCAATAACCGGGTGCGTGACCGCACTGGACGAGTCCGCTGTCGTTCGCTGACGCTCACTCACTTCTTACAAATTCACAACTTCTATTCCGCAGGCATCCGGGTGCGTGACCGCACTGGACTATTCCGCTGCCGTTCGCTGTCGCTCACTCACTTCTTACAAATTCATAACTTCAGTTCCGCAGGCATCCGGCACGGGCAGCGACACTCCGTCGCTGCCTTTTTCGCAT
>JBGUWM010000040.1:0-3669 GCA_045221175.1 Acutalibacteraceae bacterium | reverse complement strand
CACTTGAACCAAGAGCGATTTTGCTGGTGCTGACGGCAGAAACATTTGTCAGTGTGCCTGCTGTTGCTGTGGCTGCTGTTGTGGGGTTAGCGCTTACATAGACGGAATTACCGTTGGCATACTTGTATGTACCCTTGTTGAAACGGTAGTTAGCGCCGTTTTTGCTGTCCCAGCTTCCGCTGCCGTTATTGAAGCATACTTCTGCATAAGAAGCAGAGCCAAGGTTAATGGTGTACTTGTGTGTATAGCCGCTGACTTCGTTGGTAGCTGTCATTCTGACGCCCGGAACGGCTGTCCATGCGCCTGTGCCTGCTCTGTAGTGGATATACGGTGTGCTGTAACCCTTGTAGTAGATGGTAACAGCGTTGACCGGTACAGGATCGGCAGCCTGCACGTTGATGGTAGCGGAACCGCTGACAACAACCATGTTGTCATAGCAGGCATCCATTTTGATGGTATAGGAACCGCCCTTGGCGGGTGTCCAGTAAGCGGTGTTGTCGCTGTTGGTTGTCAGGGTCTGGGTTGTACCGTTGCCGGTTACCGTGTATTTTTTGGTGAGTCTTAACTGGATACCGCCAAATAAGTTACCGGTAACCTTGATCTTGTCGCCGGCTTTGGGAGACTCAATGTCTGTAACGATGCTCATGAAATCAGGCGTCGTCGCACTCATGCTCAGTGTTTTCTCACAGGTTGAGCCTACCGCATCTTTAACGGTAACCTTGACAGTGTAACTGCCGTCTGAAGGGAAGCTGTAAACCGCAGAACCTGCGGAAGAATAGTTCTTGACCAGCGTTTCGGTGCCTTTACTGTCAGTGTAAGAATATTTGTACTGATAGGGAGCCACGCCGCCGCGGGTATCTTTGACGCTTACGGTGAATGCGCCTTTTGGGGGAACCATCTGCTCAGAAGCGCCTATCTCCAGCTTAAGCTCACGGGGACCTGCTTTGCTCAGGTCAAAGTTAACCGTTGCCTTGCTACCGTTCAGCGTAAAGCCTGCCTCACGGTCCATCGAGCATTCTTTGTCAGCCTTTACGTCAATAATCTTCATTTCCTTAACGGTAAGGATGTTGGAGCCGCTTTCTACTTCTTCAATTTCAGCAGACCACTTATAGTTTTTCAGAGTATTGGAATTGATACCGGGAATCACGTTGTTAAGGTCAAAGTACATGATACCGTCGCCGTAGCTCGTTCCGCCGTTATAGTTGTAGGAATTCTGCTCCTGGTAATCGTCAACTACATAAGGAACCACCAGCGACTCTTTTGCTGCGCCGCCGTTGACCGGAACCGCTTTAACGGTAACAAGGGTATCCTGACGCCTGTTAGTGTTCAGCACATACTTGAGGTAAAGATTGGAGCTGTCGTCCTGGCTGCCGCTTACGATGACTTTGGTAACGTCCCACATGGAACCGGCTCTTTCTTCCAGCACAGGAGCGTTCACAACAGAGGACACCTCATTCAGCGTATCATACGCCATCCAGATGTAGCCCTTGTCGCCGCTGCCCCAAGACTCGCCCCAGGAATTAAGAATTCTGAAAGCGCCCATTTCGCCCTTATCGACCTTGCCGTTATCATTAACGTCAGTCCAGATTTCATCGTTGTAGCCTACGATGGTCATTCTGTGGCTGCTGGATTCTGACCAGTCCATTGCATAAACCGTATTTTTGCCGACATAGTTATTGTCGATGGTATAGCCGTAGGGATTGACACTGGAAGTGCCGCTGTTTGCAGACTTGATGGGTTTCAGATGCCAGGTGTCAATGCAGGTAGTGAAGGTGAGAATCTCACCGTTGCTCAGCGCCGTCTTCATAGCGTCCAGATTGTGATCCTTAGCGTCTAAAACAACCGCTTTATTGAGATCAAAAGGAATCGGTGATACAAAAAAGTCGTTGTCGTTTTCTTTCAGAGTGCCGTTTGAGAATACCGCATAGTTGATCAGTCTGTTGTGCGTTGCCTTTTCCCAGACTTCTTCTGTTGCGTGCCAAACTCTGTACTGAGGGCCGCCTGCGGTATAGCGCAAGCCTGTCACGTCCTTGGCAGTGGGAGCGCCCTGATACTTCAGTATATCGTAGTTGCCTGCCACAGAGCTTCCGTTGCCGGAGCTGCCACGGTTCAGGAAATTATAGGTAAAATTCTGAGCAAAGGTATTGTCTTTAGTCGTCTCAATTCCTCTCGCTCTGTTGATGCTATAGGTAAACTGATAGTAAACCTCCGCCCACGCACAGCAGGAACCCCATCGACCCTGATTTCCTACGGCAGGCATATATTTTGCATTCTGGTTGGTGCTGTTGTCCGCCTTGGAAGGCAGTGCGGCAGGTGCTGCGCACGGAGCCGAATCCTCTCCCTCTTCCCGGAGCGTCCGGTAATAATCATCGACAGAGCTGATGATGTTGTCTTTGTCCAGCTTGCTGCGTCTGAGCGGCGCCACAACGCCGTCAAGATTGACATCATCGGGAATTTCTACACCGTCGTCAAGAACGCTTACGGTGGTTTTGGGAGCTTCTGCGCCGGTTTCACTGGCTGCCAGCGCCGTCATCGGAGCTGCACTTGCGATGACTGCTGTGGCAAGAACGCCTGCGAGGATCTTGTTCAGATTCTTGCTCATGTTGGTAATACCCCTTTCCGTTTCTGTGGCTTTACATTCATTTCGAACGACCACTTTTTTACCTGTTTTATTTCTGAAAATATTATAAATTACTGAACATTAAGAGTCAATTAGACGAAATACAGAGAAATCTTAAAAATTTATTCATAATTTGTTCAAATTTGTGCAAAAGCCGTTCATATTCTATTCGAACAAATATATTCATCATATTTTTCAAAAGAATGAGAGCAAAACAACAAAAAGCAGCACCCTCCGTGAGCAATGAACGGGCTGTATCGTGCTGTTTTTGGGATCATCATTTCATACTATCGCAAAGCGATTCCAAAGCAGAATCGGGATTGCTCAGCCGCCTGTTTCCCGTTCGCCTTAAGAAAACCGCCTCCGCTGCCGGTACAGCCGAAGAAAAGCAATGGCAGCACTCCTGCTGCCATTTGCTATGTTGAGCAAATGGCAAGACACATTATCCAATGAATAGCTGACCGGCAGATCAGGGCGTGCCATACCCTGTTTTCTCCCTCTTCACATGATCATCGTGTCGGACATGAAAGTCCGGAACCTGCAAAACGCTGTTCATCGTGTCGGACATGAAAGTCCGGAACCTCACAAAACGCTGATCATCGTGTCAGACATGAAAGTCCGGAACCTGCAAAACGCTGATCATCGTGTCGGACAAAAAAGTCCGGAACCTCACAGAAAGTGGGTTCCGGACGGAACAAATACCTTATTTAACGGTTACTGTAAAGAACTTCTTGGCAACGTTGCCTGCCATATCCTTTACTTCTACGCAGATGTCATAGGAAGTGCTGACAGCAGGTTTAATGCTGACGGAAGCATTCTCGCTGTCGCTCTGCTTAACAGTCCATGTGTTGGAGGCTGTCTTCTTGTAGCTTACGGTGTAAGTGTAGCCGCTGATGCCGCCTGTTGCCTTGCAGTTGACGGTAACAGTCTGTCCCTTTTTGACGCTGACTGCAGATACGGTCGAAGCGTTGCTCAGCTTGCTGACAACCTTCACGGTGAAATACTGCTTTGCAACCGTTCCGTTGGTATCCTTTACCTTCACGCAGACG
>JBGUWM010000039.1:0-1522 GCA_045221175.1 Acutalibacteraceae bacterium | reverse complement strand
AGCCATTTGTTTATGCCATTCTACCGAATCAAATCCGGGCGGACAATCACCTTTTATTCCGCCGACATTTACATCTGTTTCAAAAGCCCTGACAGACATTTCCACGATTTTTTCTGCCTGATCTGCTTCTGCTTTGACAATATACATCTTACTTCTCCCAACTGTTTTAAGCTGTTCTTCCGGTGTAGATAAGATATCCTTCATAAACAGCCGCTGTTGTCGCGACTGCGCAGACAACTGCCGCGCTGTATCTCAAATCGATCCATGTCAGCGTCAACGGGAAAACGAACAGCAGACCCCCGGTCACCTTGTTCATCGCGGAATGCACCGATATAAATTCTTTCTGTCGTATATATCCTGCTGCGATATTTGCCGCTTTGATGAATGCGATGACGGCGATCCAAATATACAGCCATATCGGTATGTTGAGTATCGGCAGCAGCTTGATGAGGCAGACCGCCGTAAACACGATATCCGCGATCGTATCCAGTCTTGAACCGAGCTTGCTTACGGTATCTGTTTTCCTCGCTACAGCGCCGTCAATCATATCGGAGATACCCCCGGCAATGTAGAGCAAATAAAATGCCTGCGAGAATGCCGGGAAGAACCACAATGCGATGCTGAGCAATATTCTGAACGTTGTTATGAAATTCGCCATTTTACTTCTTTATTGGATGCCGGATTACAGTTTTCAGTTTTTCCGGGGCGACTTTCCTTGCGTCACTCAGATATATTTCATGATGTAAACGCTGATCCGTGATATCCGGCTCATAGCCCTGCGCTTCCATGTATTCGTGCATTATTTGAACAGTAGCAGGTTCATCATCATAAGAACCGATATGCATACACTGCACGCATAATCCTTCATCATAGGTGAAAAACTCAACCTTAGAAAAATCGGTTTTCTTCTTTTTTGTTGCTTCTTCGATTGCCCAATCGAAATCCGCTTTTGTTACGAAATCGGGCAGACGGATGACGGATATCCATTGAAAGCTCTCCTTGTGAGAATAGTCAACACCTTCAACACCTTCTTGCCACCAAAAGCCTTCGAGCGGCGGCACTACATAATCGAAATAACCCCCGATTTGATGATTGCCCTTTTTGCTCATTTTAATGGTGTACGCGATAGCATACAGCAGGCCGATCGCCTGCTTATATGCGCCGTCCTCCGCATTCGGATCGCCATTTCCGCGCACCGCAATGAAGTTCATCCGCGGCACGGTCACGATGGACGGCTTGTTCTTCGGCATATAGAATTCCTTGTATTCTTTTTTGTAATCAAATGCCATGATTTATCCCCTTTGATCTCCTGATTCCATGATTCTTCTTGCATTTTTGCTGCTTCTACTCAAATACGCCCACCCAAAACGGCTCGTCAAAGTAGATCGTCAGCTTGGATTCAGTTGACTGTTCCATTGACGATTTGCGCGTACTGTTCCTCGGGGATCATCGGAGAGGTGATCTCCTTTAACAGTTCTTCGCTTATCTTACCGCTCTCGGCGTACTGCTTTCCTGCTTTTTT
>JBGUWM010000038.1:0-29905 GCA_045221175.1 Acutalibacteraceae bacterium | reverse complement strand
TCACATTAACGGCGGGTTCAGAGTTTTGCAGAGAGTCTGGTACGCGGACTGAGCTTTTTGGTTGTAGAAATCAAGGGAGCGTTAGCGAACGTCCCTGCGAATCGTCCAGTGCGGTCACGCACCGGAGGCACTCCGCCGGTGCTTCTGCTTCGCAGAGGTGTCCACTGGACACCCGCCCCCTCTTAGGCAGCGGGGGACATTCGGGGTTTCAGTGGGGGTTATAATCCCCCACTGAAACCCCGAGGAGCTAAAGCTCTTGCGGTGAGGTTGGATCAATGCAGCCGATGTTAAGCGAGCTTACATCGGGCTTTGCTCCGAGTTAAAAGGGAGATGACAGAGTTGTGACGGGATTAAGACAAAAAATATGCCAGGTTGCTGAAGAAAAGTCAAGAGCGTCAGAGCGAAAGAACGGCTTGTTGAAATGCTGTTGCTTGTCAGATCTGAGTGGGTAAATTCTGTCTGACGGCTTTGATAACAGCAGCGCATTTCTGAATTGAAAGAAACGGAAACTGTTGGTTCAGTGCCTGACGTGCAGCATATACGGTCATCTTGTTTTGACGGACTTTACTGCAGTAATGTTGAGCTTTTTGGAAGATCTGATCATAGACGGCGATCAGGTAGGCTTTATCATTATTGTCGAGCTGATAATCTGTCAAGCAACCGAGTAATATTTCATGACTTTCACCGGTATGCTCACACAGGAGCATCAGGAGAATATCAGCCATTTTTTGATTGAACAGTGCCTGATGGATAAAATGATTAAACTCATCAACATGATCAGCATAACAGGACAATAACCGTCGGTTGAAAACCAGATCCTCAGCGGTGATGAGAAGATATGGTGCAGAATGTTCCGGCAGATGAAGACCGTAGTGGTTGTTGAGTATAGCGGGAGTGACAACAATCAAGTGGATTGTTTTTTGCCGGAGTAAGCCTTCGGATGCGTAAAAGTTATAGATGAAATGCAGGAATCCCGGATCCAACCGCAGATTATAATAGATTAAAGCGGGTTGTTGCTCCAGAAAAGAGAGAGCTTCAACGTCAGTAATGGTATAAAGCTCGCAGAACTGTTCGGCGTGAGGGATTTTATAAAAGTGTTTAATCGTGATATGTCTGAAAAGAAAGTAGGGAGCGGCGGCAAGATAAAAACCTAAGGGAAAGAGAAAAAACAGTCCGGACAAAGCGACGCAAAAGGTGGCGGCAAAAAAGATCAGGATCGAGAGAATGGTACAGATTACCTCGGCTTTTTTTTGCGATTTTGTGGCAAGCAGAAAAATCCATTTGTTTCGTTCCCGCTCAGCAGAATCACGGCGATGCACCCACAGAACCAACGGTGACATGGTGACGATGGCAAGACCGACTATGGTGGGAAGAACGACTAAAACGAACTGATAATCCTCTTGCAGATTTCCGGAAAGAATGACAACATATAGAACGACAGCGGAGATGATCAGCCAGCCGATGAGTTGCCAGATCAGGTAAGGGTGTTTGCGATAAAACCTCATGTATAGGATCCTTTCATTTGCGTGGGGCTTGTTTGAGAAGAGTCAGACAAAGAGTCACACAAAGAGTATGATGTATGCTTTAGATTGTAACAGTTATCACTTATAAAGTCAAATTATCAATGGCAGTTCACCGTGCTGAAAAAGGTATTACTGTGTATGGTGAGATGTTCTTGGTAGCGCTGTAGTTGTCATTTTATAGATTTCTCAGGATTAAGGAGGATTGAGGAACAGTAGGATTGAGAGATCAGGAGGAAAGACAGACAGGAGGATAGAGTGGACAGAAAGATATAACGAAAGCTGATTTGTGAACTAAATCATGCGTATTGATATTCGTGTGATAAAGAGCAACACCTTCTTCGAAATGATGGCTGCAAAAAAGTTCAGTGATCAGCGAACGAGAGAATAATAGCTCTAAGTTAAATGCAGATGGCAGATGAACAGAATGAGATTGTAATGAATAACGAAAATTTATTGTGCTTTCTGTTCAAAATACTATCCGATATTTGTGTAAAATGACAGTTTTTGCATTGGAATGTCTGTTTGATTACTTCGATTCACTAAAAATGACTATTTGGAGCAATATTTCCCGATTAGAATTGAAAATCAATCTTTTATATGTTATAATTCTGCCATAACGGCATTCGGGTGAGAAAAAACGGACAGCTTGTGCAAGTTTGTTTTGAGAAGGGGAAGCTTTTATGCCGGAATACAGGTACAGAAAGGGGAAATATCATTTGAAGAGAAAGGTCAGACAAATTCTTTCATGCATACTTTCAAGTGCGCTTCTGTCGGGAATGATTCCTGCTGTCGGAATGACAGCCTTTGCCGAGCAGACAGAACCGGCTCAGGATGAAATCATCATCCGTGACGCAAACGGTGTTCTGCCGATGACGGAAGAAGACGTACAGGATATTCAGCTTGTCGGCTCAATGGATGACTATGAGTATTACACGGCAAAAATTGAAGGTGCAAAGCCGTCAGCAGCCGCTTATAGTCTGCCTTCCAAGTATGACAACAGTACTAACGAGAACGCAATCTATATGCCGCCGGTAGGTGATCAGGGTGCTATCGGTTCCTGCGTTGCCTGGGCAACGGTCTATTATCAGTATACCTATACTATGAACAAGGCAAGGGGCGTTCCGACAACAACAGCCAATACCTATTCTCCGAATTTTGCCTATAACCTTGTGAACTGTTCTTCCGATAACGGTACATGGTGTTACAGTGTTTATGATCTTCTGAAAAAACAGGGTGTTCCGACGATTCAGGACGTACCGCTTGTAAAGACAAACCCGCCGATCTCCAATTATCTTAATTGGTACGCAACAGACGGTATCTGGGAAAGAGCGCTTGACAACAGGATTCTCGACTATACCTTCTATTACAGCGGCGAATCCTCAGATCAGTTTTTTGCAGGTCAGGGCTCTTATATTGCAAGTGGAGAAGCTGCCATCAAATCTCCCGATGATCAGAGACTGGATATTATCAAAAAGGCGCTCAGTGACGGAAAGCTTCTGGTTTTTGATTCCAACATCGGAGCATGGAAAGAAAGCGTCAAGATCAAAAGCTGCAACGGTTCAAGTGCTGTTCAGAACCCCAACCACTATAGCATTGACAACAATTATGTCGGTGAATATGTAACAACCCAGCAGGCGTATGCCGGCGGCAGACAGACCGGACATGAAATGACCATTGTCGGTTATAATGACGAGATCTGGACGGATATCAATAATAACAACGTTGTTGATGAAGGCGAAATGGGTGCTTTCAAAATGGTCAACTCGTGGGACGACAAGTATCCGTGGTATCTCAGTTCGACCTTTAAGATCGACAATAACAAGGGCTTTTTGTGGATCGCGTACGATGCGCTGAATCATTATTCGGCAGTCAGCGGAGTTTCTCAGGAATACAGAGAGTGTCTGCTGCATGCGGTAGCGTCTATTTCTGTAGACCCTCAACAAAGCAATGCTAATGGTTATAACCTTACATACAGTCTGAAGGGCAAAAACAGAGATGCCTGCCCGGTTACCGTAACAGCCGTTAACAAGACGACCGGAGAAGAGTTCAGCGGCAATGCAGTTCCGCTGGATTATCCCTATTACAGCCAGACCGGTCATGTGCCGTATAGCTATGCGGGCGTATTGGGAGCAGAAGCCGAAGCTATAATGACCATCGACCTTGAAAAGATTGTTCCCGATATTGCGGCATACGGTCTTGAAGGGTTTGACTGGAGCGTCAGAATTGGCAACGGTGTCGGCGGCGAAACGATGACGGTCAGGGATATGAGAATCAAAGACAAAAAGAACGGCAAAGAATATGCTATGAACGCCGTCCCCGGATTCTCGTTTACAGAAACCGGCAAAACCGTAACCATTCCGATTACGGACAATCCTGCTCCGCTGAACCGGATTACGATCTATTACAAGGGTTATTCGACACCCTATATTCACTACCAGATTGAAACAGGAGCATGGACAGACGTTCCCGGCAAAGCTATGACATCGACCAACGAGGTCAGCGGCTATACGCATAAGTATGTGATTGATCTGGGAACAAAAAGCTATGCCAACGTCTGCTTCAACGACGGCAGAAATAACTGGGACAGCCGTAACGGTGCCAACTACCGCTTTACCAGCGGCACGTTTACCTATCAGAACGGTAATATAGCTGTCTATACACCGCCTGCACCCCAAGCACTCACGGCAGATGTATCACTTTCGTCCAATATTGTGCCGATCAATCAGACGGTAACGATTTCTGCTTCCGCTCAAGGAGGTACGGCGCCGTATCAGTATCAGTATTCTTTTGTTAAAAACGGTACGGAATCACTGATCAAGAGTTATTCTTCACAAACTTCCATTGGCTTTACACCTACTGCGGCAGTTACCTATGTGATAAAGGCAACGGTCAAGGATGCAGCAGGCAAAACCGCTTCCAAGACCATTGGTCTGACAGCAGCTACGGTGAGCATAAACAGCCTGACGACAGACAAGGCGACAGCGAAAGCCGGCGAAAATATTACACTGAAAACCAGTGTACTGACAAGCGGTGTTCCCGTATCCTGCAGCTATGTTATTTCAGGTAACGGAAGCTCTAAGACCATAGCAGCCAACAGTGATTATTCGGCAGTATGGAAGCCCGACAAAGAGGGCGTTTATACCATCACTTCCAACGTACTGTTCAACGGTGCGGTCATTGCTTCGAAAAGCATCAGCTATACGGTTGAAAAGGGCGCAGATATCGTACTCAACGAGGTTACCATTTATTATAAGGGCTATGCAACCCCCTATATTCATTATCAGGTTGCATCAGGCGCATGGACGGCTGTACCTGGCAAAGCTATGTTAAAGACAAGCGAAGTCAGCGGCTATACCCACAAGTATACCATCAGTCTGGGCAGTGCCGACTATGCCAATGTCTGCTTTAACGACGGCAACAATCACTGGGACAGCAGAAATGGTGCCAATTACGTCTTTACCAAGGGCGTGTATACCTTCTCTAACGGCAATATCAGCGTATATACTCCTCCCGTACCCAAAGAGCTGACCGCTTCTGTCAGTGTATCTGCCCAGAAGGTGCCGACCAATGAAATGGTTACGGTGTCAGGTTCGGCTTCCGGCGGTACGGCGCCTTATCAGTACCAGTATTCTTATATACTGGACGGTACGGAAACTGTTTTCAAATCATATACCTCCGCCAATTCCGCAAGCTTCAGAACAACCGCCCCTGGTACGTATTACGTTAAGGTGAGTGTCAAGGACGCAGTAGGTTCTGTTGCGGAAAAGACGGTTCCTGTTTCTGCCGTAACGGTAAGTATCGACAGCATTACAGCCGATAAGTCAGTTCTGAAGACCGGCGAAACAGTCAGATTCAAGGCGAACGTTACCACAGGCGGTATTCCTGTTATTTATGAATATCAGGTAACAGACAATAACACAACCAAGAACCTCAGCATTAACACAGACAATACCGCAAGCTGGACGCCTGATAAGACAGGCACTTATACGGTAATTGCCAATCTTAGATATAACGGTACGGTTATTGTTACAAAAACCCAGAGCTTTACCGTAGAAAAAGGCGCAGATGTAACCGTAAACAGTCTGACGATTTACTACAAGGGTTACAGCAGACCATATATCCACTATCAGGTAGGCTCAGGCGCATGGACAGCCGTTCCGGGAAAAGCAATGACCGCTACAGGCGAAAAGAGCGGTTATACGCATAAATATACCATTAATCTCGGAACAGCCGGCTATGCCAACGTATGCTTTAACGACGGCAACAATAACTGGGACAGCAGAAACGGCGCTAACTATCGTTTTGAAAAGGGTACTTACACCTATCAGAACGGTACGATGAACAAAATTGCGGAGAACGGTTCGCAGACAACGGCTTATGCCTTGTTGACCAACACGTCTGTTCTGAGCAAAACAACTCTTACCGTAGGCGAAAGCTTCAAAGTAAGAGCGTCCGCTTCCGGCGGTACGGCTCCGTATACTTATGCGGTTTATTACAAAAAGGCGTCATCTTCTTCGTGGACGACCAAGCAAACGTATAAGAGCAATGCCGTTGCGGTGATCACCCCCTCCGTTGCGTCAGCCTATGACGTATGTGTGAAAGTCAAGGACGCTTCCGGTCTGGTAGCAAAGCAGTATTTCACTGTCCGTGTGCTGGGAGTATTAAAGACGAATGCCACCATGTCTGCTGATACGGTTACCCTTGGCAGCAGCGTAAAGCTCAAGGCGGCTGCCAGCGGCGGCACAGGATCTTATACCTATGGCTTCTACTACAAAAAGGCATCGCAAAGTTCATGGAAAACGGTTCAGAGCTATGACACAAAAGCCTATGTCAGCATTAAGCCTGCGGTTGCCGCAGCTTATGAGGTTTGCATAAAGGTAAAAGACAGTAACGGCACGATTGCCAAAACTTACTATACATTGACAGTTAAATGATGACGACAGTACAGACGACAGGTTTGCGTCTGTAATCCGGAGATAAAAGGGCGTATGCTGCACTTGCTTTGCAATCATACGCCCTTTTTGATTTGTCGTAATAAAAAAGGCGGCGAGCTGATTTACTCACGCTTTGATTCTATCAGCGGTTCGGATACAAGCAGCGTCAGGAAGAGGACCTCAGGAAGTAGCTGTGCGGTTGATTTTTGGTTTTTGTATATAGTAGTAACCATGGTTACTCCGTAAAAGAGCGCTTTTAAGAAGATACGGGCTTGATGATTTTTCCTGCCGGAAGGTGGCATGGGTTGCATCGCTTTGTTATCAAAAGCGGCTGGTATTGTGTTTTGTCAATGATCAGTTCCCTTGCCCGACAAAATGGTCTGATGGAAGGCGGCGTTCATGGAGTGCAGAAGCGGAATGAATGCCATAAAATATCAGTTTTTTGACATAGAAGAGTATGAAAATACAATAGAAAATACAATAAAGATATGATAGAATAGAACAGACAGGTAAGAAAAGATTGTATTGATAAGAACGCAGGATAAGTATTCTAAATGGATTTAGAAGAAAGACGCTGCAGAAAGAGAGGAAGACAGGCATGAAAACAGCAATTGTCTATTATTCTATGGGAGGCAATACGGCGTATGCTGCACAGTGCATTGCCGACAAACTGGGTGAAGAAGCGGAACTGATCGAAATCCGTCCTGTGAAGGCATATCCGGACAAAGGGTTCAGAAAGTTTTTATGGGGTGGGAAAAGTGCGGTCATGTCAGAAAAACCGGAGCTGCAGCCCTATCACTTCAACGGGGAAGAATACGAACGGATAATCATCGGGTTTCCGGTCTGGGCGAGCCGGATAGCGCCACCTGTCAGAAGCTTTGTTGAAGCAGAGAAATCCTCTTTGAAGGGAAAGAAACTGGCTGCTTTTGCTTGTCAGGCAGGCTCAGGCGCAGAGAAAGCGCTGAACGGACTGAAAAAACTGTTAGAGCTCTCTGAATGGGAAAGCAGTCTGATTCTGAACGACCCAAAGGATAAGGCTAACGAAAACAATGAAAAGAGGATCACGGAGTTTTGCCGGTCTATGAAGACAGAGGAATAAGTGAAATGTCAGTGCAGTTGAGGAGATGGTCAGAGTGAAGGCGGTTATCATACACGGTCAGAGTCATCGGGGGTCAACCTGCTATGTTGCCCGTCTGTTGGCAGGCAAACTCGAATCGGAAGTGCAGGAATTCTTTCTCCCGAAGGATTTCGGGGAATTCTGCATAGGGTGTACCAGATGTTTTACAGACAGTGAAAGCAAATGTCCGCATTATCGGAAGCTGATGCCTTTGACGGAAGCAATGGATCAGGCGGATGTGATCATACTGGCAAGCCCTGTGTACGTCTATCACGCAACGGGAGCAATGAAGGCGTTTTTGGATCATTACGGATGGCGCTGGATGGTTCACAGACCGGAGGAGAAAATGTTTGGCAAGCAGGGTGTGTGTATTTCCACAGCGGCAGGAGCAGGAATGAAATCAGCCAACAAGGACATGGCGGACAGCCTATTTTATTGGGGTGTCGGCAAAGTATATCGCCGGGGATTTGCGGTTGCTGCAACAGATCCGAACGGTATCTCCGGAAAGAAAAAACAGAAGATTGAGAAAAAGACAGATTCTATAGCAGCAAAGATTCTCCACAGTCAGGGCAGGGTAAAACCGGGACTGAAAACGAGGGCTTTTTTCTTTCTGATGCATCTTGTGCAGCGCAGCGGCTGGAATGAAAAAGATGCGGCATACTGGAAGGCTAAGGGCTGGACAGGCAAAGAACGCCCGTGGAAGAAAACCAAGAGGACGACGAACGAATGAAGGCAGCGGTGTGCGGCGGCCGGTATGTGATTTTTTAAGAAAAGCAGAATAAAAAGAAAAAAACACTTGCAAGGCTGCAGAAAGTGTGCTATAATATACAGGTCTTTAGAAACCACTGCTTGTGGTGGGGTTTAGAGCACGGCGAAAGCCGCACTTTAAAACGGGCAGTCCTCTGTTCTGCGGTAAAACATAAGACGGAACAAGAATGTCTGCAAAAAACAGGAGGAATAGAAAGATGGACGCATTAAAGACAATTGCAGCAGCTTCTATGAAGGAAGCAGCAAACGTACCTCAGTTTGAAATCGGTGATACCGTAAAGGTCAGCGTAAACATTCGTGAGGGCGAAAGAGAGAGAATTCAGATGTTCGAGGGTACTGTCATCGCTCGCAGAGGCAGCGGCGTAGCAGAAACCTTTACGGTTCGTCGTGTATCCTACGGCGTAGGCGTAGAGAGAGTTTTCCCTGTACATTCTCCCAACGTTGTTGCTGTTTCTGTTGTCAGAAAGGGCCGTGTGCGCAGAAGCAAGCTCTACTATCTGCGTGACAGAGTCGGTAAGGCTGCAAAGGTTAAGGAGCAAATCAGATAATTGTTTTAGAAAAAGGGACATACTGTGTCCCTTTTTTGTTATCCGACGGTTCCTGCAGAAGATGAACAAGAAGGAGTGAGCCGCAGATGAAATACAGCGAGATCCGCAAGACCCCGAGATATCGTTCCGAGCGTTCTGCAGACGGCGTGGCTATCAGCAGAAGCGCTTTTGAACTGCTGTTCGGCGCCATCATACTAATGTTTGTGCTGGCGTTGGTTTTTCTGCTGTTCTTTCCGATTGTCACCTTTCAGAAAAAATCGGAGGATAAGCTGCAGACATACAGTGTTGTGACGATACGCTCTGACAATTACCGTCAGGGCGATATCGTGTCGGTCAAAACGGAGCAAAACATTACGGCGGGAGAAATACTGGCGCTTGAGGGGGAAAAAATTGTGATCGGAACAGACCGGACAAAAAGCGTCAACTGTGTGCAGTATCAGGACAAGCGGTATTTCACTTATGAAGAATTGGCTGCCGTGCTGAAGGAACCGGTTGTGCCCAAGGGGTATATTCTTCTCAACGGAGATTTGACTTCCGCAGAGGAACTGAGCGTAGGAGAGCTGGTGCAGTCGGATTATATAACAGGCAAGGCAACTATGGTGCTGTATCCGTTTTCACTGTTCGGCAGGTCTGCCGGACATCTGAAGAGCTGACCGAAGACGGCAGCAGAAAGGAGCTGTAGACGAATGCCGGCAAGGTACAAAAAGCATACTGCGGCACCTGAGGAAACCGTATCGGTATTACAGTTTGTGTTCGAAATAGCCGGAACCGTACTGGCAGGCTTTGTGGTACTGCTGTTAGTGATGACTTTCTTTGTCAGGCAGGTAACGGTAGACGGTTCGTCCATGGCGGATACGCTGCATGATGATGAAAGACTGCTGGTTTCGTGCTGCGATTATCACCCGGCGTGCGGTGATATCGTAATCGTAACCCATGGCAGTGATCTTGACGAAGCAATCGTCAAGCGTGTGATAGCAGTAGGAGGGCAGACGCTGGATATTGATTTTTCAACAGGAGAAGTCATTGTAGACGGTGTGCTGCTGAAAGAAAACTATATCAGAGGAACAACCAGAGCGTTGTCCACCGGAATACAATTTCCTATGACGATACCGCAGGGATATGTGTTTGTGATGGGAGATAACAGAGAGCATTCTCTGGACAGCCGGTCGGAGAAGGTGGGATTGATTCCCGAAGAAAATATTATCGGAAAAGCAGTCTTTCGCTGGTATCCGATAGACAAAATCGGCAGTTTGTAAAACAGAAGGCAGGGGAAAATGATGTCAGATCAGACAGAGATTGTACAGGAACAGAAGAAAGAAAAAGAGGAAAGAATCACCTTATCACAGATCTTATACGATTGGTCGGGAACTTTGCTGATGGCAATTGTTGTCATACTGCTGATAATGACCTTTTTTCTGAGGCAGATCACAGTAAAGGGCGATTCGATGAACGATACGCTGCAGTCACAGGACAGACTGTTGGTTTATAGCTTTATGTACGAGCCGCAAAACGGAGATATCGTGATTGTAACGCACGGGGAGTCGCTGGACGAACCGATCATCAAACGTGTGATTGCCAAAGCTGGTCAGCGCCTGCAGATCAATTATGAAACCAACGAGGTTGCCGTTGACGGCGTGGTTTTGCAGGAGAGCTACATCAAGGGTCGTACCATCAAGCTGCAGAATCCTACTCCGATACCTGAGGTGATCCCGGCGGGATATGTATTTGTTATGGGCGACAACCGTGAGGATTCGCTGGACAGCCGCAGCGTCAGAGTCGGGCTGGTGCCGGTGGAGAATATTATCGGCAAAGCATTCTGGAGAATTCAGCCGTTTGAAACCTTCGGCGGCGTACAGTAACAGAACCGAAGCGCACAAAGTCACCAACTGATTTTGTGCGCTGTTGTTATATCAGACAGGACAAAGCAGAGGAGAAGCATAGATGGAAGAATTGAAAACGATACAGTGGTTTCCAGGCCACATGACGAAAACCAAGAGAAGAATAGAAGCGCAGCTCAGGCTGATAGATGCCGTTGCGGTGCTGCTGGATGCCAGAGTACCGTATTCAAGCTGTAACCCGGACCTGAGGAGCATTATCAACAATAAGCCCCGTCTGGTGATCCTTAACAAATGCGATATGGCAGACGCCGCACAAACGAAAAAGTGGATTGCACTGTTCAGAGAAAAGGGAATTGCTGCCATAGCGCTGGATTGTAAAAGCGGAAAGGGAATGAATACTTTTGTTCCTGCCGTAAAAAATGTACTGTCGGATAAGCTGAAGGCGTGGCAGGCAAAGGGTATGACAGGCAGAACGATCAAGGTGATGGTGGTTGGTATCCCGAACGTAGGAAAATCGTCATTTATCAACCGACTTGCAGGACAAAGCAGGGCAAAGGTGGAGGACAGACCGGGTGTAACAAGAGGCAATCAGTGGTTTACAGTCAGCAAGGGCTTTGATCTGCTGGATACGCCGGGTGTATTGTGGCCGAAATTTGACGACAAAGCGGTGGGAGAGAAATTAGCCTATATCGGTTCGGTCAAAGACGACGTGCTGGACACGGAGCATCTGGCAGGCAGATTGCTGGAATATCTGCGGGATTATTTTCCGGAGATGATCAGCAGCCGCTACAAGCTGACGGCAGAGGAAATAGCGCAGGTACAGGGATATGAGCTTCTGAGCCTGATCGGGCGCAAGAGGGGCATGCTGATATCCGGCGGAGAAATCAACACGGAACGGGCGGCGGCGACGGTCTTAGACGAGTTTCGCAGTGGAGTTCTTGGTAAAATAACCCTGGATAAAGCGGAGGATCATCATGACATTAAAATCTGATATGCTGCAATATGAAAGACAATACGGATCCATGGGATATTGCCGCATCTGCGGTGTGGACGAAGCCGGCAGGGGCCCGCTGGCGGGACCTGTTTGTGCGGCTGCTGTCATTCTGCCGGAGGGTACGGTGATTGGCGGAGTCAATGATTCCAAAAAATTGACGGAGAAAAAACGGGAAGAACTGTTTGATGTCATCAGACAAACGGCACTTGCGTATTCTGTTGCATGGGCGTCGGTAGAAGAGATTGAGTGTATGAATATCCTGCAGGCAACGATGCTTGCGATGAAAAGAGCGATACAAGGACTATCCGTCACGCCGGATTTTGTCATGGTTGACGGCAATAAATGTCCTGAAATTGCTATACCGCATACCGCTATTGTCAAAGGCGATGCATTGTCGGAAAGTATCGCAGCAGCGTCGGTTCTGGCAAAGGTCAGCAGAGACAGGCTGATGCTGCAGCAGTCAGAGCAGTATCCGGAGTATCAGTTTGAAAAGCATAAAGGCTACGGAACAAAGCTCCATCGTGAAATGCTGCAAAAATACGGTCCGTGTGCTATACACCGTATGTCTTTCCTGACAAAAATATTGGCAGAGAAGGCGCCTGATGACAGGCGGACAAGTCAGAGGATTTTCGGTGATAATGGAGAAGCCCTTGCCGAAGAAAAGCTGAAACAGGAAGGATACTCCATCATAGCCCGTAATTATCGTACTGCAGAGGGAGAAATAGACCTGATAGCCGAAAACGAAAGTCACATAGTGTTTGCAGAGGTGAAAACCCGAGATATCAGTGCGAAGGAGCCGCCTTCTGCTGCAGTGGATAGCCGGAAAAGGCAGAAGCTGCTGAAAACGGCAGAGCAGTACCTGAAAGAATATCATCAATCACTGCCGTCAAGAATGGATATTATTGAGATTGTATGTGACCGCAGTAAAAACGAAGTCAGCTATATCCGACATCTGAAAGGTGTATTTGAGTAAAGGGAGAGTGCGGTATGGAATTATTTGATCTTCATTGTGATACGCTTTATCGTGCATATACCGAGAACAGCGGTTTTTTTAATGACAGTTTTCACATTTCTTACCAAAAGGCGAAAACGCTGAAGCCCTATCTGCAGTGCATGGCAATATGGATCCCCGATGAATACCGTGGAGAAAAGGCTGTAGAATTGTTTGAGTGCTGTGTCGGCAAGCTGAAGGAACAGCTTGCCGGGACGGATATTGTACAGTGCGTGCGGTACAAAGAGATGGAAAAAGTATGTCGGGAAGGCAGACAGGGCATTGTGCTGACCGTTGAGGGCGGTGCGGTGCTTGCCGGAAAGCTTGATAATATAGAACGCTTGAAGAAAGCGGGGGTCAGAATGATGACCCTGACGTGGAACGGCAAAAATGAGCTTGGGGACGGCGTCGGTGTAGAAAACGCAGGAGGACTGACGGAATTCGGGAAACAGGCGCTGAAAAAAATGGAGCAGGCGGATATCATAGCAGATATTTCCCATGCCAGCGAAGCGCTGTTCTATGATGTAGCGCAGTTTGCCGAACGACCGTTCGTTGCCTCTCATTCGGACGCTAAGGCAATATGTCCTCACAAAAGGAACCTGACAGACCGGCAGTTTTCCATCATCAAGGAGAAGGGCGGCATCGTTGGCTTGAATTTTTGTCGGGATTTTCTTCATAAACAGTCGACAAATGCGAAAATGTACGATATAATAAGAAATGCAGAACATTTTTTGTCATTGGGCGGCGAAAAAGTTATTGCCATGGGCAGTGATTTCGATGGCTGCGACATTCCGCAGGATATGACGGGAGTTGAGTCAATGTCTGCCCTGTATGAGATGTTCTTGCACCATCATTACAGCGAAGCGCTGGTAAAGGATATTTTCTTTAACAACGCAGCGGCGTTTTTCCGTCGGTATGAAGAAAGCAGCCGAAAGGAATTATAAAACAGAAAGAAGGAAGCTATATGAATTACAACAGCACAAGAAACAACAATACAGTAGTCAGTGCTTCACAGGCTATTGCACAGGGGATTTCTGAGGAAGGCGGACTGTTTGTACCTCAGTCACTGCCCAGGTATACCATGGACGATATCAAAGCTATGTCCGAAACCGATTACAAGGGAAGAGCAAAGAAAATATTCAGAGATTTTCTCGGCGATTTTACAGAGCAGGAAATTGACGAAAGTGTAGAAGCAGCCTATACTGCAGAGAAATTCGGCTCAGAAAATCCTGCCCCGATCTCCTATATTGAAAGCGGCAGCACAAAAATGTCCGTACTGGAGCTGTGGCACGGTCCTACCTGTGCGTTTAAGGATATGGCGCTGCAGATTCTGCCGCACCTGCTGACAAAGTCCGTTAAAAAGACTTACAGCGGCAAAGAGGCGGTTATTCTTG
The DNA here is from genome assembly GCA_045221175.1 of Acutalibacteraceae bacterium. Lineage (GTDB taxonomy): Bacteria > Bacillota > Clostridia > Oscillospirales > Acutalibacteraceae > UBA1213. The sequence continues at coordinate 15,798 of JBGUWM010000038.1, read as the reverse complement.
TTGCTACCAGCGGTGACACCGGCAAGGCGGCACTGGAAGGCTTCAAAGATGTTGACGGTACAAAGATCATGGTTTTTTACCCTGTCAACGGCGTCAGCCCCATGCAGAAGCGCCAGATGGCAACCCAGAAGGGCAACAATGTCAGCGTAGCGGCAATTGAGGGTAACTTCGACGATGCACAGACTGGCGTTAAGAAGATTTTCACCAATACTGAAATCAAGGCAAAGCTGGCAGAAAACAATATGCTGTTTTCCAGCGCCAACTCCATCAACTGGGGCAGACTTCTGCCGCAGGTTGTGTATTATTTTTCCGCATACTGCGATATGCTGAAAGAGGGTAAGATCACGCTGGGGGATAAGATCAACGTGGTAGTACCCACCGGTAACTTCGGCAATATTCTGGCGTCGTTCTATGCGATGAATATGGGATTGCCGATCAACAAGTTTATCTGCGCTTCCAATGCCAATAACGTACTGACTGATTTTATCAGAACCGGTACTTACGATAAGCAGAGAACCTTCTTTACCACCATTTCTCCGTCAATGGATATTCTCGTATCCAGCAATTTGGAAAGACTGCTTTATCATCTCACAGACGGTAATGCCGAGAAGGTTGCCCGGTGGATGAAGGAACTGTCCGAAACAGGAAAATATACGGTTGACGAAGAAGTAAAAGCCAAGCTGCAAAAGCTGTTCTACGGCGGATTCTGCGATGACGAAAATACGCAGAAGACCATTCGTGAAATGTACCGTGAGGAAAACTATCTCTGCGATACCCATACAGCCGTTGCCGTTAACGTATATCAGCAGTATGTTGCCGATACCAACGACACGACACCCGCCGTTATCGCTTCTACCGCAAGTCCCTACAAGTTTGCCAAGAGTGTTCTGGAGGCTGTCAGCGACGCTGCATTGCCTGAGGACGAGTTTGCAATGGTAGACGCTCTTTCTGCTGCTACCAAAACACCGGTTCCTGCTCCGCTGGCTTCACTGAAGGACGCAGAGGTTCGCTTCGGCTTTACCTGCAAGGTGGACGAAATGCCGCAGACTGTTCTGAATAGTCTGTCAATCGGCTGAGGACGGCTGCATGGCAATCTATGCAATTGCAGACCTGCACCTGTCCTTTGGCACAGATAAGCCGATGGACGTGTTCCACGGGTGGTCGGACTATACCGGCAGGATACAGACAAATTGGCGGCGTCTTGTGACGGCAGACGACACCGTCGTGATCGGCGGGGACATTTCCTGGGCGATGAAACTATCCGAAACGGAAGCCGATTTCCGGTTTATCGACGAGCTGCCCGGAAAAAAGCTGCTGCTCAAGGGCAACCACGATTACTGGTGGACGACTAAATCCAAGATGGATAAATACATTGCCGAAAAAGGCTTTCACTCACTGTCGATACTGCATAATAATTATTATGTGTGTGACAATACCGCCCTGTGCGGATCGAGAGGCTGGTTCTATGATGCGGAGACAGACGCCGATATGCTGATTCTGCGGCGTGAGGTAGGCAGACTGAGAATGTCTGTAGAGCCTGCCGTCAAAGACGGTTATGAGCCGATAGTTTTTTTGCATTATCCGCCGATTTACAACAATATGGAGTGTGAAGAGATTCTGAGCGTTCTCAGAGAATATGGCGTCAGACAGTGCTATTACGGTCACATTCACGGCGGCAGCGCTGCTAAAAGAGCTTTTATCGGAGAAAAATACGGCATAAGGTTTCAGTTGGTTGCCTGTGATTATCTCGGCTTTACGCCGCTGTTTATCAGATGAAAAGCAGAGCGGACAGACAATGGGAATAAAAACGGACTGATTTTTCGGAGAAAAGACTCTTTGACAGATAAAAAAGCCGAAAAAAACATGGTTCAAACTTGATAATTGGCTGAAACTATGCTATAATACCTATTGATTTTCAGTTAAAATATGGAGGAATATCAAAATGAAACTTATTTCATCAAACAAAGTAGAGACAAACCGTTACGAACTGGTTATTGAGATCGACGGCGCAACATTTATGAACGCTGTCAATGCGGTTTATAAAAAGCAGGTCAAGAACATCAGCATTCCCGGCTTCAGAAAGGGCAAGGCACCCCGTGCTATCATCGAAAGAGAGTACGGCGAGGGCGTATTCTATGATGACGCACTCAAAGAGCTGTATCCTCAGGCAATTGCCGACGCAGCAAAAGAGGCTGATCTGGAGCTGGTGAAGGATCACATTGACCTTGATGTTGAAAAAGCAGGCAAAGACGGCGTTACCATGAAGGCAGTCGTTACCGTAGAGCCGGAAGTCAGCATCGAGAACTATAAGGGGATTGCTTATACCCCCAAGTCAACAGAAGTAACTGACGAAGACGTAGAAGCAGAAGTGAAAAAGGTGCTTGACAGAAACAGCCGTCTTGTAACGGTTGAAGACAGAGCAGCACAGAGCGGTGACGTAGCCGTTATTGACTTCAAGGGCTTGCTGGACGGCGAGGCATTTGAGGGCGGCACAGCCGAGAACTACAGCCTGACACTGGGCAGCGGATCCTTTATTCCGGGCTTTGAAGATCAGGTAATCGGACACAATGCAGGAGAAGAATTTACGATTGACGTTACCTTCCCTGAGGATTATCAGGCAGAAGAACTGAAGGGCAAGGCTGTTCAGTTTGAAATCAAGCTCCACGAAATCAAGGAGAAAGAACTGCCCGAGCTGGACGATGATTATGTAAAGGACATCAGCGAGTTTGAAACAGTAGACGCCTACAAGGCAGACCTGAGAGCAAAGCTGGAGCAGGACCGCAAGGACGAGGCAGAGGCTGACAAAGAGCGTCAGGTAGCAGAAAAGCTGCGTGAGCTGATGCAGGCAGAAGTACCTGAGGCAATGTATAACAATCAGGTAGATAACCTGATCGACGAGTTTGCAATGAACCTGAGAGCACAGGGACTGGATCTTCGCACCTATATGCAGTATACCGGTCTGACAGAGGAATCAATGCGTGAAACATATCACGACAGAGCTGTATCTCAGGTAGAAGTAAGACTTGCGCTGAAGAAGATTGCAGAGCTGGAAGGCATTCAGGCTACCGATGAAGACATTCAGAACAAGTATCAGGAGCTGGCAGATATCTATAAGGTAGATGTTGAGAGAGTAAAGGCTGCTTTCTCCGACAAAGACATTTCCGGCGATCTGAACGTAGAGAAGGCACTGGAGCTGGTAAAAGAAGCTGCAGTAGCCGAAGAGGCTGCCGCAGAGTAATTTCTCGGTTCCGGCAACACTTCCGCAGGCTGCGGCAGGTGTATAGAACAGCCGCAGCAGGTCAATTCTAAACAATATGGACGGAGGTAATGATTATGGCAACAATTCCTTATGTAATAGAGCAGACCAACAGAGGCGAGCGGTCTTATGATATTTATTCCAGACTGCTGAACGACCGAATCATTATGCTGACAGAAGAAGTCAACAACGTGACGGCAAGCCTGATTGTTGCGCAGCTTCTCTATCTTGAAGGACAGGATTCCACTAAGGATATCAGTTTATATATCAACAGCCCGGGCGGTTCTGTAACCGACGGAATGGCAATTTACGACACCATGCAGTATATCAAGTGTGACGTATCCACTATCTGCATGGGCATGGCAGCAAGCATGGGCGCTTTTCTGCTGGCAGCAGGCACCAAGGGCAAGCGCTATGCACTGCCGAACAGTGATATTATGATTCACCAGCCCAGCGGCGGCGCGCAGGGTCAGGCTACTGACATTATGATCCATGCAGATCATATTATTCAGACTAAGAAAAAGCTGAATACGATTTTATCGGCCAATACCGGACAGCCTCTTGAGGTAATCGCCAGAGATACCGAAAGAGACAACTTCATGACGGCTCAGCAGGCGTTGGAATACGGCCTGATCGACAAGGTCATTACACAGCGATAAGGAGTTGCATCAATGGCAAACAAGGATGATTCCAAAAAAACCGTATACTGCTCGTTCTGTGGAAAGTCACAGGAAGATGTAGAAAAAATGATACAGGGCGCAAGGGCATATATCTGTGACGAATGCATCAGACTGTGCAATTCTATTCTGAAAAAAGATCCGAATTTTGATTTTTTTGAAGACACGAATGCTTCTGCCAAGAGTGCGGAAGGTTTTGGGCTTCTTCGTCCGACGGAAATGAAAGCAAAGCTTGACGAATACGTTATCGGACAGGATGAAGCAAAGATAGCATTGTCGGTTTCGGTTTATAATCATTACAAAAGGATCAACTGCAAGGATGAGCAGGACGATGTTACCCTGAACAAGAGCAACGTACTGCTGCTGGGACCTTCCGGTGTAGGAAAAACCCTGCTTGCACAGACGCTTGCCCGCATTCTTGATGTGCCGTTTGCAATCGCCGATGCCACAACGCTGACAGAGGCAGGCTATGTAGGTGAAGACGTAGAAAATATTCTGCTCAGACTCATTCAGGCAGCGGATTTCGATATTGCCCGTGCCGAAAGAGGCATTATCTACGTGGACGAGATAGACAAGATCGCCCGTAAATCCGAGAATCCCTCCATTACCCGTGACGTCAGCGGTGAAGGAGTGCAGCAGGCGCTTTTGAAGATTCTGGAAGGTACGGTTTCAAACGTACCGCCGACAGGCGGCAGAAAGCACCCCCAGCAGGAGTTCATTCAGATTGATACTACCAATATACTGTTTATTTGCGGCGGCGCTTTTGACGGACTTGAAAAAATGGTTGAAAAGCGCATGGGTTCTTCCGTGTTGGGCTTTAATGCGGATATCAAATCCAAAAAAGAGCTGGATACAACAGGCTGGATGTCTGACGTCATACCGCAGGATCTTGTCAAGTTCGGTCTGATACCGGAGCTGGTGGGCAGACTGCCGGTGATTACGGCACTGGACGGACTGGACGAGCAGTCTTTGGTACGGATTCTGAAGGAACCGAAGGATTCTCTGATCAAGCAGTACACAAAGCTGTTTGATATGGACGGCGTAGAACTGGTTTTCGAAGATGAAGCGTTGACAGAGATTGCCAAAAAAGCAATTGAACGCCGCACAGGCGCCAGAGGACTTCGTTCCATCATGGAAGATACCCTCAAAAAGCTGATGTTTGAGATTCCTGCCGATGAAACGGTCATGAAGATCACCATCACAGCCGACACCGTCAAGGGTGAAGCTGATCCGATCCTGGAGCGGGGCAAGACCAATCGTGTGAAGAAATTCATAACGGCGGCGAAGTCGTCCAAGAAAAAAAGCAAAAAGCATTATTATTCATAAACTGCTCCGACAGGTTTTTGTATGAAAGCCTGTCGGAGTTTTTGTGTTGAAAAGTCGTTGTAATAAAAGGGAAATGTTTTATCTGATAATGGAAGTGGAAAAGTGATCATCAGAAAGGAAAAAACATCTCGGAGAAGGGGAACCCCATTCTCTACAAGGAAAAAGGGGTTGTCATACTATTCTCAAATAACAGACAGCTTAAATACGAAGCAGAGTAAGTCACGAGAAAAGCCTACCGATTCCTCTGAAAACGAAGTCGGATGATGATACAATAGCCAACTAAAGCATATCAATAGAAACCGCATCTTTTTATAAGACTGGCGAAACCTTTTATTATTGTCTGTTTTTATAGGGCAGCAGTATCAGAATTGGAAAACGGCATAACGAAAAAGAATGAACAGCATTAGTAATAGTGGAGAGCGGCATTTATCAAAACGGAAAAGGGCAGAATTGACAGAGAGAGGATGGTGGTGCTATAATGGCGGTGATGTTTTTGGGGAGGAATGAAAGTGGAAGGGTTTAATCCGGCAGAACACAGTATCATAACCAAATACAAAAAGACGCTGTTTCACAAGTTTATCGGAGCGGTAAAGGATTACAGACTGATAAGCAAAGGAGATAAAATAGCGGTTTGTATATCCGGCGGAAAAGATTCCATGCTGCTTGCCAAGCTGATGCAGGAACTGTCACGGCACGGCGATTATCCTTTTGAGATGGAGTTTATTGTGATGGATCCTGGTTATCACCCGCTGAACCGTCAGAAGATTATTGATAATGCTGCATTGTTAGGTATTCCGATCCGGATATTTGACACGGATATTTTCAGTTCTGTGGAGCATATCGAGAAAAATCCATGTTATCTTTGTGCGAGAATGCGCAGGGGACATTTATATAAGCAGGCGCAGCTTTTAGGCTGTAATAAAATTGCGCTGGGACATCATTTTGACGATGTGATTGAAACCATTCTGATGGGAATGTTGTATGGGGCGCAGGTTCAGACCATGATGCCGAGAATCAAAAGTACCAACTTTGAGGGCATGGAACTGATTCGTCCCATGTATTACATACGGGAAAAAGATATCATATCATGGAAAAACTATCATCACCTTGAGTTTCTGCAATGTGCCTGCCGGTTTACAGAAGAAAACGCAGGGCTTGACGGAACAGGCAGTTCCAAGCGACTGGAGATCAAGCACCTCATTGCCGAACTGAAAAAGACCAATCCGCAGGTGGAGTATAATATTTTTCGCAGTGTAGAAAGAGTGAACCTTAGCACAATCATCGGTTATTATCTGGAGGGTGAGGAACATCATTTTTTAGAAAGGTTTGATCAGGCAGGTGAAGGGAATGAAGAATAAACGACCGATCTTGCAGTATCCTGTGGCAGCGAGCCTGACAGCGGTGTTGTGTACACTGCTTTGGGGTACGGCGTTTCCGTGTATCAAAATCGGTTATAAGCTGTTCGGCATCGACAGCGGTGACGTTCCCGCTCAATTTATTTTTGCCGGCGCACGTTTTTTGGGCGCAGGCCTGATTGTCTTCATCATCGGTCTGATCAGACAGCCGAAGAAAATGAAGCTGCACAAACAAGATATTCTGCCGGTATCGGTACTGGGCTTTTTCCAGACATTTTTACAGTATCTGCTGCTCTATACAGGCATTGTTTATGTCAGCGGTACAAAGTCTTCCGTGTTTACCTCGCTTTCAGCATTCGGATCTGTGATTCTGTCAGCAATCGTTTTCAAATCTGACAAGCTGACCATCAGAAAAATCGGCGGTTGCATTATCGGCATTTCCGGTATTATCGTAATGAATCTGGAAGGCGGCAATTTCGGCGGCTTTCTGCTGGCAGGAGACGGACTGGTTATTTTGTCCAATCTGTCAGGAGCAGTCGGAAATGTAGTCAGTAAAAAAATATCCCCCGGCAGGGACGCTCTGCAAATATCTTCGTGGCAGCTAATGATCGGAGGAACGGCGCTGACAGCAGCGGGATATATTTTTGGCGGACATCTTTATGTTGGGAGTTTGAATGCCATGCTGATGCTGCTGTATCTTGCAGCTATGGCAGGAATAGCGTTTATGTTATGGACGTCTTTGCTGTTCTATCATTCTGTCAGCCGGATCGCTGTTTATAATCTGCTGATTCCTGTATTCGGTACAATGTGGTCGGGGATTTTTCTGGGAGAAAACATATTCACGCTCATCAATTTGCTGTCGCTGCTGTTGGTGTGTGCCGGTATATTTTTTGTCAACAGTACAGGACGGAAAGCAGCTTTATCCGGAAGAAAGGGTTAACATACGATTAATGCACAATCAAGATATAAGCAAAGGACAGGCAATGCAGCAAAGGACAGGCAATGCACAATCAAGCATAAGCAAAGCATCATCAAAGCACAAACGAAAATGAAGCGGTTACAGTCTGAGCAAGGCGATGGTAAGGGTCACACCGGCAATTTGTGCAATGCCGATCCTCTGTGCAGTGCGACAATATGGTTTGGATAGGTAGCTTGCTTCATGGCTGTTAAGGTAAAGAAAGGATTTTCCGCAGCGGTAAATGGTGACAGACTGCCAAGGCGGAAGTGTATCCGGTTTATCTGCCCATGTCATGACAGCAGATGAGATTGACGAAAAAATTTGTGGGTTCTTTATACGTTTTCAGACGGTTTTCTTTTTGATAACAAAAGAAAACTGTCTTTTTTTGTTGCAGATTTAGGGCAGTAAAGTCGGGTATAAGGAATGAATGCAGGCATAAAATGAAGCGCAGGCTAATATGATATGATATCAAGAAAAGGGGAGATGTGAACAGTGACGGAAAAACAAGATAGCTTTGAATCTGCGGCAGAGCTGTTGTGTGAAGAGCTGAAAAGGGCAGTAATGACAGTAGGAGAGAGCAAAAGAAGCAGAATACAGGAGATCAGGCTGAGAGGGGGAAGACCGCTGACCTTGACAGACGGAACGACAAGTCTGTTTTTAGAGAATAACGGCAGGATACTGTATTCTGTCAGCGAGAAGGCCGTGATGGTTTCACAGCGGCAGGTCATGGATACTTTCAGGCGAATGTGCGGTTATTCGGTTTATAGTGTGGAGAATGAAATCAAAAACGGATATCTGACAGTAAGAGGCGGACATCGTGTAGGAATCGGCGGAACAGCGGTTGTCAGTGACGGCAGGATTACCACGCTGGGGGATATATCATCGCTGAATATCAGAATTGCCAGGCAGGTGTCGGGCGTATCGGACGAACTGATCAGACGGCTGTATCCGCTGCGGGGTGGTATTTTGCTGGCGGGTGCGCCTTCCAGCGGAAAGACAACCATGCTCAGAGACCTTGCCAGAAAGATTTCTTTGGGAGAAGGCTGCAGAATGATGCGAACGGTAGTAGTAGATGAAAGAGGGGAACTGTCAGGAACGTATCACGGGGCAGCATACAATGATCTGGGGCTGTGCGATATCCTCAACGGATATCCAAAAGGCGAAGGGGTACAGCACGCCATCAGGGGCTTGTCACCGCAGGTGATAGTATGCGACGAGGTGGGAACACAGGAAGATTGCCGCATGATAGCCGAAGGCTTTCATGCAGGGGCGATGATGATTTGTTCCATTCATGCGCCCGACTACGAATCCCTGCTGCAAAGGGTACAGGCAAGGCGCTTGTTAAAAACGGGAGCCTTTCAGACGGTTGTGATGCTCCATTCATCAGACAAACCATGCGTTATCGCCGATATACGCCATACAGAAGCCGGTGCAGCCTTATGCTGTATCTGAAGATAGGCGGTGGTGCGCTGCTGATTTTGTGCGGAACCCTTACAGGAATTTATTGCTCAGAGGGTATCGGCAAAAGGCAGCGTTTATATGAAGAATACATTCGCTTTCTGGTGCAGGTTCAGTCAATAGTCGGCTACACGGCAGCATCTGTAGCAGACATTCTGACCGGCGTCAGCGGATTTGAACTGATAAAGCCGCTGTTGAGCGGCACGGCAGAGCAGTTGAAGCAGGGGAAGGATTTTGCTCTTGCATGGAAACAGTCCGTATTTGCCCATATCGACAGGCAAGAGGACCGGGAGTTTTTCGTTCGGTTCGGCAGCAGCTTTGGAACAAGTAACTGCAGCGGAGAGCTGAATAAGTTAGCGCTGTACAGAGAAAGTGCAGAAAGAAAATATAAAGAGTTAACGGAAGAATACAGGACCAAGCGCAGGCTGTACCGTATGGTGGGAATGTTCAGCGGAGCAATGGCAGCGGTTTTAATGCTGTAGTAAGCATACGGACATTGCCGGCAGGCGCAGCATCAGGGTGAGAAGATGAACATTGACTTTATTTTCAAAATAGCAGCCATCGGCATTATCGTAGCGGTACTCAGTCTGGTTCTTTCACGGTCGGGGCGTGAGGAACAGGCAATGATGACAACACTGGCAGGGCTGATCGTGGTATTGATGATGCTGGTACAGCAGATCTCACAGCTATTCGGTACCATAGAGTCGCTGTTCGGGTTTTAAGATGGAACTTTTCGGGATCATCGTTCTGTCGCTTACGGCGGCATTTGCGGCGTTGGCACTGAAAAAACATTCCCCCGAAATTGCGGCAGTCCTTGCTGTATCGGCAGGTGCCGCCATTCTGTTTTCCATACTGACAAAACTGTCGCCCATTATAGGAGAACTGCAATATTTCATCAGCTCTGCCGGTGTGGACAGTGCTTACGCAGAGGTGCTGATCAAAACGATCGGTGTTTGTTTTCTCAGCCAGTTTACGGCAGATGCGTGTCGTGACGCAGGTCAAAGCTCACTGGCGGTGAAGGTAGAGCTGGCGGCGAAAATTTCCATTGTGATGCTATCGCTGCCGCTTCTGAAAAACATATTGCAGGTGATTGCTTCGCTGATGGGACAATAAAATCATCTGATTGTAATAGTTATGGATACCATGGCAGTCAGCGTCAGAGGGAAAACCGCTGCAAGACAATTATTTTCATCACGAAAAAGGAGTAGTCGGGTTCATGGAATAAACCGGAATCGGAAAGAAAGTGAGAGAGATGAAGAAAGTTCTGTGGACGGTCACGATCATACTGTTGCTTCTGCTGATGACTGGTATAACGGTATCGGCAGCAACGGAGCAGGAGGAAAAAGACAGATTGTTTACACTTCAGTCGGAAACACTGGGTACGAATCGCTTGTTTGATGCACTGCCGCAGCAGACAAAAGAAGCGCTGCAAAAAGCAGGAATCGGAGAATTAAAGGCGGAGGGTTTATACGATCTGCAAATGGGAGCTGTCTTGTCAACGATGATGGAGATGCTGACGTCGAACAGCAAGACACCGCTGTGCGGACTGACGGTTTGTCTTGGAATCATATTGCTTTGCTCCGTGACAGAGGGCTTTCGGATAGGTTCGTCGGATCTGCGGCTGGGATCGGTTCAGAACGCCGTAGGAACAATGTGTATCTGTACGGCTGTGATAGTGCCTTTTAGTCATACTATTGCTTCAGCGGCGGAGGTGATCAGCGGCGGAGCCGGTTTTATGCTGCTGTATGTTCCGGTTATGGCAGGACTGATGGCAAGCACAGGTCATGAGGTTACTGCCGGATCATATTATACCGGTATGATGACAGCAGGCAATCTGGTATCCGTACTGTCTGCTAAGCTGCTGGTACCGATGATGAACGTGTTTCTTGCCTTGTCGGTGACGTCTTCCGTTTCTCCGAAGATGAATCTTTCTGCATTAAGTGAAACGGTGTACAAGGTTGCAAAATGGGTGCTTACGTTCGTTATGTCAGTCTTTATTACGGTAATGTCATTGAATACCATGATTACGTCTTCGATGGACCAGGTGAGCAAAAGAGCACTGAAGTTTACGGTCAGTTCGTTTGTGCCGGTAGTAGGCGGTGTTCTGAGCGAAGCGCTGAACACTTTCAGCGGCAGTCTTGAGCTTTTGAAAACAGGCGCAGGCGTACTGGTTATCATTGGTTCGGCATTCTGGCTTTTGCCGGTTTTAGCAGAGTGCATTATCTGGCAATTCTCGCTTTTCTTGCTTGGGGCTGTTTCGGATATCTGCGGAATTACGCAGATGAGCGGACTGTTCAGGGCTGTGTCAAAAACAGCAGGGATTCTGACGGCATTGTTGTTATGTGTAATGACGGTATTTGTAATCGGAACGGTCATGATATTGCTGCTCGCAAGACAGTAGCGGCAGCCATGCCGGAAAAGACAGGTGACACACAAAAGCATGGAAAGACAGGTGACACACAAAAATGGAAGGCGTCATACAATGGGCGGTAACGGTGTCCGTATGTGCGGCGGCATCGTGCATTGTAGAGATGCTGCTGTCGGATACAGCTTTTGAAAAAATGGTCAGGCTGGTACTGGGAATCTTCATGCTGTCTGCCATTGTGCTGCCTGCGGGCAAGGCTTTCAGTGAACTGACAAGACAACTGCCGTCTGCAGAACGGTTTGAAGTGTCGGACATTCCTGAGGTATTGGGGAAACAGCAGGAAACGTATCTGACAGAGCAGCTTGCCGGACTGATTGACAGCAAACTCAGAGAAAACGGTATTGCGGCTGCAAAAACAGAAGTGCAGACGGATATTGGCAGCGACGGCAGCATATTGATGATAACAGCAGAGGTCAGTCTGCACAGGAAGGACGCACAAAAGAGCAATGTTGTCAATAGTATCGTGCAGGAAGAACTGCAAATCGGGTGTAGGACAATCATCGTAGAGTGATTCCGGAAAGAGAGTGTGGAATGGCGGAGGAAAAAGAGAAACAGGGCGGATTATTCCGAAACAGGGAACGGCTGTTGAAGGTAATGGTAGCGGCAGGATTGTTGGGGATTGCGTTGATCTTCTTATCCTCTGTATTTTCAAAGCAGAATGAAAAGAAAGATGAGGAAGTCAATACACTGGATCCGCAGATGATGGAAAGCGCCAATCTTTATCGTGAGCAGCTTACGGAGGAATTGGGAAACATGGTGGCAAGTATAGAAGGGGCAGGCAAAACCAAGCTGATGATTACGCTGGAGGGCACCGTCAGAAGTATTTACGCTACAGACAGCGACATTCAGTCCAACGATAAGAATACGGAAGACCAGCATCAGAATAACGAAAAACGAACCTGCATAGTTGTGCGCCGTCAGGACGGTTCGGAACAGGCGCTGACAATCAGTCAGACAATGCCGGGTATTCGTGGCGTTCTGGTAGTGTGCGAAGGAGGAGATCGGCAGGAGGTGGCAGAGGCAATCCGTTCGGCGGTAGCAGCGGCAGTTCATCTTGCGCCGTCACGAATCTGTGTTTTGAAAATGAGCGTATAAGAGGAGGAAACAACCATGACATTTGGTAAAAGACAGCTTTTAATAGGAGCATTGGTAGTCGCTTTGGGAGCGGCGGTATATCTCAACTGGCAGTTTTCTGCAAGTAATCCTGCTGCCGTCAGCGAAACGGCAGCGGAAGATACGAAAGAACTGGGACAGACCGTCTATGTCAATACGGAAGTGTCCGGTCAGCCGAAAAAAACAGAGGATACAGCACAGGTTCAGGACAAAAAAGACGAGAAGAGCAGTTCGGCAGCCGGGAATGCGATATCGTCAGCGTTTGCGGAGGAAAGACAAAAAAGGCAGGCGGCAAGAGATGAGGCACTGGCAGCGCTGCAGGATATGGTACAGTCCGCAGAAGGAACAGACAGCGCCCGGCAAGAGGCGGTAAAAGCGGCGGAAAGGCTGACCAATGCCATCAAAGCGGAGAGTGATATGGAAATTGAAATCATGACCAAGGGATTTGAAGATTGTTTTGTTTCGGTGAATAACGGTTCATGTACGGTCATCGTACCGCAGGAAGGGCTGAACGAAGCATCTGCAGTGACCATAAAGGATATTGTCAACCGTCAGGCAGGAATTGACTTTGATAAGATTACGATTACCGGCAAAAAGACGAAACAGACATGAACAGACCTGAAAAAAGAAGCAAGGAATACGCAGCAATCAGCAGGCTTCCTTGCTTCTCTTTCTGAAAACTTCAACAGAAATAATGCAAAGGACTTGGATAACTTGTACAAATGACAGAATCTTGAAAGAGCAGAAGAAAAATGCTTGAAAAAAACCGGAAAACCGCATAAAATCAGTAACAGAGCCTTATTGAGGCGTATCATACAGCAAAATGAGAAGCATGAAAACGGATCAGAGAAGTGTAAGAGAAGTATAAGAGAAGTATAAGAGAAGGATCAGACGGTTCGCCTGTGAGCGACCGGACGATGCAACCACATGGAACCATTAACAGGAGGAATGTTCATTGAGTATCAGAAGAAAACTGATAGCCACCGCCGCTGTGGTCATGACAGCTTTATGTACAGCGGCGTTTGTGCCGTCGGTATCCATAGAAGCAGAGGCGGCTTCTTTTTCAGACATCAATGCCTCATCGGTGTTTTTGAAGCAGCAGGAATCTGATACCTGCACACTGTGTGCCAACGTCATGATGCTGAGAAGAACAGCTATGATGAGGGGAGATTCGGACTGGAATACTATTACGGAATATTCGGCAAAGTCTGACCTGTGGATGTACGGTGTGGGAATGTACAGCAGTTATTCTCACAGAGGAATACAGGTAACATCCGGAAGGATACAGTATAATGCAGAGTCGGAACTCATCGCTCTGTTAAAGGAACACCCTGAGGGTGTTGTTGCCTATGATTTTGACTATCCTCACGCCATTCTGCTGACGGATTATACTAACGGCGTATTTTATTGTGCCGAGCCTGCCAATAACTGTGCTGCCGGCAGAGTGAAGGCAACAGAGGCGCTGGTGCCGGTCAGCGGTGTAGAAATGTACTGGGTTGTCACAAGCCCTGACGTAAAACTGTCGGGGAGTTCTGCCGAAGACCCTGAAAAGCCTGAACCGACTGTCAGCGAATACAGGAAGGTAAAAGCCGACGGAGGACTGAATATCCGTACCGGAGCAGGAACGGGCTATAGCATCTGCGGACTGGTTCCGGACGGAACAACGCTCTATGTGACGAAGAAAAAGACAGCAGGGGGATATACCTGGGGTTACACTACCTATTACTCCGTCAGCGGCTGGGTTGCCCTGGAGTATACGGAAAAGGTTTCTGTGCCGAAGCTGGTGAACAGTTCTGCCGTATCGTCATCTTCTGTTGTGTTGGGCAGCACAGTGAACCTGAATGCGAAAGCTTCCGGAGGAACAGGCTCCTATCAATATGCCTATTATTATCGGAAGAGCGGCGCTTCTGCATGGACCACGATCAAAGGATACAGCACGGCAAGTTCGGCATCGTTCAAACTGTCAAAAAGCGGTACATGGGAAGTGCTGATCAAGGTAAAGGACAGTAACGGCAGCATTGCCAAAAAGACGATAACAGTCAAAGCAACGGCGGCGCTGAGTAATAATTCTTCTCTGTCCAGAACGACAGCCGAAACAGGAGAAGCCATAACGCTCAAAGGTGTAGCCGCCAATGGCGCAGGAGGATATGAATACGCTTACTATTATAAAAAAACAGGCGTCAATGATTGGGTGACGATCAAAACCTACAGCAGCAGTTCTTCCGTAAGCTTCACCCCCTATTCAGCCGATACATATACATTATTAATAAAGGTCAGGGATAAAAACGGCACCATAGCCAAAAAAGAATTTTCTCTGAAAGTAACGCAGGCGCTGAAAAACAAGTCGGTTATTTCCCGTAAGACCGCCTATACCGGCGATACTATCACGCTGAAAGCAAGCGCTGAAGGCGGAGCAGGTAATTATCAGTACGCATTTTATTACAAAAGACCGTCTGATCAGGACTGGATCACCATACAAAATTATTCTGCCGCTGATAAAGCGGAGTTCAGACCTTTGTCGGCAGTGGAATACGAATTGCTGATCAAGGTTAAGGACAACAAAGGCAAGGTTGAGAAGAAGACCTTTACACTGACGGTAACAAAAGCACTGAGCAATCAGTCGGCATTGTCTGCCGGCACCATAGCCGCCGGAAAGACTGTAACCCTGAAGGGCGCCGCATCAGGCGGAGCCGGTAATTATCGTTACGCTTATTATTATAAAAGATCTACAGCCTCTTCATGGAAAACCATCAAGTCTTACAGTACGGCGTCAACGGCTGTTTTTGTTGCGGAATCAGCCGGAAAGTATGACCTGATGATCAAGGTGATGGACGAGGACAGCACTGTCGCCAAAAAGACTTTTTCTCTAACGGTACAGTAACTTCTGCATAAAATGATTGACAGATGCAGCAGCCGGAAGACAGGCACAGAGTGTCGTTCCTCGGCAACATTCAGAGAACAGAGGCATTTGACGAATCGTCGTATGATAAATTTACCCCCGGCGGAGTGAGCAAACGGCATTCGCATAACGCTTGAAAGCAGTGCAGAACCGACGCATGAAGGACACTGCCTTCAACGAAAAAGAACATAACAGAAAAACCCCGTTTTGCCGATGAAAAAAGATCGGTAAAACGGGGTTTGAATTTTATGGCTCTTTGTCAATAGTTGGGGTAAATCCGAATTAAAACAGAAAAGAAGAATGGAACAAGCGATAGCAAAGAAGCTGTCGC